>NZ_MUND01000229.1 GCF_002154375.1 Streptomyces glaucescens | reverse complement strand
TCCCTGTCCCGCCCTCCGGCTCTCGTTGCGGACAATCGCGCGCCGCCCTTTTGCACACCACACACTTCGAAAGGCCATGGGCCGTGCGTACCGACCTCACCAGCCTCACCACCGTCCGCAACCTGGGCATCCTCGCCCACGTCGACGCGGGCAAGACCACCGTCACCGAGCGGATCCTGTATGCCACCGGCACCACCCACAGACGCGGTGAGGTCCACGACGGGACCACCGTCACCGACTTCGACCCGCAGGAGCGTGACCGCGGCATCACCATCTTCGCGGCGGCGGTCAGCTGCGCCTGGGACGGTCACCGCCTCAACCTGATCGACACGCCCGGCCATGTCGACTTCGCCGACGAGGTGGAACGTTCGCTGCGGGTGCTGGACGGGGCGGTCGCGGTGTTCGACGCGGTCGCGGGCGTGGAACCGCAGAGCGAGTCGGTGTGGCGGCAGGCGGACCGGCACGGCGTGCCGAGGATCGCCTTCGTCAACAAACTCGACCGCGCGGGTGCCGACCTCGACGCGGCCGTCGCGTCGATCCGGGACCGGCTGCACCCGGCGCCGCTGGCCGTCCAGTTGCCGATCGGCTCGGAGGACGGCTTCCGCGGCGTCGTGGACCTGATCCGCATGCGAGCACTGACCTGGGCGGAGGCGGGGGAGGCCATGGTGGCGGGGCCGGTGCCGGACGAGCTGAGGGAGGAGGCGCGGCGCCGTCGGCGGATGCTGGAGGAGGCGGTCGCGGAACGGCATACGGGCGCGCTGGAGGAATTCTGTACGCAGTCGACGGTGTCCTCCACGACGCTCGTCGCCGCCCTGCGCGACCTCACGCGCAACGGTGACGGAGTGGTCGTGCTGTGCGGGTCGGCCTACCGCAACCGCGGGATCGAGCCGCTGCTGGACGCGGTGGTGGCGTATCTGCCGTCACCGGTGGACGTGCCGCCGGTGCGCGGCATCCCGGAGGGGAACGGCGTCCCGGAAGGCAACGACGAGGTGCGGGAGGAACGCACCGCCGACCCCGACGCCCCCTTCGCCGCCCTCGCCTTCAAGGTGAACGCCACCCCCACCGGCCGCCTCACCTACCTCCGCGTCTACTCCGGCACCATCGAGAAGGGAGACATTGTGCGGGACGCGAACGCCCGCCGTACCGAGCGCATCGGCCGCATCCTGCGCGTGCAGGCGGACCGGCACGCCCAGCTGGAGCGCGCGGTCGCCGGTGACATCGTCGCCGTCGTCGGGCTGAAGTCCGCGCGGGCCGGTACGACCCTGTGCGACCCGGCCGCCCCGATCGTCCTGGAACCGCCCGGCGTCGCCGACCCGGTGGTCTCCGTCGCGGTCGAGGCGCGCCGTACCGCCGACTCCGACCGCCTGGCCACGGCCCTCGCCCGGCTCGCCGAGGAGGACCCCTCCCTGGTGGTACGCACCGACCCGGAGACCGGGCAGACGGTGCTGTCGGGCATGGGCGAACTGCACCTGGAGGTCGCGGTGGAGAAGATCCGCCGCGCCCAGGGCCTGGACGTCGGTGTCGGCCGGCCGCGGGTCGCGTACCGGGAGACGGTGGTGCGCGGCGTCCGGGGCCATGTCCACCGGCACGTCAAACAGGACGGCGGCGCGGGCCAGTTCGCGCACGTGGTCCTCGACGTCGAGCCGCTGCACCCCGAACCCGGCGGAACCGGCTTCGCGTTCCGCTCCACGGTCGTCGGCGGGCGGGTCCCGCAGGAGTACGTCCGGGCGGTCGAGGCGGGCTGCCGCGACGCGCTCGCCGAGGGCCCGCAGTCCGGTCACCCGGTGACCGGACTGCGGGTGACGCTGACCGACGGCTCGACCCATGTGAAGGACTCCTCGGAGATGGCGTTCCGCACCGCGGGCCGCGCGGCACTCCTCGGCGCCCTGCGCGACTCGGCGATGACCGTCCTGGAACCGGTCGCCGAGGTCACGGTGACCGTGCCCGAGGACGCCGTCGGCGGCGTCCTCGGCGACCTCGCCGCCCGCCGCGGCCGGGTGACCGGTTCGGCCGTACGGGCGGGCGCGGCGGTCGTCACCGCCACGGTGCCGCTGTCCGAACTCTTCGGCTACGCGACCCGCCTGCGCGGCCGCAGCCAGGGCAGGGGCACCTTCACGGCCCGGCCCACCGGCTATGCGCCGACCTCGCATACTGCACCGACGCGCTAGCGACGCGGTCCCCGGCGCGGCGGCCGCGAACGGTCGTCGGGTTCCCGGTCTCCCTTCCCGCAACGGGGGGGAGACCGGCGGGCTGCCTCAGGAGCACGAACCGTCTTGGCCGCCACCGTCGATGTGCCTTCGAGGTTGTGACGAACGCCAACGAAGGTGGATATCGTGTGATCGGTAGATCACTCGCAGTGGGGGCGGCATGGGGCTGGCTAACGAAAAGATCATTTCTCAGGTCGAGGACCTGCTGCACGGTCGGGTCGTCATCCCGTCCATCCAGCGCGACTTCGTCTGGATGAGGCCCGACGTACGCGATCTTTTCGATTCCCTCTACCGGGGCTACCCGGTCGGTGCCCTGCTGCTGTGGAAGACCAATCTGACCGTCCCTTTCAAGACGGCTGCCGTTGTCCAGGCCGACAAGTCGGCGCATCAACCGTTCTACCTACTGGACGGGCAGCAGCGGTTGACGTCCCTTGCCTGGGTGTATCGGCCGGAGTCCAAGGCCGACGGTCGTCTCATCGACCTGCGTTTCGACGTGCGTACCGAGGAGTTCGTGAACCCGAGCGCCGTCCAGCGCAAGGATCCGCTGCTGGTCCCGGTGTCGACGTTGCTACAGGAGAACGTGCAGTTCTACCAGGTTCTGCGCAAGGCTGACGTGTCGATCGACGATCCACATTTCGACACGTGGATCCAGCGGTTGCAGAAGGTGAACAACATCCGGCAGCATCAGATCGCCGTCATCACCTACGAGTCCGACGACTACGAGGAGGTCGCCGAACTCTTCGCCCGGCTGAACAAGGGCGGTCGTCGGCTGTCCAAGGGTGATCTCGTGTACAGCGCCATCGCGGCCCGCTGGGCGGACGGGCTGGACACGATGGACGCCTTCCACCAGGAACTGCAGGATGGCAACTTCGCACTGAACAGGGAAGCCGTCCTGCGCCTCATGAGCCTCCTCGCGGGAACCGGCGCCCACCACATCAAGCTCATCGGGGCGGAGGTGGACGAAGCCGCGCTGAAGGAGGCCTGGCAGGCCACCGAGAGGGCCCTGCGCTTCGCCATCGACTTCCTGAAGGGCGAGTGCTCGATCCCTCGCTCCGAGGTTCTCTCGTCGCCGAACGTCACGATCGTGCCGGCCCTGCTGCTGCACCACCGGGACGGCAAACTGCGTCCGGGGGAGGCGCAGATGCTGCGCCGCTGGGTGTACACGGCGATGGCCTTCAGTCATTACTCACTGCAGGTCGAGGGCAAGCTCGATGCGGAGGCCAGGCTGATCAAGTCGCGGGCGGGAGAAGACCTGTTCGCCGAACTCGTCCGCAGGGCCTCCGGCACCCGGTCCCTGGACAGCGCCCTCCACCCGAGGGACCTGGAGCAGAAGTACTCCACGCATCCCTTCTTCAAGCTGCTCTACATCGCCGCGCTGCGGGGTACGGCGAGGGACTGGGCGACCAACATTGCCATCAGCGACCAACCGATGAACAGCAGTGCGAAGATCGAGTATCACCACGTGTTCCCGCGCGCCCGAGTCCAGGGGACATACGCGAAGGAAGAGTGGAACAGCCTCGCCAACCTGGCCTTCGTCACCGGTCAGACCAACAAGATGATCTCCTCGACGCTGCCCGTCGACTACATGGCGGGCATCGCGCCCGAGCGCCTGGCCGAACAGTGGATCCCCGCCGATCCGGAGCTGCGGTCCCTGGAGAGATTCCCCGACTTCCTGGCCGCACGCAGGAGCTTGCTGGCCAACGTCCTGAACGAACTGCTGGGGCTGCCCGCGTACACCGGGCAGGCCAATCATCAGGACACCGACGAGCTGCCCGCCGACGAGCAGGTGATCGCGGAGGACCCGGCCGCGCCCACACTCGCCCGAACCAACGGTGAGGAACTCGGCACCTAGCACGGTGCTGGGAGCCATACGATCTCATAAGGCCAATGCCTTGACAGGAATATCCTTGTGGGACGGCACCCGCCGTGGTGTGGGTCCTCTGCTCGCACATCGAACCGGATCGCAGCGACTGGGCGTTCTGGAACGTCACTGACACAGGGCAGTTCCTGCGAGGCATCCGGTGGCAATGTGCCTGCTGCCTCGGCTCGGGCCACTCGACGAGACGTTCGTGGAGCCGCCGCGGGATCGCCTGGGCCTTGAAGGCCCCCTGCTGGTGTGCGAGAGGCTGGTTGACTTCTTCCGCGCGGGCTGTCGATGGAAGGCCTCTGGCCAGACCGTTCGTGCACCGACATACCCCTGGGGCACACCGGAGGAAGTGAACGTGGAGCAGTTCGCTGCGGGCAAAGTCCTGCGCGGCAGGTACCGGCTGGACCGGATCCTGGGCAGAGGGGCGATGGGGCACGTCTGGCAGGGGACGGATGTGTATCTGGAGCGTCCTGTCGCGGTCAAGACCGTCGCTGCGGATCTTCTGGCCCTGCCCGACTGGCGCCACACCGCCCTGGCGCGCTTCGAGAGGGAGGCCAAGGCCGCCGCTCGTCTGGACCACGCCAACATCACCACCGTGTACGACGCGGCCGTCACCGAGGACGTCTGCTGCCTGGTGATGCAGCTCGTCGACGGGACGACCCTCGACAACGTCATCGACGGCGCCGACGGCGGACGCCTTTCCGTGCCCACCGCGGTCTCCGTAGCCGCGCAACTGTGTTCAGGGCTGTCCGCCGCCCATGCGGCCGGCCTTGTGCACCGCGACCTCAAGCCTCAGAACGTCATGGTCCGCACCAGCGGTCTGGTGAAGATCCTCGACTTCGGTCTCGTGAAGGTTCTCTCGGACACGGACCCACGGCTCACCATGACGGGCGAAACGCTCGGCAACGTGTCCTACGCCTCGCCTGAACTCCTGTCCGGCGAAAGGCCCTTGGACGGTCGCAGCGATCTGTACGCGGTGGGGTGTCTGCTGCACCACATGCTCACCGGTCGCCCTCCCTTCCACGGTGAGGGTCCCGCCGAGCTGGTGACTCGGCACCTCACCGCGTCCCCGCCCCGGTTGGCCGACCGCGGTGCCGATGTCCCGGCCGCGATCCAGGATCTGCTGCACGCACTGCTGTCCAAGCGTCCCGAGGATCGTCCCAGCAGCGCGGTGGACGTCTACGCGGCACTCGCCCCGTACCTGCCGGCCCCTGATCCGGTACTCGCGACCCGCAGGACGCCGCCGGAGGATCCCCGGCGGCCGTTCCTCGTGCCCCAGGGGCCGGTCGTGCCGCGTTAGCCGGAGCGAACCGCGGCACGAGCCCGGGGACGGTCACGCCGCGGCCGGCGGCCGGACCTTGATCAGTTCCCTGAGGAACGGGCTCGGCTCCCCGTGCCAGAAGACATCCAGGCTGTCCCGGGCACGCGTGGCCGCCACGAAGAGCAGGGACCGGGCGCGCTGCATCTCCGCCCGGTAGCGCGCCGGGTCCGTGGTCCGCCGCTGCTGGACGCCCGCACGCGGCACCAGTCCGTCGGCCACCCCGGCGATGATCATGCGCTGGTATTCGAGCCCCTTGAACCGGAACATCGTGCCGATGTGGACGCCGCTGTCGCCGCGGGGCCCGTCCGGGCCGATCTCCAGCGCCCGGATGCCGTGCTGGGCCAATGTGTACGCGACTTCGCTCGCCATCTGGTTGGTCGGCACGGCGATGGCGATCTGTTCGTGCGGTACCTGACCCCAGGACTCGATCAGCGCGGCGATCGCCTCGCGCTCGTCCTTCCAGTCGTTCAGCCTGTGCAGGTCCGGGACGGCGCCGGTGAGTACGGACCGGTACCCGGCCAGCGTCTCGGCGCTGCCGTCGAGATCGTCATACATCTCGTCGCCGAGCACGTTCAGCGCGGAACGCAGGATCTGCCGGGTGGTGCGGTAACTCAGCGACAGCTTCGACGACCGGCCTCGGATGTTGATGCCGAGGCTGCCGAGGGTCACCTGGTTCTTGTAGATGCGCTGGTGGGTGTCACCGACCAGGAAGAGATCGTTGCGGTCCGGAGCGGTCATCGCACGCAGCATCTTCCAGTGTGCGGGCCGCAGGTCCTGAGCCTCGTCGACCACGATGTGCCGGTACCGATAACGCAGCCAGCCTCCCGAACCGTCGGCCACGTGGATGTTGTCCAAACCGTCCACTGCCTCCCGCTGACGGTCGATGGCCTGGATACGCCGGGCGCGTTCCACCTCCAACTGCGCCGCCCGCTCCGCGACTTGGTCCCACGTCTGGACTCCGAGCCGGTCCAGGCGCTGGGTGAACCGCTCGGCAAGCTGGCAGATCTCGGCACGCTCGGCACGGGTGACCGTGGCCCCGCGTCCGGCGCGGCGCGCCCGGAAGTAGTCAGTGCGGGAGGTGATGGCCTGGCCGAGGATCACCTGCGTCCATTCGTCGTTCAGGAACTCCGCGTCCCAGCCGTCCTCACCGAGTTCGTCCAGGAGCGAGCGCCATTCGCGGACCGCCTGTGCTTCGTCGACGATCCGCTTGCGGTTGCCCGGTTCCGCCTCCCGGACGGTCCGCAGCGCCAGCTGGTCGACGTGACTGATCTCGACGCGGGACAACAGCGCCTCCCCGCCGAGCGCCAGCAACCGGGATCGCAGGTCCGCCGCGAGGTTCTTGTTGTACGTGGTCAGCAGGACGGGCTTGTTCCGGCCGGCCGGGAGCTGCTCGACCAGGTGCTTGACCCGGTGCAGCGCCACGATCGTCTTGCCGGTGCCGGGCCCGCCGCCCACGCGCGCCGGACCGCTGTAGTCCCGTGCGACCAGCTTGGCCTGGGTGGGGTGCAGGAATACCTTCCAGCGCCCGAAGTCCTCACCCTCCAGCGCCTCGCGCAGCGCGTCGTCGGTCGTGGTGACGATGGTGGCGGGACGTTCGACGGCGGCTCGGAAGTCCTCCGGGTCCACGGGTTCCGGCGCCGCGACGGGGGCGGTGACCTGCTCCAGGACGTCGTCGTACTCCTTGCCGTCGTACAGCGCCAGCAGCACCTCGCCGGTGAGCTGGGGCGCGTACTCGACGAGTCCGAGGAGCTGGTCCTCGGTGGTCAACGCGGCGACGACCGGCACCAGGGAGGGCGCCACACCCAGATCGGTGAGCTGCTGTTCCGACCACTTCGCGAACAGCGGCCGCGGAGCGACCGGCTCGGCGGGACGGGCGGTCTCAGCCGGTTCGGCGGGCGTGACGGTCCGCGGGGCCGCGGGAGTGAGCACCTCCTCCTGCACGACCCGCAGGTCCACGTACTCGATACCGCCGGTGACGCGGTTGACCGAGTACGTGAGCCGGTCCAGATGCGCATACACGTCCTTGCGGTGCTTGACCGAGACGATCAACCAGTCGTCGTCGGCCAGGCGCAGCAGCAGGGCGCGGTACTCGTCGTTGACGCGTGCCGAGTACAGCTTGTCGTGCCCTTGCAACTGCTTGAGACGCAGGCCGGCGGAGTCGGGGTTGGTCTTGAACTTGTGCTGGAAGTCGTAGATGGCTCCCTTGACCGGGCGGGGGAGCTTGAGGATCTCCCGGTCCGCCTTGTCGAGCAGGCGCAGCGTCACGTTCTTGCCGGTCACGGCTGTTCGTTCTCCCCGTTGTCCGCGATGGTGCCGTCAGGCTGGTCAGAGTGTTTCCGGTCGCCGGACGGTGGTTCGCCGGCGAGGCGGTCCGCGATGTCGTCCGCGGTCCAGCCGGCGGCGGGCCGCACCTCCCAGCCGGCCGCGGCGAACGCACGGTCGCGGTCGACGGCCTCCGGATCCTCGTCCTCGCCCTCCGGCGGGCGCGGGGCGAGGACGACACCGACGCGTGCGCCGGGCCAGGCCAACTCGGCCAGCCAGCCGTTCTCGTCGAGCTCGTAGCCGTCCTCGGGAACCGGGACACCACGCGCGGCGAGGGTCTCGGCGAGTGCGAGCAGGCCCGGCTCGTCCGGGTCCAGGTATTCGACGACCCGGTCCCACCCCGCGTCCCGGACGGGCGGGACGACGGCCGCCGCGGACACCTCCGCGGCGGCCGGGGCCCGCGGCGAAGGCGCGGCGGTCTCGGCCGGCGCGGGCGTGCCGTCGGCGGTCGCGACAGTGACGCGGACACTTTCCAGGACCCCACTGCCGCCCGTGACCGCCAGAGTCTCGACGGCGAACCCGTCGAGGCGGCCGGTAGTGAGCTGGACGGCGTCACCGCCGCCGTTGTCCAGGAACTGGAGCAGGTTGGACCAGTACAGCCAGGCCCGCCAGCGGCGCTTGTGCGCTTCTTCCCGGGTGTGGACGTCCGGCGCGTCGTCGAGGAGGGCGATACCGGTCCACGCGGGGGGCTTCGCACGGCCGTCAGCGGCGAGGACCAGTGGCAGCTCCGAGTCGTCGGTGACCGTGAACAACTGCACCGGGCCACGCGGTCCTGCGGGCGTCGCGCCGCGCAGCGCACCCATGATCTGCTCACCGAGCACGTCCGGCAGCAGCGCGACAGGGCGGGCTCCGGTGCCCATGAAACCCGCCAGCGCGGCCTCCGCCCGCCACTGCCAGCGCCTCGCGTCCGGCAGGCGTAGATACTCCACGAGTTGCACGGCCGGATTGACCCACACCGTCTCCGCGAGCTCGCCGGGCAGGCCGCCCCACACCTTGGCGTAGTAGTCGCGGGCCTTGCCGCGGGCCTGGTCGCCGTACGGCTCCCATACCGGA
Source organism: Streptomyces glaucescens (assembly GCF_002154375.1). Lineage (GTDB taxonomy): Bacteria > Actinomycetota > Actinomycetes > Streptomycetales > Streptomycetaceae > Streptomyces > Streptomyces glaucescens. The sequence continues at coordinate 13,692 of NZ_MUND01000229.1, read as the reverse complement.
CGAGCGGGGCCGGTGCCCGCGTGGCCGGTGTCCCGAATGCGGCGCTGCCACTCCTTCACGTCGCCGTAGGTGAGCTGGAAGACCCTGAGCCCTTCCGCCCGCAGTCGCGTGCGTTTGGCGGCGTCGTCGCCGACCCGGTTGTGCTCCCGGCCGGCGTGGAACTCGTAGCCGTCCAGGTAGACCGCCACGCGCGGACCGGGCGCGTCGACCCGTTCGAAGAGGACGTCGGGGCGGGTGCCGTCGAGAATGCGCTGCTGTGACACCCGCCAGCTCAGCGTGGTGCCGTCGGCGGCGGTCAGCCGCAGGTCCAGCGCGTGCGTGCCGGCTGGCGTGATGTAGGCGTCGCCGCTGGCACGGCTCTCAGGCAGCCCGGCCCACTCGCGCAGCGTGTCCATGAACAGGACTTCGAGATCGCTCTCGGCCTGCCGGTGCATCGGGATGTGCTGGGTGGTGGCGACGGGAGAGGTACGCCAGCGCTCGCCGTCCGCGCCGAGCAGCTCGTCGAGCATCTGCCGGACCTCGTTGCGGCTGACCTTGTCGTAGTCGGCCGGCGGCACGCGACGCAGCAGACAGCGGTGACAGCCGTCCAGTCCCTTCTCCAGACAGCCGCAGCCCTCGATCACCTCGCGCGCCTTCAGCAGGACCTCGCGGAAGCCGTCGGAGGTCGCGAGGCGGTGCAGGTACCCCGTGCCACCGGGCAGCCGGTCGTACACCACGAGGAACCGGCGTGGCCAGTCCCGGTCCTCGCTGTCCGGCATCGACGCGGCGGTGATGTCGATGTGATCGGGGTCACCGCCGTAGCGGGCGGCTATGCCCGCGAACAGCGCGGCGGTGAACGAAGCGAGCCGCTCCTTGGCCCTTGCCACGGACGCCGGCAGCAGGATGCGGACGGCCTCCGTCGTCAGTTCGTGCGCCAGCAGCAGCGGCACGTCCAGTCCGGCGCCCTGTTCCTCCCCGCTGCCGCGCAACCGTCGGCGCGGGCACCACAGCTGGTGGTGGGCGCTCGCGCGGGTGGAGTGGGCCAGCGAGGCCGTGAGAGCGTGCTGCGACTGATCGACGACAGGCTGCCCGTCGGCCGTCGCCCCTCCACAACTCGTGCACACGTAGAACGGGTTGAGACGTACGTCGTCCCCGGCCAGCGGGACCGTGCTGCTGCCGTCCTGCCGGTCGACCCCGAGGTTCAAGGTGCGGACGACGGCCCTGCGCGTGAAGTCGGCGCCGAAGACCGCGGTGTCGTGCCGCCACGATCCGGCCGCCAGATGAGCCGGGTCGATGTCGACGGTGGTGAGGACCGCGTACCGCCTCCGCTCCCGTTCGTCACGGTCGTCCCGCACCCGGGCGTCGTCCCGCTTGTCCCGGGACATCACCCGCCGGGGCTCCAGCACGTGGTGCACGCAGCCCGCGTCGGCGATCTCCCGGGAACCGCACCGCGGGCACGGCGAGGTGTCGTTCTTCGGGTCGCCGTGCGTGCGCGCGTAGCCGCAGGCCGGGCACAGGCGCCACACCGCCCAGGCGCGCCGCTCGGGACTGCCGATGTCCAGGGCGCGCACGACGTGCCGGTAGCCGTTGACGTAGAAGCTGTTGCCGGGGGCCAGTTCGGTCAGGGCCAGCTTGCGGGACCGCTCGTAGTCGCGGACCTCACTGCGGTACACCCACTCCCGGCGCTCGTCGTCGCCCTCCGGGGCCTCCGTGCCCTCGTCGTCCCCGGACGCCTCCTTCCAGTAGAGCGTGGCCTCCAGCGACGTGGTCGTGTCGGTGAGGCTGTAGTTGGGCAGCAGGCCCAGTTCGACGAGGGCGCCGTGAGCGCTGGTCTGGCTCAGCTCGCGCAACAGCTCGCTACTGGCTCGCCGTTCCGCGAGCAGCTCGCGCCGCTCCGCGCCCTGCTCACGGTCCTCGGCGAGCAGGCCGTCCATCGCCGTGTCGATGGCGGCGATGCGGCGGCGCAGCTCCTCGCGGCGTGCCGTCCACTCCTCCTCGGCCTCCTGCAGCGTGCGCGCGACGCCGCCGGTGGCGTACGCGCGCAACTCGTCCGCGGCGTGCGCGGACACCCCCTGGTCATCCGGGCCGTCGGAGGCTTGCGGGAACAGCGCCAGGAACTGCTCAACCAGCCGTGCTCCGTGGGTGAGCGCCGCGTCCGCCAGGTCCTGGCACCAGCCGGTCGTGCCGAACAGCGCCGACGACAGGCGCGGCACCGGCATGAGCGGCTCGCCATCCGAGGTGGTGAGTTCGCCGCGCGCCGCCCGGTCCAGGAGATGAGCCGTGTACTGGCGGCGCAGGATCTCGACGGCCGACAGGTAGCAGCCCGGCGGCACGATGTCACCGGCGATCATCTCGGTCGGGTCGTCCAGGTAGTACCGGTCACGGGCCCGGCGTCCGCCGAAGGCGACGACCAGCGCGTTGCCGGTCCTGCGTCCGGCCCGCCCGGCCCGCTGCACGTAGTTCGCCGGGCCGCCCGGCAGCGAGCCGAGCAGCACCGCCGACAGGTCGCCGATGTCGATGCCCAGTTCCAGGGTGGGGGTGCAGGAGAGCACGTTGGGGTCGGTGTAGTGGGCGCCCTGCCGGAACGTCCGCTCCACACGCTCCCGTTCGGGCCGGTTCAGCATGCCGGTGTGCTCGGCCGTGACGACCCGGTAGGTGCCACCGGTCAGATACAAGCGGCGGTAGTAGTCGGCGCGGTAGTCACGCTCCAGCTTTCCGCCGAAGCCGCCGCTGCCCGCGCCGGTCGACGACATGCCGTACTGCGGCGGGGTGAGGATGCCGGTGCAGCGCCAGCGCGGGCAGGGGTGCCCGTACCAGCGGGTGCGCCGCTCGGGCGGCACCACCTGCTGCCAGCCGCACTCCTCGCAGGACACGAACGCCCTGTTGACCAGGTCGTCCGTCAGCAACCGCACGTGAATGTGGCCCGGCTGCAGCCCGTAGACGCGGGTCATGCGGTCCTTGGCGGTGCGCACCGACAGCACGCCCTCGTCGGCGAGGACGGGCAGCAACCTGCGCAGGTACTCGGTCGCCTGCGCCGCGTCCAGGCCGAGGCAGCGCCGCGTCCAGTCCTGGTACCAGTTGCCCTTTCCGGTGATCGTGTCGAACCTCGTCTTCTCCTTGGGGCCGTCGAGCAGGAACCTGGGCGGCGCCACGCGCCCCTCGGGGAAGGCGGGCATACCCTCTGGTCGCTGCCCGGAGATCAGGTACTGGTTGACGCCCGCTTCCTTGATCCAGGTGTCCAGCCACCGGTGCCGCACGCCGCCGCGCAGCCGCAGCCGCTCCAGCAGCCCTCGCACGTAAGCGAGGTACCGGTCGGGCGTGGGCAGACCGCCCTCCAGCCCCAGTTGCCCTGGCAGCGTGAGGTGGAGGTCGCGGGCGAGCGCGACGATCCGGTCCGGATCGGCGACCACCACCTCCGCGGCCGTCGTCCGGGTCAGCTCCAGGGTGCGTCCGAGCCGTGACCGAAGCCCGAACTCCATGACGGTCGCGAACGCGAGCCGTTCTCCGATGAGCTTCCAGGTCCGCGCATCCCCGGTACCGCGTCCCGACAGGAGCCGGTCCACGCCCGGTTCGTCGTGCAGGTCGGGCGGGACGACCGCGGCCAGCGTCTGTGAGTCGTCCACGGAGTCCAGGACGTCGCCGATCAGGTCGTTGAGCGGGAGCGCCGCGCCGGAGTCGTCCAGCTGGTGCGCCAGCAGCGAGCGCAGCGAAAACTTGTACGACGCGTTGGCGACGTACCCGGCCCGGTGCGCCGCGTCCTGAGTGGAGTCGTTGAACAGCAGCGTCTTGCGCTCCTCCGGCGCGAGCGCGATCTCCTGGCCGCCGGTGAACAGCTGGGTGACCGTGGCGGAGGCCAGCGCGGCGAGCGCGGTGCCGAGGAACCTGATGCCGTTGTCGGTGTTGCACGCCGGACAGGTGTCGTCCTTGGCGGCCTGGTCGGCGGTCTTCTTGTCCAGGACGGCCCGCGCGAACCAGGCGTCCTGCAGCCCCTCCCCGTCCTCGGCGACCGGCATGCGGTAGGTGCTCTGCGCCCCGTCCAGCACGATCACGGACTGCGGATCGACACCGCCGGCCTGTTTCGGCGCGGTGCCGGTGAGCGCCGCGAGCGCGTCCCGCGCCTCGGCCGGCGTCGCCGAGATGAAGTACCGCAGCCGCCGCTTGTCACGCCCGACAGCGGCCTGCCAGATCCGCAGCGGGCTGGTCTCCAGCTTCTGCGGGTCGGCCTCCGGGGACAACGCCGCCCAGCCGGAGCGGCCGCACACGCGGCAGTAGACAGCTGGGAGGTGGGCCTGGGCCGGTCGCTGCACGGTGTCCGAACCGGGTAGCGCCTGGGGACGCCGCGAGTCCGTGGCCGGCCATTCGTCGCTGTCGGACGAGTCTTCGGACGCGGACGCCGCGGTGAGCGCGGAGCGCCGGGCGACGGTCCGCTCGTCCTCGTACCAGCGGAACTCCGGCCGGGCGCCCACCCCGCTCAGCACCCGTCCGACCGGGCGGACCCACAGGTGCGCCTCGATATGCAGCAGCGGACGCGGTCGGCGCTCGTCGGACGCCGGGTCCCGCGCGGACGACAGCAGCGCGACGAACCGCGACAGCGCCTCCAGGGCGAGCCGCGGGTTCTCCCGCGCGGTGCGCGCCCACGCGTACCCGAAGCGGGCCATACGGTCCCGCAGCCCCCACTCGTCGAGCGGATCGCCGTTCAGCAGCGCGAGCACACCGTGGGTGAAGTCATGTCTCCTCAGCAGCCGCCCGATCTGGAAGGCGTCCAAGCCCCGCCGCCCCAGCAGCCGTTCGGCGAGCCCGTCCAGGTCGAGGCGGTCCGGATCGGACTCCACGCCCGGCCCGCCCGAGACGTCGATGACCTCCTTGGGACTGGGAGGCTCCGGCAGCTCGTAGTCGATGTCACCGACGAAGTCGTCCGCGCTCAGCCGCTCCTCGCCGATCACCGCGTCGGGACCGAAGGGCACGCCGAACACCTGCTCGGCGACCGTGAGGATGCCGCCGGTGTCGCCCCCGCCCTCACCGAGGGTGGCCGAGGTCGCCACCGGGCAGATCGAGCCGAGAGGCCGCTCCGGCTCCGAGGCGCCCACGGCGGACGCCAGCCGCCGGAGCAGCATCGCCACGTCGGTGCCCTGTGCGCCGTCGTAGGTGTGGAACTCGTCCAGCACCACGTACGCCGGGTCCGCGCCCTCCCACAGCGGCTGGTCCTCGGCCCGCTGCAGCAGCAGGTCCAGCATCTTGTAGTTGGTGATCAGCACGTCCGGGGGCGACTGGCGCATCTCCTCGCGCCGCGTCATCACCCGCCGGAAGTCCGTGTCCGGCTTGTCGCCGATGTAGAGACCGGCCGTCACCTGGGCCAGTTCGGGCTGCGCCAGGTAGTCGCCGATGCGACCGGCCTGGTCGGTGGCGAGCGCGTTCATCGGGTACAGCAGCACGGCCTTCACCCCGCGCCTGCCCAGCGCCTTCTGCCGCCGGCAGTGGTCGAGCACGGGGATCAGGAACGACTCGGTCTTGCCGGACCCGGTGCCGGTCGTCACGAGCGTCGGCTCGGCCGCCCCCTTGCACGTGCTCAGCCGCTCCCATGCCTTCGCCTGGTGCCGCCACGGCGTGAATGACGGCTGCCATTCCAGCGCCGACCGCCACCCCTCGTCAGCGGGGTGGAACGGCGTCCTGATCCGCAGGTACGGCCCCCGGAAGATCCCCGTCTCCGGATCCCCGAGGAACCGCTCCAGCGCGAGCCGCGTGTCCTCGTCGGCCAGCGCGTACGTCGTCGTGAGGTACTGCGTCAGACTGCCGCGGAGCTGCGCGGCGGCCAAGGTGGGCTTCACGAGGACCTTTCGGGCAAGTCGAGTACCGGGACCGCCCGGTACGCCCAACCGTGCAGCCGGCGAAGGCACCGTGACGATCAGCGTCAAAAATAACGCCCACCTCGGACATCGGCACCCACCTGGCCGAATCCCGGACCCCGTCGCCCGCGCGGATGCGACGAGGGTGCGAGCGGGTCCCGTGACGCCCCTGGCCGACAGTGCTGCCCGCCCGCTGCTTCCGGCCCGCCGCCGGGGCCGGACCCGGAAAGCGCGGAGTTAGGATTCTGTGCAAACGCGATTTGTCATGCCGAGTCACGGGGGCGGAGCACGGAGCATGGGCGTACATGACGCGGACGCGAGCCCAGAGGGCGGCGCCGATCTGAAGGTGTCGAGCCAGGACCTCACCAAACTGGCTGATGACCTCGACGAGATGCAGAGGTACCTGAACGACCAGGTCACGCGAATGGACCAGATCGTCGACCGCATCGAGGCGGGTTGGCGCGGACCGGCCGCGACGGCATACCGAGGGTTCCACCGGGCGGCGGCCGAGGACGCAGTGCGCATCCGTGAAGTGATGCGGCACCTCGAGCAGGCCGTACGTATGAGCCGGGACGGCTTCACCGAGGACGAACTGGACGTGATGGCCCGGCTGCGGAGCATTCCGGTGGACATCGACAGCGAGGTCGACAAGCTGTCGACACCGAACCCGGAGGCGACCGGGCCCACCCAGCCGCGTAGTAGCTTCGACTCCTTCTGAAGGCCGACGAGAGCCACTGCCGCGACCGCGACGACACCTACGAAACGGGGAACCATGCCGACCGGGAGCGCGGACGACGACCGCATCACCGTCTCCTTCGCCACCCTCCGTGAGCTCACAGCCGAGCTGGAGGACATCCTCAAGAAGCTCAACGGAAGTCTGGACGACCTCCACGACCGGGTCGTGCCGGTCGTGCTGTCCTGGAAGGGGGAAGCCCGCGAGGTCTTCGTCGAGGAGCTCGACGAGTGGGACCGCTCGGCCCGGGACCTCCAGGCGGCCCAGAAGTGGCTGCACGGGTGCGCGACCACGAGCCACATCAACTATGCGGCGGCGCACCAGGCCGTGCTGCGCGGCTGGGGGGCCGGCTGATGGGGACACCACCGCCGGGTCAGAACGGCACCATCGACGTCAAGCCGACCGACCTCCACCGCGTCTCCGGCGGCGTGGCGAGCCAGCAGACGGCGATGGACAAGGGCGCCAAGAGCCTGCTCGACGAACTGCACAAGTATCCGGACGCCGGCGGTTACGGCACTTCGCCTCAGGCGTTCGCGACATCGTACGTCAAGGTGGCAAACCGCTTCCTCGAAGTCTGGGCCAAGAGCGTCGTCAGCATCGGCGGCGCCGCGGTCGGCTTCACTTCGACGGCCAATGCCTATGCGAAGGCGGACGCGGCCAACGACCCTTCGGGAAAGACGAAGCCGGTCGTCCAGCCGCTGCCGAAGGTCATTGAGAAGCCGCCTGCCTACGGCCCCGTACCGAATCTCAAGTGGGGCGACTACGACGGCGGCGACGACGTCGTCCGCAAGCTGCTCGAGTGGGTGCCCGAGCCGATCCGGGACGTACTGAGGCCGGTGGTCAAGCACGCCTTCCGGATGGGCAAGGTCGCCGAGGTCTATCCGTATCCCCAACAGCACTACCTGAACTCGCTGTCCAAGGCCTGGATGGCGGCGACCACGTCGCTCTCCATGGTGGAGAGCGGGCTGACCGGGAACGTCAGCAGCATCACGCAGCAGGCCAACAGCGAGTGGTACGACGCGATGCGCCAGTTCTGCAGTTCGCTGTGGGGGACGACGGCGTGGGGCAAGAGCCGAGAGAACTACGAGTGGAAACACGACAGTTCCTCCTCGCAGACCTCCACCCACCCCGTGATGACCGTGTTGTTCGACACGGCTCAGAAGGTCAGCGATCTTCTCTACGAGTTCGCCGAGGCGGCCGTCTATGTCAATGGCGAGGTGTGGGACGTCTACCTCGAGGCCGTACGCGACGCGGTGCCCAGGATCGAGGTCGACCTCAAGGACGGCGTGGGCATGGACGATGTCAAAGGCCTGGTCAAAGGCGTGGTCAAAGGTGTTGGCAAGGGCGCCCTCCAGCTGGGCCAGGGCATCGTCCTGAACATGGACACGGCCAAGCTGAACTCGATCGTCACCACGTACAACCGACGGGTCGACGCACTCGTTCCGCAACTCGACGCGCTCATGGGCCCCCTGGACGAGGCACACAGGAGTGCTCCGAAGTTCGAAGCCCAGGAGGCGCGCGCTCAAGGGTTCGGCATGCGGGCCCTGGAGGAGTTCAAGGACTCGCAGGTCTGGCTGAAAGTCGACTCGGCCGGCAAGTACGACCTCAACCTCGCCGCCAACGAGTACATGGAGAACGGCCACACCCTGGACAAGCACGTCGGCAAGACGGACGAGCAGTTGGCGCAGCGCCTGCGCGACCAGCAGGTGAACGGACCGACCCAGGCCTGGCCGTACGGCAAGCCGAAGCCCGGCGCCTCTTCGGCCTTCCCGAACTACCAGCGAGCGGAGCAGCTGACCGAGTACAACCTCAACCAGAACAAGGCCGCCATCGAGGCGTGGATCAAAGGCCCGCCGCCGCCGGGGGAGGGACAAGTCAAGGATTTCCGCTCGACCGCGCCGAACGGCGAGACCAGCGGCCGCAGCGTGTTCAAGCAGCCGGTGGACGCGAACGACCCACTCTCCGGGTACAAGCAGGGCGGCATGCACGTCAAGGCGTACGACGTCACCGGCATCGACACACGGATCCGGTACGACAGCAGCCGCACCCCGCCGTTCACCGTCATGACGTCGATGCCCTCCAAGTCCTAGCGCGCCGCCGAGAAAGGCCAGCACCACATGTCCGTCGACCAGACCTCCTGGGAAGCCGCGGTACGCCACCTGTTCGAGGACGCGTACCCGTACGACGCCACGGGTCCGCGGCGCCACGAGGACTGGGTCCTCGACGTCCTTGCGCTGATGGCCCGGGCCGTCCCTGATCCCCGGGGCTGGACCGGCCTCGACGACCCGGCGCAGGCCCCGGAACGCGAGGGGTCCCCCACGTATCCGTTCGCCGTCCACCCCCCGGAGTACATCGCACAGCGCCTCTACGAGATCGACCGGGCCAGCGCCGAGAACCTGCTGCTGGCCCTCACGGACGACTGCTGCACCCTGTCCAACCTGAAGCGCTTCACGGAGAGCGAGGAGGAACTGCGGGCGATGGCACGCACGATCCTCGCGCGGTACGGGGACCAGGCCACCTATCACACCAATGTCAGCAGGCCAGGCCCTGTGCCCGGCACGCTCGACTTCACGACGTCGCACTGGGGGTACAACCCGCTGAGCGACGTCTACTCGGAGGACTGCGGCTTGGTCGTCGTCTCCGAAACCGAGGTGGGCATGTTCTGGAACTTCTCCGACTACTGATCCGGTTGCCGATCCTTGCAGGTGCAGCTCCTGACCAGATCCTTTGAAAGGATGCCTCCGTGCTGACCCGTTCCGCTTCCTACCCCGACCGGGAGACCGCCCAATGGGCGACACAGCAGGTGGTGACCGCCAACGAGCAGGTCATCCACCGCTGGCTCGCCCAGGGCACCCGGGCCCGCCTCACCATCGAGGCCGCCTGGCCGTCCCGCGAGGAGCCCGTGGGCCGGGTTCAGCTGGAGGGCGACCTGCTGGCAGGGCAGGGGCCCGTTGACGTCCGCGCCGCGCGCGTGGTGCTGCGCCGCGAAGCTTCGAGCCCGCACGGCTTCGTCGTCCACACGACCGTCCCGTTCTACCTGTAGGGGCCGCCCGCACATGTCCATGAAGCCCCTCGAACACGACCGCCGGTACGGCGAGCTGGACCAGGTGATGCGCGCGTACCTGGGGCAGTCGGCCGACGACACCCCGGAGCGGCGCAGCCGCGCGCTGGACGCGTACCTCCGTCACACCTGGCACACCCGCCCTTGGGCCATCGCGGAGGCGGAGCGCCAGCTGCGCGAGTACAGCCGCAACCCGCCGGGCCGCATCCGCCAACAGCTGGGCGAGTTCTACGCGATCCCGGACACCGGGATGCCCCAGTCCGAGATCGGCGACTGGCTGATGGTGCTGGCCGACCACCTGAGGAAGAGCATCGAGGAAGGCGACGTCCCGGAACCGTCGTCCCCGCGGACTCACTGGGAGTGGCACGCGCGCTTCCCGGAAACCGCGCAACTGCTCGGCGGCTGGTTCTCGCAGGACATCGTCGACGAGTTCCCCGACCACGACGCCGCCGTCGCCGACTACGCCGCCACCACCGACCCCCACCTGGTCGCACGCCTCGTGGGCGAGCTCCACGAGCTGCTCGCCCTCCCTCTGGACGAGGGTGACTACGCCTTGGCAGCGGCTGAACTCGGCATGGAGGTCGGCCCGCCCGAGCCGTTCTCCTACGGTGCCTGGTTCCAGTCGCTGGCGACGACGCTGGCCGGCGGCTGATCTGGGCTTGAGGTCGCCCTTCAGTCGTTGCACGACCTCTTGGGCCAGCGCCTGGTGACTTCGCCGCTGTCCAGCCGAACACGGCGGCGGACTCAACGCCGGAGCCTCGGCACCACGACCCGGCCTTCGGCGTCAGGCGGTCAGGTCCAGCCGGCGAGGTCCCCGACGAAGTCCGCGTACGAGCGGTTGGTGCCGCGCGGGGAGGGGATCAGCCGGTGCTCCAGCGCCTCGCGGGCGACCTTGGGGCCGTCGCTCTCCCGGAAGACCGGCAGGCCGAGCCCCCGCTTGAGCTCCTCCTTGGCGTCCTTGACACGGCCGGTGTCCTTGTCGAGCAGACGGTCGGGGACCTTCCAGCGCGGACGGACGCGGGGGAAGGCTTCGGGGAAGAGCAGCAGCCAGCCCTCGCTCTCCCACGCGGCGAGCGCGAGCGCCGTCCGGAGCCCCTGGCACTGGCCGGCGAGTTCGGCGGTGAGCGTCTTGCGGATCCGGTCGTACCGGGCGTCGGCGTAGCCGTCCAGGTCCTCGTGGATGACGAACCCGAGCAGCTCGGCGCGCTGTTGGAGCGCCTTGGCCCGTGCCTTGCCGACCAGTGTCTTCACCGCGGCGGCCAAGTCGGGGCCGGATTTCTTGCGCAGCCGCACCGGGTCGTTGATGCGGACCAGTTTGGCCGCCGCGCTCAGATCGGGCCGGTGGGCGCGTATCAGCGAGGCCAGGATTTCGCAGTCGTTCTGGTCCTCGCCGGCCAGCACGATCACGCCCCGTTCCTCTGGTCGGGACGCCCGCCCGCCGCCCTGCCGTCCCCTCGGGGTCACAGTTCACCCCCGGTGAGGTCGCCGCCCAGCACCCCGGAGAACCACAACTCCCCGAGCGGTTGTTCACCGGACTCCTCGACGATCTCCTTCACCTCGTCGACGGTGAGGGCCGGGATGATCGACGCGCCGTCCTCGTCGCGGTCGCACACGACGAACTCCTCCGGATACAGCCGGTTGACGAGGGCGGGGGAGTGGGTGGCGACGATGAACTGCGTCCGCTCGGCGGCCTCGCGCAGTCGCTGCACGACGAGTTCCAGGGCCTGCGGATGCAGCCCGTGGTCGATCTCCTCGATGCAGGTGAACGCCGGGGGGTTGGGGTCGTACAGCAGGGCGAGCAGACCCAGGAGGCGGACGGTGCCGTACGAGGCGTCGGCGAGCGGGGTCAGGCGGCGCAGACCGCGTTCGCGCAGGACGACGGTCAGCTGGTCGGTCGCCCCGCCGACCTCCTCGAACTCGATGTTCTCCAGCTGCGGCAGGACCGTGCGGGCATCGGCGACCAGATCGTCCCAGACCTCCTCGCGGCCACTGAGGTGGATCAGGAACCCGGCCAGGTTCTCGGCGTGCGGCGAGAGGGTGGCGAAGTCCGTGCCGCGAAGGCGGGTCGGCTGCCGGGCCGCCGCCACGTCGACGTCGAAGACCCGGAACGACGACAGCCGGTCGGCGACCCGCGTCACCTCGTCGCCGCCGTCGGAGGGGCCGAGCCGGGGAAGCGTGGACAGGCCGCTGCTCAGCCTCCGGATGCCGAAGCTGCCGCTGTCCTTGCTCTCACCCGCCCGCACGTCGAGGATGCGCGCCTCCTCACCCGAGATGGTGATGCGCCGGCCGCGACCCTGCCTGCGCTTGAACGCGAAGCTTTCCTCCCGGGACAGGGCGTAGGTCAGCCGCTTGCCGTCGCGGTTCGCCGACAGAGAGCGCCGCCGGATGGTGAGGTTGTACTCGTCGGGGGCGTTGAGGGAGGAGTTGCTGGTCCAGGTGGCCTTGAGCTGGACCCGCATGGAGGTCGGCGGCTTGGTCCCACCCCAGAAGGCGACCTCGTCGAACCCGCCGCGGGTGTCGAGGGCCGGCTGGAGGTCGGTGCGGATGATGTCGGCGAGGAAGTCGAACACCTTCAGCACGTTGGACTTGCCCGCGCCGTTCGGGCCCACTAACACCGTGAGCGGACCGAGTGGCACGGTCACGTCGCGCAGACTGCGGAAGTTCTCGACGTGCAGTTCGAGGAGACGGCCAGGCATGGGACGAAACCTATCGGGTCGGTGATCGCGGTGCTGGGGGATGGGCCGGATGCGTTGCCCCTGCCGCTGTGTGTTCCGTCCTGTCCGTGCGCGACACGAACGGTGGTGAGGGCGCGGTCCGGACGAGGTGACCGGCATGGGAAGCAGATTAGGCGGGGCCACTGACGCCCGAGGTTCCCGGCCTCCGGTGCGTCGTCGGCTCGGTGCGTCGCCCCCGTCGCCGTGGGGGGGTGCGGTCAGGGGTGCGACGGCGGGTCGGCGAGGCGATCGGCGGGTGCCTGCCGGGGACAGCCGGGCCGGTCGCTCGACGCGGTGCCCACCACCGCCCACACGGTTTTGCCGGGGCCCCGGCGGCGGTCGATGACGCCCCAGTCGTCGGCCAGCGCGGTGACGAGGAGGAGGCCGCGGCCGGACTCGGCGTCGGGGTCCGTGGGAGGGGTGACGGCGGGGCGGTGTTCCGCGCGGGTGTCGGAGACCTCCAGGCGCAGCCGCCTGCCGTCCGCCTCGGCGGCCAGCCGGACGTGGAAGTCGCGGCCGGGCACCCGGCCGTGCCGTACGGCGTTGGCGCACAGCTCGGCGGTGATCAGGGTCAGCGCCTCGTTGACGTCACCGTCGTAGGGGTGGCCCCAGGAGTCCAGGCAGTGCGCGACGAACAGCCGGGCCAGGCGGGCGCCCCGCGGGGTGGAGGTGAAGGCCATGGCGAACTCGGTGGGCAGCGTGGGAACGGAAAGCCAGCGGCGCTGTGAGGAAGGGCTGTGCATGCGGTCAGCGTGGCGGCTGGGGCGCGCCTGCCACCAGGAGCGACGCCTGTACGGGAGTGTGCTGTACATGAGGCGGCGGGCAGCTGTGGCGGAGTGGTGTCGACTCGCCGGAGGACGCCCGTGACGGCCGCGCCCTGCGGCCACCACGGTCGCCGTGGTTCGTGCGCCCGACGGCATGCTCGTTGAGGGGATGCCGGTCCCGGCGGACCGTGACGTGAAGACGGTCGGCCTCGGGGCCTCGCCGACCTGGGCTTCCCCGGCGTGGACCAACTTGACAGCCCCGACGGCCCGGTCACCGGTACCGGCTTCAGGCCACGCCGTAGGAAGCCCCGGGCGGCGGTCCGACGCCCTGTCCGCTCGGTTCGTCGCCGCCGCCCGCGCGCGAACCTCGGACTCAAGCCGCGAGAGTGCCGGCAAGCCACGACTGACGCGTCGGATCCACGCCCTCGTGGGAGGCCGGGCATGACGGTGTCAGGCTCGGCGGCAGCGGTCTCGAAGCTCGGAGATGACGGCTTTCTCGCGCGCGTTGACGTCACCGTCCACAGCGGCCACGCGGTCGGCCGCGTCGAGGAGGTCGCTCAGATCCCCCGGCTCGGCCTCTATGCGTTCCCACACCTCG
>NZ_MUND01000228.1 GCF_002154375.1 Streptomyces glaucescens | reverse complement strand
TCCCCCCGGTGGCGGGGCCGCCCACCCCAACGCTCTCCTACAAGCACATGCGCGGTACGTGTGAGCGGCAGACCGACGCCCGGACGGCGGCGGCACGGCGGCAGCGACACAGCGCTGCATCGCCTCGACGCCACTCGGGCGCTGCCACCTGTACCGGCCGTGCCAGCATGCTGCTGTCCACCCCGGCTCATCGCCGTCCGGGCCGTCGTGCCGTTGCCGCATTCCCGCGAACGCTTGCCGGACGGTCCGTGCTGCGGAGCGGCGTGGGCATCCGTGAAGAGGCATCGGGTCGGGCAGCCGGACGTCACGCTGGTAGAGCCCGAGCTCGTAGTGGAAATCGGCGTGGACATAGCCCGTGACGCCTTCCGGTGGCGGCACCCCGCACGTTGGCATCACCGCCCGACACGACGGCTCTCCCGCCGACGTCCCTCACCCGACGTTTCCGCCCCCACTGGAGGCGGCACGGTGTGGAGGCGCCGGCCAACGCGCCGCTGGTTGAGCGGCGCTCCGATTCCCGGCTGCTCCGTAGGTGTGAGACAGCCGACACGGCTCGGTGCGTGACGGCAGAGGTGGTTCTTGTGCGCGTGCGGTCAGGCCTGGTCCGCTGCTTGAGCATCGTCTCTGCGGGTCCTGTGGCGTGTGCGCAGTGCCTCGTGACGTCATAACGAGCCCTGACCTGGCTGTGCGCGAGACTGCGCGCAGCATCCGGCGAACCGCAGCGTGACGGCAGCGGCCGTCATCGCCGCCTGGCGGGGGGTCGTGGATCGGCCTGCGGCCGACCGGAGCGCGTCCCGTTCGATCGCCCGGACGGCGCTGTGCCGCCCAGGGGCAAGCCCGGGATCAGGACATGTCCGAGCCGCGTAGCAAAAGCTGTACCACGGCCAAGCCGGCCACCACGATCGCGGCCCGAAATGGCCACTTGGTCCGGGCCCCCGACGGCACAACCGCACCCGCGACCGCGATGATCGCGGCCGCCGCTGCCAGTCCCCAGTCCGAGATTTCCACCCCACGGGGCGGTCCTGCGACAACCACGGCCATAGCCGCCAGCATCACGAGCGGGGCCAGCCACCGGCAGGCCGCACGGCCCAGCCGCTGCGGCAGCCCGCGCACACCGGTGGCGAGATCGTTCTCGATGTCCGGAAGGACGTTCGCCAGGTGCGCTCCCACGCCCAGCAGCGCCCCCGCTGTCACCGCCCACCAGGCGGGCAAGGACGGCGACGGCAGACCGAGAGTGACGAAGGCCGGCAGTGTGCCGAAGGCCGCGGCATAGGGCAGTGGTGAGAGCACCGTGTGTTTCAGCCGCAGGTTGTAGGCCCAGCCGGCCGCTACGCCCCCCAGGTGTGCCGCTCCCGCGGCGGCGCCGCTGAGCAGTGACAGCGGCACGCACAGCGCCAGGGCCGTCCCGGCCGCGACGGCCGCTGCCCGGGGCGGGAGTGCGCCGGTGGCCACCGGCTTGTCGCGGCGCCCGCAGGCCATGTCGCGCTGTGCGTCGGCCGTGTCGTTGCACCAGCCCACCGACAGCTGTCCGGCCAGCACGGCCGCGGCCACCGCCGCCGATCCTGTCACCCCACGGCCCGCCGCCACGGCCAGGGCGGTCACGAACACCGTCACGGCGAGCGCCGGCTCCAGGTGGCAGGAGCGCAGCAACACCGGGACACGGTGTGTCGTGCGCGAGGCAACCCCAGACGGGTGGAGAGACACATGCGCAAGGTAATCGGATGTCCAGCGCGAGGAAGGCATTACCGACATGCGTGTCCCTGTGATCGTCGACCTTTCTTCGTCCCTGTCCCCATCGCCGTCCCCTCCAACCGCGCCGCGCCGGAGAGCCGTGCCGGCCGCGGCGACCACGATCGCCGCCGTCCACACCGTGCTGCCGCCGCACCGTTACGCCCAGGAAGACCTCACCGAACCGATCGGCGACCTGTGCCTGTCCCCGGGGGCGAACCGCGCCGTGCTGCGCCGCCTGCACGCGTCCGCCGGTGTGCGCACGCGTCATCTCGCCCTGCCCATCGAGCGATACGCCGGTCTCGGCGACTTCGGGCAGAGCAATGACGCGTGGATGGCCGCGGGCCTGCAACTGGGCGAGGAAGCCCTCACCGGAGCACTGAAGAAGGCGGGGCTGCGACCAGCCGATGTCGACCTGCTGGTGTGCGCCTCCAGCACCGGCGTCGCCGCCCCGTCGCTCGACGCCCGGCTGGCCGGGCGGATGGGGATGCGGTCCGACGTCAAGAGACTTCCGGTGTTCGGCCTGGGCTGCGTGGCGGGCGCCGCAGGCCTTGCCCGGGTGCACGACTACCTGCGCGGGCACCCCGACGACACCGCTGTGCTGCTCACCGTCGAACTGTGCTCGCTCACGCTCCAGCAGCGCGACGACTCCCGCGCCAACCTCGTCGCCGGCGCCCTGTTCGGTGACGGTGCGGCAGCGCTCGTCGCTCGCGGAAGCGGCAGCGGCAGCGGCAGCGGTTGTGCCGGTCCGGGTGCGGCCGGGCCCTCGGTGGTTGCCACGCGCAGCCGTCTGTATCCCGACACCGAACGGCTGCTGGGGTGGGACATCGGCGCCGACGGATTCCGCGTCGTGATCGATGCCGGTGTTCCCGGCATCGTGCGGGAACACTTCGGCCGGCACCTGCGTGCCTTCCTGGCGGAACACGGCCTCACCACCGACGACATCGGGACCTGGATGTGCCATCCGGGAGGCCCCAGGGTCCTCTCCGCCGTGACCGACACCCTTGGCCTGCCCGGCGATGCCCTGGACTCCGCATGGCGCTCCCTCGCTGCGGTGGGGAACATGTCCTCTGCCTCCGTCCTGCACATCCTGCAGAGCATCCGGGAATCCCGTCGGCCCGAGCCCGGTACGTGGGCGATGCTCATGGCGATGGGCCCGGGATTCTGTTCCGAACTCGTCCTGCTGCGCTGGTGAGTCGTCCTCATGCCCTGGTACACGCTTCTCGTCCTCGCCGTCGCCGCCGAACGCGTCACCGAACTCGCCGTCGCCCGGCGCAACGCGGCCTGGACCCTCGCCCGCGCCGGTGTGGAGCACGGCCGTGGCCACTACCCGGTCATGGTCGTCCTGCACACGGGCCTGCTCGCGTGCTGCCTGCTCGAACCCGTGCTCGCCGATCGGCCGTTCCTGCCCGCTCTGGGGTGGCCCATGCTGGCGCTGGCCGTACTGGCGCAGGCGCTGCGCTGGTGGTGCATCACCACACTCGGGCCCTGCTGGAACACACGGGTCATCGTCGTTCCCGGAGCGCGCCTAGTCCGCGCCGGACCCTACCGTTTCCTGCGCCACCCCAACTACGTCGCGGTCGTCGTGGAGGTCGCCGCCCTGCCCCTGGTGCACTCGGCGTGGCTGACCGCGACGGTGTTCAGCGTCGCCAACGCGGTGCTGCTCGCGGTTCGTGTCCGCTGCGAGAACGCGGCCCTCAACCGAGCGGTGGCCGCGTGAGCGGCAGCCACGACCTGCTGATCGTTGGAGGCGGGCCCGCCGGCCTCGCCACCGCCCTGCATGCCGCGCGCGCCGGTCTCGACACCGTCATCGCCGAGCCACGCCGGGCGCCGGTCGACAAGGCGTGCGGCGAGGGCCTGATGCCCGGCGCCGTCCGCGCCCTCGCCGCGCTCGGCCTGGAGGTCCCCGGCCACCCCATCACCGGCATCCGCTACATCCAGGGCCCCCGCCAGGTCCAGGCCGCGTTCCATCGCGGCCCCGGCCTCGGTGCACGCCGCACCGACCTGCACAGCGCCCTGCACCGGGCTGTCCTGGAGGCCGGGGTGCCGGTACTGCCCTTGCGGGTGGAGGAAGTACGGCAGGACACCGCGGGCGTGAGCGTCCCCGGCACGGGGCTGCGTGCCCGGTGGCTGGTCGCTGCGGACGGCCTGCATTCACCCGTGCGCCGTTCCCTCGGCCTGGAGGTCAGGACCTGGGGGGCGGGGGCACCCCGATACGGGCTGCGCCGGCACTACGCGGTGCCCCCCTGGTCGTCTTACGTCGAGGTGCACTGGGGGACGCACGCGGAGGCGTACGTCACCCCACTCAGCCCCACACTTGTCGGCGTCGCCCTGCTGACGGCCCGGCGAGCCCCCTTCAGCACCCAACTGGTCGGCTTCCCCGAACTGGCGGGCCGCCTCCCCCCGGAAGCGGCCGTCACCGCGGTGCGAGGCGCGGGACCGCTGCGCCAGAGAGCCCGAACCCGCGCTCACGGTCGGGTACTGCTCGTGGGCGACGCCGCTGGATACGTCGACGCGCTGACCGGGGAGGGCGTCTCCCTCGCCCTCAGCGGCGCCGAAGCCGTGGTCGCCAACGTGTGCCGCGGCACACCTAGCCGCTACGAGACAGACTGGAGCCGTGCGACCCGCCACCACCGCCTCCTGACGGACCTGCTGGTGAGGGCCCGCCAGCAACCCGTGCTCGCCTCACGCATCATGCCCACCGCCGCACGCCTGCCAGGCCTTTTCGCAGCAGCGGTGAACGCATTGGCATGAGCCCTGCCGCTGTCGGAAGGACCGAATGGCCCCGCCACCGTTCACCCGTCCCCACCCCGTGTGCAGCGAAGAAGGCCTCACCGGCCAACTGAGGCACTGGCAAGGCGGTGACCGGGTCGACCAGCAGACACTCCTCTTCTGCGCGATCGTCGTCATCGATCGCCCTCTGTTCCGCCCGGCTGCCGGGGTCCGGATCGCGATGCGCCTGTGTGACGCACGTCACGCAGCGACCACGCCCAAGCGGACCGCGGTCGTCCTCTCCGCCGGCGTCCAGATGCGATCCGGGGTGTGATGCCACGGGCTCGTAGCCATCCCGCAGGTGGTTGAAGTCGTATCCCTTGCAACCGTGGAGCTTGCCCGGCCTGAGCCGCCGCCGGTCACGGCGGGAACGGATCGGCGGATGCCCTGCACCCGCGCGGCAAGCACATCGGCGTGCGCATTGCCCGCAAAGACATCGAGTCCAGCGAACGCCTGGGCCGCCGCAGGTGGGTGACCGAGTGCACGATTTCGTGGCACCACCGCAGCGTGCCTGTCTGAACTTGCGGGCGGCGGTGCGTAGGGGCGGCACATGACAACGTCACTGTCCAGCCCGGTTTGCGTCGAGCGCGACGGTATGGCGCGTGATCAGCAAGCCTTCTCCCGTGGCAGGCTGCGGATCAGGACGATGACGTGAGCCGGAGGTACCACGCCCGTGGCGGCGAGCATCAATCCCACCGTCAGGAGACGTCGCCTGGGGGCTGAGCTGCGCCGGCTCCGCCAGGCCAGTGGGCTGAAGAGCACAGAAGTGGCCGAGCGGCTGATGGTCTCCCAGCCCAAGATCAGTCACCTGGAGAACGGCCGCCGCGCGATCAGTCCCCACGACGTGCGCGACCTGTGCGCGCTCTACGGGGTGACGGACCAGCAGGTCATCGACGCGTTGACGGAGATGGCGAGGGAATCCGGCAAGCAGGGCTGGTGGCATGCCTACGGCGAGATCCCCCAGAGCGTGTACATCGGCCTGGAGACGGACGCCGCCTCGGTCCACGCCTACGAGCCCCTGGCGATCCCCGCCCTGTTGCAGACCCCGGCCTACGCCGATGCGGTCATCGGGGAAACGATCCCCCTGCTCACCGCCGAAGAGGCCGGCACGCGTCTCAAGGTGCGGCTGCGCCGGCAGCACCGGATCTACGACCCGGCGGGCCCGTTGCGGCTGTGGGCTGTCCTGGACGAGTCGGTCCTGCGCCGTGTCGTCGGCTCGCCCGGCATCATGCGGGAACAGCTGGAGCACCTGAACGCGCTCGGCGCGGAGCCGAACGTCACCGTGCAGGTCCTCCCCTACGCCGTCGGGGCTCATCCGGGCCTGTCAGGACAGTTCTCCATCCTGCGGTTCGCTGACAGCCCCGAGGCGGGGGTGGTGCATCTGGAACGGTTCACCAGCGACCTCTGCCTGGAGAAGCCGTCCGACGTGCGGCACTACAGCGCGATGTACGCCCATCTCCAGGCCCAGGCCCTCGACCCTGGCAGCACCCGCCAGCTCATCACCGATGCCATCAAGGCGTACATCGAAACGGCGAACCGCCCCTGACCGCCGTTGCCAGTCGGGCGCGAGGGGACGACGCGGGAAGGATGCGTGGGCCGGTTGACGCGGGCCGTGTTCGGTCGGCCGCCGCGCGTACCCCGCACTATGCCGCACATGTCCCGTGAGGACCGGGTAACGGGCCGCACACGTGTTCGCCGTAGCATCTAGGCGGGTTATCGGCGCACTATCGTGTCGGAGCCTTGAGTCCCCCATCAGCGAGCGCAGCCGAGGACACGGTGACAGACACCCACGGAGCGGCCCAGGCCAGCCTGTCGATCGACCACACCGCCGTCGACGGCATCCGGGTGCTCACCGTGCAAGGCGAGATCGACCACGTTGTCAAGGATGTGCTCAGTGAGGCTCTGCTGTCCTTTGACGGCGCGACGCCGCGGACCGTGGTGGACCTCAGCGGCGTGACCTTCATGGACTCCAGCGGCATCAACGTCTTCGTCGCCGCCCAGAAGAGCATGAGCGACGCTCAGGGGTGGCTGCGTATGGCCGGTGCCCAGGCGTCGGTGCTGCGGCTCCTTCAGCTCGTCGGCCTGGACCAGGTCATCGGCTGCCATTCCACCGTCGAGCAGGCCTTGACCGCCTGACCCGCGGCGTGCCCGGCCGCGGCGTTCTAGCTGGCTTCCCCGTATGAGGCCTCCTGCTGGCGTGACCGCCGGTGCACCGCCGCGTCCAGCTCCCGCCCACCGGCTCCGGCAGCGTCTGCCCCAGCGCCCAGGCAATCACCGACTCGGCCGCGTGCAGCTTGATCTTGGTACGCCACCGCGCATGACATGCGCACTACGCCACTCGGCCCCATCCTGAAAAGCAGCACCATCGGCTCCACAGGCCGACCACCTCCGGGAGGTCCTGTGATCCTGCTCGCCCTGCTCGTGCCCGCCCTGATGCTGGTATTCCTCTGCGCCATGGACGCGTTCGAGGACCACCTCTTCCCCCGCCCGACAACCGCAGACGACACGAGACCCCCGGCCGACGACATACGAACCCGCTCCCTCTGACCGCCCCACGACTCCGCTGTCGGTCAGTCAGCCAAGGCGGGTGCCGCAGCCGTCTTGAGGACGCGACCACGGTGCCCGCGCCGCTCAGTCCGAAGCGCACAGGAAGACACGCCCCGGGCCAACCGCCGCTGCGGGCCGTGACTGAGGCCCACCAGGGTGCAGGGTGGGGCACACGTTTCAGACAGGCTCTGCGGTGGGCCGGGCTAGTTCGTCGGGCACTTCGAGGCACGCCATTGGCGCGCTGACGGCGGAGACGGTCTTACTCCAGCGTGGCCGGTACTGGTCCTTGTAGGCGTGCTGGCCCGGGACGGTGCGGCCCAGATCGAGGTACTCGTATCCGGCCCTGCTCAGATCCTGTGCGAGGTGGCGCAGGAGGGCGTGGCCGGGAGCGGAGTCTTTGTGAAGAGGGTCTATGGCCGGCACCACGGAGTAAGCCCGGCGGTGTCGCGTCAGGCAGAGCTGGGCGGCGACGATCTCGTCGTCCACGGCGAGGGTGGCGACGAACGCCACGTTGGCGCCGCAGCACTCCAGCACGGCCGGCCAGTGGGGTGCGCCGGGGGCATGGGGTGAGCCGGCAGGCGGCGCGTGGCCGGCCCAGCGGCGCGCGTGCAGGCGAGCCAGGACCGCGTAGGCGGTGAACAGTTCGTCACTGTCGCGGGTGCGCTGGTAGGTCACCTTGCGGCGTTGGGCGAGTTCGTCCCAGGCGCGTTGGCGTCGTTTGTGATCACGTCGGGTCGAGCGGGACATCTCCTCATAGGCAAGGGGTAAGGAGATCTCGGCGCAGTCGGTGACGCTGGTGTGCCAGCGCCCCGCAGAGGCAGGGCCGCTGGACCTGAGGTGTCCGGCGAGGGCACTGTCTGCGGGCAGGCCCGCCATTTCGACGTGCTGGCCGTCAGACGCCAACCCTTCGAGGTACCCGGCGAAAGCCTCCGCCACCTGCGGGTCCTCAGCTGCCGGGCCCACGGCGCGGACGTACTCCCCCATCGGCGCCGACAGGGCGACCGTCCGCAGTCGGGTGCCCGCACGGTCGCGGACCAGCGGCACAGCGGCCAGTACCTGCCGCGCAGGCCCCTCACACAGGGCAACGACCAGGCGCGAGGTGGGCGGGAGCTGGTGCGCCCACCCGGTGAGCCACGACGGCGACTGGTAGGGCGTCGCCTGCGAGTCCCGCCGGTACAGATCCGCCCACGACGACGCCATGAAAGCGCCGGCAGCGGCCCCCTCCAGCACACGCAGCATGAGATTCAAGATCGCCTTCTTCCCCTCCGGGCGCTCTGCACGCCGCTTCTAGCCACATGGTCACGTCACCAGAACGGCGAATCGCCGCATCAAACCTGAATTCACCCGGACGGGAACATCCGGAACCTTGATCACCGAGCGAGTCGACCCTCGCGAATGGCAGGCCGGAATGGAAGCTGCTCTGGATCGAATGGTCCGGATCTGGAGTACGCGCACCTCGACGCCCTGTTCGGCAAGCCGGGCCGCACGCTGCTGTGGATCGAGGACACCGCCAGCCGGCTGACCGACGGCCGGCCGCAGGAGGCAGGGCGGATCCGATGGAAGGGATCCGGGTGACGTGGACGCTGCCAGAGCTGTCTTCGGGGACGGGGCGGCAAACCGGGTCGCGGAAGCGCGGCACGCAAAAGAGACGTCGCGCGGGTGGGCCAATATCTGTGCCCGCGGGCTGAGATTTCAACGGAACGTGCGGACAGATTCTCTGCCGCAATGAGCAGGGTGGCATTCTTCACCGCACGCGAGCCGCTGCGGTGTGCTACTGTCGATCTCAGTTGCAGTTGTGGTTCCCGAAAACTTCAAGTGCTGTCCAGTCGGCTGTGCCGCTGGGAGCACTTTTGTATTTCCGGTCTTTTCCGGGCGGGGTGATCATCGCGGCGACACGGCGTCCGCACGGTGCGGATCCCGTATGCACTGCCCCGAAGGAGAAATGACATGGCTGCTGGTACCGTGAAGTGGTTCAACGCGGAAAAGGGCTTCGGCTTCATCGAGCAGGACGGCGGCGGCCCTGACGTCTTCGCCCACTACTCGAACATCGCCGCCCAGGGCTTCCGCGAGCTGCTCGAGGGCCAGAAGGTGAGCTTCGACATCGCGCAGGGCC
Organism: Streptomyces glaucescens; assembly: GCF_002154375.1. Taxonomy (GTDB): domain Bacteria; phylum Actinomycetota; class Actinomycetes; order Streptomycetales; family Streptomycetaceae; genus Streptomyces; species Streptomyces glaucescens. The sequence continues at coordinate 535 of NZ_MUND01000228.1, read as the reverse complement.
AGAAGGGCCCGACGGCCGAGAACATCGTTCCCGCCTGACGCTGACTGTCGCATACTTGTAGCTGGGGCCCGCATCCCTCGGGGTGCGGGCCCCAGCTACAAGCGTTTCCCGCAGTGATTTCGCCTGCGGACGACGGGCAAGAAATCCGTAGGCTTACCGCACACGGACCGCCCTTCAGGGGTGCAGACGCATCCCTTCACCGCTACATCGCAGTGGACGCTCCGGATGGTGAGTCCACATCGCGCCCATTCATTTCAGCGCCTGAGCCTGCACGGCTTTTCCGTCAGCCAGATCCGCTGTCGCGTTCCACGGCCCATTCTTGCAATTCTCCGTGCCGCTTATTGCTGCGGGAATTCCTTGATATGTGCCGCATCGAGGAAGGTTCCGCATGAACCGCACACGCACGAACGACCGTTTCGCCCGTACCCGTGACGGCAGTGCCGGCTCCGGAAGGGCCGGCAGCCGATTCGGTTCGCCGGCCCCGCGCCGGTCCGGCGCGCCGGGCCGCTCCGGCGGTCACGGCCGCCGCCCCGCC
>NZ_MUND01000227.1 GCF_002154375.1 Streptomyces glaucescens | reverse complement strand
CAGCTGGTCGCACTCGCCCGCAAAGACGAGCGGCGGATACGACTCGAGGTCCGCGATCACCTTGCGCAGAGCCTCGGGGTCGGGGTACTCGGGCTGCTGCGCCGCGGGCAGGTCCCGCCAGGAGTAGCGGGCGCGCGCGGCCTGCCCGGTCGTCGGGACGGCCAGGTCGGGAAGCACGGCCGACGGGCCGTCGAGCACCTGTGTGGTCACCTGGAGTCCTCCGCTGCCTGGAAGAGATGGTGGCGCTCCCCGATGGCGACGACCCTGGGCAGATCCTCGGTCTCGGGCGGCGGGGGCGGGGTGCCCGGGACCGGCGGCCGGCCCGCCTCGAGGAAGAACCGGTCGACTCCCGAGGGGCTGAACAGCAGCAACTGGCGTGCCGTGTGGATGCCGTTGTTGCGGAACCGGTGGGGGGTGCCCTTCGGGATGAAGACGAAGTCCCCGGGGCGTACGGCGTAGGTGCGGCCCCGGGCCGTGATGTCCAGCTCGCCGGAGAGCAGGTAGAAGGCCTCGTCGGCGTCGGCGTGGATGTGCAGCGGCGGTCCGCCGCCGGGCGGGACGGAGGCCTCCAGGAACGTCAGCGACCCGCCGGACTCCTCATGGGTCAGTTTGACCGTGTAGACGTCACCGCTCAGCCACACGGACCGGCCCTCGCCCGCGGGGATGTGCAGGACGTCCCGGGCCGGCTGCTGCGCGTGCTCGTGGTGTTCGTCGTGCGAGTGGTGCTGCTCGTGCGAGCCCTGCTGCTCGTGCGAGTCGGGCTGGTCGTGCGAGTCGGGCTGGTCGTGCCGGTGTGCCGTCGTGCTCTGCGACATGTCCTGTCCTTGGGAACGTGAGTTCTGGGAGCCGGGAGAGCGCGGGACCTCTAGAAGAACGGGCTGCGGGACTCGCCGCCGAGCAGGACCTGGCCCGTCAGTTCGAGGATCGAATCCTGCGCCACCGCGTGCTGGCACATGGTGTTCGCGTCGCGCAGCCAGCGGTCCAGCGGCGACGAGCCGCGGTAGATGGACGAACCACCGACGAGGTCGAACAGCGTGGAGACGATGGTCCGGCCGGTCCGGAAGGCGTGGTAGCGGGCGAGCGCGGTGGCGGTGCGCTGGCGGGCCGTGGTCTCGTCCCCCCGTTCCAGGGCCGCCCACTGCTCCTCCAGGCTGGTGTAGACGGAGGCGCGGGCCGCGGCCAGCTCCATCTCCGCCCGGGCCAGCGTCGACCGCACCCGCGCGCTCTCGGCCCAGGGCGTGCCGCTCTCCCGGTCGACCCGGGTGCGGGCCAGCTCCCGGACGTGGTCGATGGCTGCGCGGGCCATGCCGAGGGGCACCCCGGACATCTTGCGGAGGATGGCGTCGGGCGTGGCGTGCAGCGGGCCGGTGCGGCGCGGCACCCGGAACGAGAAGGAGTGCTCCTCCGGCACGAACAGGTCGGTCACCCGGTAGTCGCAGCTGCCGCTGCCGGCCAGGCCCGTGGTGTGCCAGGTGTCGACGATCTCGTACTGGTCGGGACGCGCCACCATCACGCGCCAGTGCACGGGGTCCCCGGTGACCGGGTCGGGTTCGGGCCGGCCGTCCTTGAACACCTGGCAGCCGGCGACCAGGACCTCGCAGTGGGTGGAGCCGCTGCCGAACCGCCAGTGCCCGGTGACCCGGTAGCCGCCGGGCACGCGTTCGGCGCGCCCCTGCGGGTGGATCCAGCCGGAGTTGGGGGTGTCCAGGCGGTCGTAGAACTCGCGGACGGCCGGCTCCTCCAGGTAGCCGGCGTAGATGCCCGAGTCCATGCCGATCATGGCGCACCAGGCGGTGGAGACGTCGCCGGTGGCCAGTGTCTCGATCAGCTCGGTCTGCTGCATGGACGTCAGCTCCGGCCCGCCGCGGTCCTTGGGGACGGCGGCGCGGAAGACGCCGCCGCGGCGGAGCAGGTCCACGACGTCCCCGGGGAGCCGGCGGGCCGCCTCGATGTCGGCGGCCCGCTCCCGCAGGACCGGTACGGCCTCGCGGGCGTGGCGCAGGATGTCCTCGGCGGTGCTGGGCACCTGGGCGGAGTTGTCGGTGCGGGGCAGCTCGGTGATGGTCACGTTGTCCTCCGGTGGGGCGGTGGGTCAGGCGTACCGGCCCGGTGCGATGACCTGGCGCGGGTCGAGGGTCTGCTTGAGCCGGCGGACGAAGGCGCGCGCGGCGGGGTCGGCGTCGAGCCGGTCCACCCACTGGTGGTGCTCGGAGTCGAGGCGGTAGGGGTGGAAACCGGCCTCGGCGAACAGTTCGTACGTCCGGTCCAGCGCGCGGTGCGCCCGCGCGGCGTCGCTCTCGGTGCGCGGGAAGCGGAAGGAGACGACGAGGTCGATCACGTCCGGGTCCAGGGCGTTGATGGTGGAGCCGGGCTGGACGCCGGTCTCGGCGTGGACCTGGGCGAGGAGGTCCTGGGAGTGGGCGACCGCGCTGCCGGTGAAGGGGATCAGCGGCAGGAAGAACAGCCATCCGCCGCCCTTGGCGTCGACCTGGTCGGCCTCCTGGCCGACCGCCGAGCGGAGCATGGTCTCGTTGCGGGACGGATCGCCCGCGTAGAGCCGTTCCACGGCCCGGGCGACCAGGTCGTCCGGGGCGGGGGGCTGCTCGTCGGAGCGCAGGACGCGGGTGAACAGGCCGCTGCGCGCGGCCTCCTCCTCGATGACCCGGGTGAGGGCCTCGACGGACCGTTCGGTGCCGTCGACGCACAGATGGGTCACGTACTCGTCGCCGTGGCCGCCGTAGGAGCGGGTGGAGACGGTGTCGTAGACCTTCAGGACGCCGGAGACGAGACCCTGGGCGGTCCAGCGGCGCAGCTCGTCGATGGCCTCGGGCAGCCGGTCGCGGCCGAAGCCGAGGCGCAGCACCCGCTGGGCCTCGGGGCGGGGCAGGAGCCGCACCACGCCCGCCGTGACGATGCCCAGGTCGGACTGGGTGAACAGGGCCAGCGGCGAGGGGCCGAGGCCCTGCGGGTTGACCGCACCGGGCCGGTCGCCGTGCGGCCACCAGCCGACCCGGATCAACTCGCCGTCGGGCAGCACCACTTCGAGCCCCGCGAGGTCCAGGGTGCGCTGCCGGCGCAGGCCGACACCCCGGTCGATCATGTTGCCCAGGACGCTGGTGTGACCGGAGGAGGCGGTGACGTTCAGCATCCGGCCGGTGCCGGTGAGCAGCTCCGCCAGCCGCAGCTGGGTGACGCCGGGCTCGACGATCGCCCAGCCGCCCTCGACGTCCAGGTCGCGGACGGTGTCGAGGCCGTCGAGTTCGAGGGTGACGACCTCGTCGCGGGCCGGTTCGCGCGAGCCCAGGCCCCAGTTGCGCCCGGTGCTGACGGCCTGGAGCCCGGGGCCGCCCTCGGCCTGGGCGAACGCCCGGACGATCGCGCGCACTTCGGTGACCGTGCGGGGCCGTACGACACCGTAGATGTCGCGGGGGCGGAACATGCTGACGTTGGTGCCGGGCGGCAGGGGCTTCGACTCCTCGCCGGCCGCCCGTATCGCTGCGGCGGGAATTCCCGCGGGAAGGACAGACAAAGGATCACACCTCACTGATGCTTGGTTCCGAGAGTTCCGCGGTGGAAGACGAGCGGTTCGCCGTTCTTCTCGCCGTGCCCGATGGACTCGACGCGACTCAGGAAGAGGCTGTGGTCGCCGCCCTGGAAGACCTGCTCGACGGAGCACCGCAGCGTGGCGAGGGCGACCGGCAGCACTTCCCGGTCGACCAGGGCCTCCAGATCCGTGCCGAACGGCTTGTCGCGGGAGGCGAACAGCCCCGCGGTGGCGGCCTGCCGGTCGCTGAGGAGATGCACGGCGAAGGTCCGGCTGGCGCAGAGCACGGGGTGGGCGCGGGCCGTGCTCTGCACGCTGACCAGGATGCGGGGCGGCGTCAGGGACACGGACATCAACGCGTTGATGGTCATGCCGACGGCGCTCTCGCCGCTGCCCGTGCACAGCAGCGCGACACCGGTCGGGAACAGGCGCATGGCCGAGCGCAGATCGACGACGGCGTCGGGCGCCGGATCCGGAATGCCGATGCGGGGGGAATTACGGAAAACAGTCGTGGACACAGGCCCTCGATTCATTCGGTAGCCGGACCAGAGAAACCTCTGGCTTCTTCTGCGATCGGCCGGTTCACGATTCGCTCGGGAAGCTCTGGGAAATAAGCTAGTTAATGCGCCTGGCCGGTGGCCACTGATAACTCGGGTAATTGACGGGCCTCGTGGACTACCCGGACTACCCGAACTACTCGGACGAGTAGACGGCGGGCATGAAAAGAGTGCGCCGCCGGGGGAGCCGGCGGCGCACGGGGACGTCAGGGGAGAGGCTCAGGAAACCGTCAGCACCGCCTTGCCCCGGACGCGGCGGGCGACGATCTCCTCCGCCAGTTCGCCGGCCGAGCGCCAGTCGGCGACCCGGCCCGCGCTCACCCGCAGCCGCTCCTCGGCCACGAGGCGGGCCAGATGGGCGAGGTCGGCGCCGGTGCGGCCGCCGGCCTGGATGCCGACGAGGGTCAGCCGCCTGCCCACCAGCTGGTAGGGCGCGATCGGGGTGTCGAGGCCGGACGTCGCCCCGATGGAGATCACCGTCCCGCCGTCGGCCATCCGGTCGAGGAGACGGGCGAGCAGCGGGCCCCCGACATGGTCCAGCAGGATGTCGACCGGCGCGCCGATCTCCGCGGGGTCCGTCACCACCTGGTGGGCACCCAGTTCGGCCAGACCGGCGCCGCGCGCCCGGTCGCCGACCACGGCCACCACCTCGGCGCCCTGGAGCCGGGCGAGTTGCACGGCGAAGTGCCCCACGCCGCCCGACGCGCCGGTGACGGCGACGCGGTGGCCGGGTTCGGTTCCGGCGCGGCGCAGCGCGCGCAGGGCGGTGAGTCCGGCCACCGGCAGGGCGGCGGCCCGCACGAAGTCGACCTCGTCCGGGAGCACCGCGAGGTCGGTCACGGAGACCGCGCGCAGCTCCGCCCAGCCACCGGACCACCCCCAGGTGACGACCCGTTCACCGGCCCGCGGGCCGGCGCCCGAGGCGGCGGGCCGCTCGACGGTGCCCGCCGCGTCCCAGCCGGGGACCGTGCCCGGTGCGGCGGCGGCGTTGCCGGTGCGGGGGAGTTCGCCGTGGTTGAGGGAGGTCGCGGCGACCCGGACCAGGACCTCGTCGGGTCCGGGGACGGGATCGGGCACCTCGGTGAGCCGGAGCCCGCCGGGGGCGCCGTGGTCGATGACAAGAGCACGCATGGTGTGACCCACTTCTTCCGGAGGGCGGTGGAGGCGGCGGGCCCGGCCAGGCTCCCGGATCCGCCCCGGATCTCCGCCCCGGCCGGGCCCGCCGCCTCCACCGCCCTCCGGAAGAAGTGGGTCACACCATGCGTGCTCTTGTCATCGACCACGGCGCCCCCGGCGGGCCCGGCTCACCGACGTCCCCTATCCCTTCCCCGGACCCGACGAGGTCCTGTTCCCGT
>NZ_MUND01000226.1 GCF_002154375.1 Streptomyces glaucescens | reverse complement strand
GTCCCGGACACCCCAGTCGTCGGCCAGGGCCGTGATGATGTTCAGCCCGCCCCCGCCACCCCGTCGGTCACCGCCCATGGCGGCCGCGGGCTGAACATCATCACGGCCCTGGCCGACGACTGGGGTGTCCGGGACGACGTCCGCGGCGAGGTCACCGTCTGGGTCGTGGTCCACGAGGACGTCCATGATCCGGATGCCGGGCGACGCCGCGACGACTTCGCTACGCGCGTCGCGGCACCCTCGGTGGCCGCCATGCCGGAGCTGGACTTCGCGGACGCCTTCGACGACCTGGACTGACGGGACGGCCGTGCGGCGCCCGGTGTCGTCCGCAACACGAGGGGTGTCCGCGGGTCCCGTCGGACATGGCGCAAACGGCTAGGCTCCCGCCGTACGAGACGAGCCGTCACCGGGAGACACTCACCATGGCCAAGAAGCAACCTCAGACGAAGGCCAAGCGGCCGCAGATCACCGACGGTGAGATCCCGGTCGTCGGCGCCCGCGAGCCCTGCCCCTGCGGAAGCGGCCGCCGCTACAAGGCGTGCCATGGCCGGGCCGCCGCCCAGGCCGTCACCGAGCTGGTGCACCGCCCGTTCGAGGGGCTGCCTGGCGAGTGCGACTGGGTGGCCCTGCGCGAACTGGTGCCGGCCGCCACCGCCGAGCTGACGCTGAAGGACGGCCTGCCCGAGGGCGTCCCGTCGGTCACCCTGGCCACGGTGCTGCCGATGGCCTGGCCCGCCCTGCGCCGCGAGGACGGCTCGGTCCTGCTCGGCCTGCAGAACGACACGGCGTCCGGCGACATCAGCCGTGACCTCGCCGACACCCTCCAGCGCGCCCTTCAGGCCAAGCCCGGCACCCCGGTCCAGGGGCGCCGTGCCCCGGCCGGCGGCCCGCGGCTGCAGGACCTGCTCGACCCCGCGGGCACGTTCGAGCCGGAGGTGCACAGCGGCTTCGAGTTCTGGGTTCCGGACGCGCAGAACGCCACCCCGGAGGTGACCGCCTCCCTGGAGCGGGCCAACGCCGCGGCCATCCCGACCGTCAAGCTGACCGGCGTCGACGCGGCGTACTGGTGCGAGACACCGGAGAAGAACCACCTGCGCTGGGTCATGCCGCACCCGGAGGAGCAGCTTCTGGACGCCCTCGCGCGGCTGCACGCGGCGGGGCGCTCCAGCCTCGGCGAGGGCACCCGCCTGGTGGGCTCCTTCCGTGCTCACGGGCTCACGGTGCCGGTCTGGGATCTGCCGAGCGGGGTCCTCGCCGAGGACATCGAGAAGCCGGCGGCCGAGTTCGCCGAGCGCCTGGCCGCCGCGCTGGCCGCGGACGCACCGCTCACCCCGGAGGAGCGCCGTGCGCGCGGCGGACTGACCAACCGGCAGGTCACGCTCAGCTGACTCCCGCCCGGGACACACGGTCCGGCTGATCGACCGATCAGTCGGACCGGCCCCTGTCGCGCGGTGACTCGGGTCACAACTCCGCCTCAAACAAGGCGAGTCGGGTGTCCGAATAGCCGAGGGGAAGAGGAGATCGAATTTGCGAACAGCCGATCTCTTGTTACCGTTCCAGTAGCCCGGTTGCTGGTGCATCCCCCGTCGCCAGCAACCGGGTCTTTCTGTGTCCGGATCCGCGTACGGCCCGCCGCCGCATGTCAACTCCCCGTGACGGTACCCGAGTTGCTGCCGACCCGCAGCAGCAGCGGCCCCTCGCCGCCGCGTCCGGCGAACTCCGCGACCGCCGTGTACCCTGCCGGGCTCCGGCCGGTCTCCCGGGGCGTCTCGCAGCTCGCCGGCTCGTCCCGGGCGCCGACCACGCAGCGGATCTGCACGGTGCGCCCGCCCGGCCCCATGAGCGTCAGTACGCCGTCCAGGGCGCGACCGGTCGTGTTGCGGTAGTAGGCGCGCGCCCAGTTCTCCTCGCCCTGCGTCAGCACACAGGTCTGCGCCTCGATGCCGTCGGATGTGGTGAGTTCGGGACCGCAGCGGGCGGCGGTGGACAGTCCGATGCCGAGCAGGGAGGGTGAGCTCCGGGTGCCGGATCCGGGGTCGCCGCCCGGGTCCGACGGCGCCTTGGCGTCCCCGGCCCCGGCGGACGTCCCGTGGTCCCTGAGGCCGTCGCCCGTGCCGGATCCCGCTGACCTGCCGGTTCCCGATGAACTGCCGGATCCCGCTGACCTGCCGGTTCCCGATGAGCTGCCGGATCCAGCCGAGCTGCCTGGTCGCGCCGAGCCGCCGGCACCCTTCGAACGCCCCGAGTCACCGGAACGCCCTGGGTCGCCGAGGCGCACAGACCTCACCGAGTCCGCCGACCCCACCGTGTCCCGCGATCCCACCGACCCTGCCGAGGCGACGGCCAGTGGCAACGCCACCGCGCACACCACCGCACCCACCAGCATGAGCAGACGGGCGCGGGAGTCGTGGCGTCCGGGCGGTCGGGGTCCGTGGCCCCCAGAGTGACGCTGCATGGACGGGACGATAACGATCCCGGCCGCGCGCCCGGTTCCGCGCGCGCCCGACACCCTAGAACTCGGGCGCGCTCACACCCGTACGAGTGAGGGCGTCGACCACGGCGTCCACCACGGCCTCCACGTCCGGCACCCAGGGGGCGGCCGAGCCGGGCAGCGGGGCGCGTTCCCAGCGGATCTGCCCCTGGCCGGTCTCGGAGGGGGGCAGCGTGAGATAGCCGCCCTCGCCGTGGAAGCGCAGCGAGCCGGGGACGAAGTCCTTGGCGTAGAGCAGTTCGCCCAACTGCTCCATGGAGTACGGCCGGACGAGCACGGCCCAGCGGGTGGGCGAGGCGAGGACCGGGCCGAGGCGCATGCCCTGGAGGTCCAGCGCGTGCAGCGCGCGGGCGGCGGCGGGAGCGGGGAGGCTGACCGCGCACGGTGCCGTGCCGCCGGTGGCCAGGACGATCGGTGCCGTCGGCCGGTTGGCCCACCACCAGCGGATCATGCGCGCGTCGGTGGTGGCCGCGAGGAGACCGGGGTCGAAGGGGTGGGCTCCGGGCACCGTGCATTCGGGATCCGGGCAGCCGCAGCGGGCATGGCCCTGCGGATCGGTCCCCACACCCGGGAGTACGGGCCACTGCCATTCGGTCGCGAAGGTCAGGGCCGCGTCGATCAGCTCACGCCCCCCGCCGTTCCGCCTGAACAGGAGCCTGCGTCGCCTTCCGAGGATCTCGCGCATGAGCGCTCGTTCCTTTCCGTTGCACGCCTGGCAACACCGTGGTCCACATCACATCATGTGTCGATCGCTTCACTGTGCGTACCTACTGGCGCATCACACCCCTGCGTCGAAGCACGGGGAACCCCTATGGGCCGAGCGTTGGCTGCCGTCGCCCGCTGCGTCTTGCACAAGCATGGGCGTGGCGTGGGGTGGCGAAGTATGGCGTTTCGCCGTCTCGCGTATTTCTCTCCACCGCCGCCACGGGAGGATGGGGCACGGTCGTCGGTGGATAGGACGCCCGGGTCCGTCGCCAGGTTCCGGGTGGTTCCCAACCACCCCTGGCCTTCTCCGAGTACGTACCCATCACGACCGCTGTGACGCTCCGTCGAGCAAGCCCAGTCGACCGCAATATGCGCTTACACGGGGCAGTTTCAAGCCAACTTTGCCGTTCCGCAAGGGGACCGACACCGGATCCCCCGGAAACCACACGGACACCAGTAATCCCACCAGGACAATGCTGGACATCCCCTCATGACTGCGTGTACATGTGGAGACATTGCCAGCGGCGCAGATTGACATGGGGGTTTGCGATGCTTTTGAGCAATACGCGCCGGTCGGAAAGCCGGACGCCATGAACGCCCCGCACCCTCCGAAAGTGGCCGGAATCGATTCAACGGTCCCAGCCCCCTCACACACTGTCGCGCCCGCGCCCCTGGCCACCGGCGTCCCCGCCGCCGCCACCGGGCCGGGAGCCCTCCTCCAGGACCGGCTCGCCGGCTGGGTCTCCGACCTCACCACCCTGCACGAACTCACCGAACGCCTGGCCCGCACGGGCTCCCTCGCGGACGCGCTCCAGGAACTGGGGCGCGCCGGGGCCGCCCTGGTGGGCGCCCGCCGCGGACTCGTCGTCCTCGAACCCGCCGACGGCGTGGACCCCCGCAGCACCGTCGGCCTGGGCCTCGGCCCCGCGGATCTCGGCCATCTGGAGACCGTCCCGCGCGGCGCCCTGCCGTACGGCGAGCTCCTCGACCCGCCCCCCGGCCGGCCCGGCGGCGTCACCGAGAGTCTGCACCCCGACCTGTTCGCCGAGGAGGGGATCGACCCCCGCCACCGGGAGGTGGCCGCCCGCCTCGGCTACGCCGCCAGCTACGCCGTCCCCCTGTCCACCGAGAGCGCGGGCCGCCTGGGCGCCGCCGCCTGGCTCTACGACGAACCCGCCGAGCCCGTCGAACGACAGCGCCACCTCGTCGGCCTGTACACCCGCTACGCCACCGAGCACCTCGCCCGGCTCCTCGAAGTCGAGCGCACGCGCGCGTGCATGACGACGATCGCCGAGGAACTGCTCCCTTCCCGGCTGCCCCGGGTCTCCGGGGTGCAGCTCGCCGCGCGGCACCGCACCGGCCCGCGCGGGGGCGGCGACTGGTACGACGCGCTGCCGCTGCCGGACGCCGCCCTCGGGCTCGCCGTGGGGTCCGTGACCGGGTCGGGGCCGAGTGCGATCGCCGCGATGGGACGGCTGCGCGCGTCGCTGCGCGCGTACGCCGTGATGGAGGGCGAGGATCCGGTCGCCGTCCTGTCCGACCTGGAACTGCTGCTCCGGCTGACCGAGCCGGCCCGCTCGGCGACCGCGCTGTTCGCGTTCTGCGAGCCCGCGCTGCGCAAGATCACGCTGGCCGGGGCCGGGCACACCCCGCCGCTGCTGATCGGCGAGCGGCGCACCGCGTTCGTGGAGACCTCCGTCTCCGCCCCGCTCGGGATGCTGGCCTGCTGGGAGGCGCCCAGCGTGGAGCTGTACGCGGAGCCCGGAGAGACGGTTCTGCTCTACACCGACGGGCTGCTGCGCCGCACCGGCGACCCGACCGACCGCGCCTTCGCCCGTCTGCACGCGGCCGCCGCCGGGCTGCCCCGCACCAAGCGGCGCGACCCCGAGGCGATCGTCGACCACGTGCTGCGCGCGGTCCTGCCGGACGGGCTGGACGAGGCCGACGACGAGGAGGACGTGGTGCTGCTCGCGGCCCGGTTCGAGTGAGCGATCGGTAACAGGTCTTCCGGCCCTGGGCCCCTTCCCGTACGACCGTACGATGGGGGAGGTCCAGTGCCGTACCTAGGAGGATGACCGTGGCCGAGGAGCTCCCGGACGCCGATAACCATGCTGCTACCGCAGCGGGGCCGGAGACTGCCGAGGAAGAGCCGATCAAGCAGCGGAAGAACGGACTGTACCCGGGCGTGTCCGACGAACTGGCGGAGAACATGCGGACCGGCTGGGCCGACACCGAGCTGCACGACCTGCAGCCGATCGCCCAGGCCGCCGAGACCGCCGCCCGCCGCGCCGCGCTGTCCGCGCGCTTCCCCGGCGAGCGCCTGGTGATCCCGGCCGGCAACCTCAAGACCCGCTCGAACGACACGGAGTACCCCTTCCGGGCGTCGGTCGAGTACGCGTACCTGACCGGCAACCAGACCGAGGACGGTGTCCTGGTCCTGGAGCCGGCGTCCGACGGTCACACGGCGACCATCTACCTGCTGCCCCGGTCCGACCGCGAGAACGGTGAATTCTGGCTGGACGGCCAGGGCGAGCTGTGGGTCGGCCGCCGCCACTCGCTCACCGAGGCCGAGAAGCTGTACGGCATCCCCGCCTCCGACGTGCGCGAGCTGACCGGCAGGCTGCGCGAGGCCACCGGCCCGGTCCGTGTGGTGCGCGGCTACGACGCCGGTGTCGAGGCCGCCCTGACCGACAAGGTCACCGCCGAGCGCGACGAGGAGCTGCGGGTCTTCCTCTCCGAGATGCGGCTGGTCAAGGACGGTTTCGAGGTGGGCGAGCTGCAGAAGGCCGTCGACTCGACCGTGCGCGGCTTCGAGGACGTGGTGAAGGTCCTCGACAAGGCGCAGGCGACCTCCGAGCGGTACATCGAGGGCACGTTCTTCCTCCGCGCGCGCGTGGAGGGCAACGACGTCGGCTACGGCACCATCGCCGCCGCCGGGCCGCACGCCTGCACGCTGCACTGGGTGCGCAACGACGGGCCCGTGCGCTCCGGTGATCTGCTGCTGCTCGACGCCGGGGTGGAGACGCACACGTACTACACCGCCGACGTCACGCGCACGCTGCCCGTCAGCGGCCGCTTCACCGAGATCCAGAAGAAGATCTACGACGCCGTGTACGAGGCCCAGGAGGCCGGTATCGCGGCGGTGAAGCCGGGTGCCAAGTACCGCGACTTCCACGACGCCGCCCAGCGCGTGCTCGCCGAGCGGCTGGTGGAGTGGGGGCTCGTCGAGGGCCCGGTCGAGCGGGTGCTGGAGCTGGGCCTCCAGCGTCGCTGGACGCTGCACGGCACCGGTCACATGCTCGGCATGGACGTCCACGACTGCGCCGCCGCGCGGACCGAGACGTACGTCGACGGCACGCTGGAGCCGGGCATGTGCCTGACCGTCGAGCCGGGGCTGTACTTCCAGGCCGACGACCTGACCGTGCCGGAGGAGTACCGCGGGATCGGTGTGCGGATCGAGGACGACATCCTCGTCACCGAGGACGGCAACCGGAACCTCAGCGCCGCGCTGCCCCGGCGGTCGGACGAGGTCGAGTCCTGGATGGCCTCGCTGAAGGGCTGAGGGCGGACGGGGCGGGGACCGGGTGCCATGGGCGCTCCGGTCGCCGTTCGCGGGGTGCGGGTGCGCCGCGGCTGGTCGCGCGGCTCCCCGCACTCCTCACGGGGCTCAGGACGCGGTCATCAGCGGCGCGTTCTCGCGCCACTTGAGGATCTTGTCGAAGCTGACCACCGCGCCGCCCCGGCCGGGCTTGTTGGTGAAGTGGACGTGGTCGGCCAGTTCCTGGATGAGGCACAGGCCGCGGCCGTGCTCGGCCTCGTCGGGCGGCTGCAGCGGGGCCGCGGGGGTGAATCCCGGGCCCGAGTCGGTCACCTCGATCCGGCATTTCTCGCCGTCCAGGTAGGCGGTGACCCGGTACCCCCCGCAGGAGCGGCCGCCGCCGTGCTCGACGGCGTTGGCGCACGCCTCGGTGAGGGCGACGGAGAGGTCGTAGGAGACATCGGGGTCGACGCCCGCCGTCTCCATCGTGCCGATCAGCAGGCGCCGGGCGAGCGGCACGCTCGCGGCATCGCGCCGAAGATGGAGTGACCACCAGATGCTCATGCTCCAGCCTCCTGGGCGCCGGCCTCATGGCCGCGGCTCGACATACCGTTACGTATTACCGCGCGCACCCGCTTGTAAGCCCTGAGTCAGCGTGATGGCGCCCATATGGGGGATGTGCCAGGAGCGCCAAACGGTGTATGTGGGGCCGAATGCGTCAGTCGGTGATTTCGCGGACCTGCCGTACGGCGGCCGGCGGGCCAGTGGGATGATGAGCCCGCCATGTCTGCCCCCCACCAGCGCTCGGCGCGCTCCGGAGGCGATCTCCGGTTGCTGCGGGCCGCGGTCTTCGCCGCGGTCTGCGTCGTGCTGGCCGCGGCCGGTCACGCGATCGCGTCCTGCGCCGCGGTGCCGCTGTGGACGCTGGGCGCGGGATTTTTCGGTGCGGTGCTGGTCACCGCGCCGCTCGCCGGGCGCGAGCGGTCGCTGCCGGGGATCGCGGCGCTCCTGGCGGCCGGGCAGACGGTCCTGCACATGTTCTTCGGGCTGGGACAGCACGGTACGGCGAGCGCGGCGGCCTCGGCCTCCGCGGCGGCCGACGCCTCGCTGGTCGAGCAGGCCGCGCGGCTGGTGTGCGGCACGACCGCGGCGGCCCTCAGTCCCGCCCAGGCGCAGCGGATCCTCGCGGACGCCCGGATCGATCCGGGTACGCATCTTGCCCACCAGCCGGCGGACGCGCTGTCCACCGTGGCCGGGTCACCGGCCGCGCTGCTGCCGTCCCTGCCGATGCTCCTCGGCCACCTGCTGGCGGGTCTGGCGGCCGGCTGGCTGCTGCGGCGCGGGGATCTGGCGCTGCTGCGCATCCTCGGGGTGTCGGCGGAGGTCCTCGCCGAGGGGGCGCTCGTACGGTCCCTGCGGGGGGCGCTCGCGCTGGTGCGCGCGCTGTGCGCCGGGCTTCCGGCCACGCCGCACACCGGTCCGCGCTGCCCGTGCGCCGAGCCGCTCGCGTTTCCGGAGCCCCGCACGCTCGCACTCCAGCACACGGTGATCCGGCGCGGTCCGCCGGCCGGCGGGTTCCTTCTCGCCGCCTGACGCGACGCGTCCACCACTCCCCACTCGAGGCGGAGGGGCCGCCGTCGCGCGGCACGCGCGCGCGTGCGCAGCCGTCCTGCACGGTGGTGCGCCGCCTCGCGCGTATCTCTCCTCAGCAACGACCACTGGCCCGCAGCGGGACCACTGGTCCTCTCACTCGAAGTGGAGTGCTCATCGCCATGAAGGCTTCCCGTATCGCCGCCGCCGGCGCCCTCGCCGCCTCGGCCGTCCTCGCCCTGTCCGTGCCCGCCTTCGCGCACGTCACCGTGCAGCCGGAGGGAACGGCCGCCAAGGGCGGCTACGCGGTCGTGGACTTCCGGGTCCCCAACGAGCGGGACAACGCCTCGACCACCAAGCTGGAGGTCAGCTTCCCGGCCGGCCACCCGCTGACCTCGGCGCTGCCGGTGCCGGTCGACGGCTGGAAGATCAAGGTGGACAAGGCCCGGCTCGACAAGCCGGTCGAGGTGCACGGCGAGAAGATCACCGAGGCCGTCTCCAGGATCACCTGGACCGCCGAGGGCAAGGGCATCGAGCCCGGCTACCTCCAGAAGTTCCCGGTCTCCATCGGCCAGCTCCCCGAGGACGCGGACGAACTGGTCTTCAAGGCGATCCAGACGTACTCCAACAAGGAGGTCGTGCGCTGGATCGAGGTGCCGCAGGAGGGCCAGGAGGAGCCGGAGAGCCCGGCGCCCGTGCTCGCCCTGTCCGCCGCCGAGGACGGCCACCACGGCGCGTCGGGCTCGTCGGACGCGGCCGAGGAGGCCTCCGACGACGCCGAGGCGGCCGCGCAGAGCACCGCCTCCGAGGACTCCGGCGACACCTCCGACACCACCGCCCGGGTCCTCGGCATCGTCGGGATCGTCGTCGGCGCCGCCGGTGTGGCGTACGGCGTGCTGGCCGGCCGCCGGCGCACCGCCGCCTGAGGCTCATTCCGCTCGCGGTGGGCGCCGGGCCCGCGCACGGCCCCGGCGCCCGCCGGCAACTCACATCCGGGACATCTCTCCATGCTTTCTGCGCTCTCCACGCTTCCCCTCCGCAAGAAGACGCTCGCGGCGGCCGCGCTGCTCGCCGCCGCGTCCCTGACCCTCTCCGCCTGCGGCGGCACGGACGACTCCGGTTCGACGGTCGCCGTGGTCTCCGAGGAGCCCGGTTCGGACAAGGCCGCCACCGTGCTCGACCAGCCGTTCGAGAAGCCGGACCTGGTGCTGACGGACACCCGCGGCAAGTCGTACGACCTCCGCAAGGAGACCGCGGGCAAGCCCACGCTGATCTACTTCGGCTACACCAACTGCCCCGACGTGTGCCCGTCGACGATGAGCAACATCGCCGTCGCCAAGAAGCAGCTGCCCAAGGCGCAGCAGGACGAGCTGCGCATCGTGTTCGTCACCACCGACCCCGAGCGGGACACCCCGCAGGCGCTCGGCTCCTGGCTCAAGGGCATCGACCCGCAGGCCGTCGGCCTCACCGGCGACTTCGCCACCATCCAGGCCGGCGCCCGCACCCTCGGCATCTCCATCGAGCCGCCGAAGAAGGAGAAGGGCAAGGTCGTCTCCATGCACGGCACCCAGGTCGTCGCCTTCTCGCCGAAGACCGACGCCGGGTACGTCCTCTACGGCGAGGACGCCACCGTCGACGACTACACCAAGGACCTGCCCAAGCTGGTCGAGGGGCAGAAGCCGTGAGGCGGCCCGCGCACCGCGCGCGGCGGTCGGCGCCGGCCGTCGCCCTGCTCACGGCCGGGGCGCTGGCCCTCGCGGGCTGCGGCTCCGGCTCGGACTCCGGGGACACCGGCCCGGACCTCTCCGTCAGCGGCGCCTACATGCCGCAGCCCGTCTCCGCCTCCATGGCGGCCGGCTTCCTGACCGTCACCAACGACGGCGGTACGGCGGCCGAGCTGACCTCGGTCACCAGCGACCTCGGCGAGGTCACCCTGCACGAGACCGTCGACTCGGCGATGCGCGAGATGACGGACGCCGTGGTGCCCGCACACGGCACGCTCGTGTTCGAGAGCGGGGCGAACCACCTGATGTTCGAGAAGCTGACCCGCAAGCCGAAGCAGGGTGAGACGGTCGAGGTCGAACTGCACTTCGCCGGGGCCGACCCGGTCACGGTCGAGATGCCCGTGAAGGCGGCGACGTACCGCCCGGCGACCGGTCACTCCGGACACTGAGGGAGGGGAACACCGTGACGCAGACCATCGCCCCGCGCGTCCGGAGCCTGGTGCTGCTGCTTCTGGCCGTCGCCGCCGCGCTCCTCGCCGATGCGGCGCCGGCCTCCGCGCACGCCGCGCTCACCAGCAGCGACCCCCGGCAGGGGGCGGTGGTCGGCCAGGCGCCCGAACAGATCTCGCTCACCTTCTCCGAGACGGTCGCGCTGTCCGACGACGCGCTGCGGGTGCTCGACCCCAAGGGCGGGCGCGCGGACACCGGCGAGGCCCGCGGCACGGGCGCCACGTACACCGTGAAGCTGCGGCCGGGGCTGCCCGACGGCACGTACACGGTGTCGTACCAGGTGGTCTCGGCGGACAGCCATCCCGTCGCCGGGGCGTTCACCTTCTCCATCGGCGCGCCCTCCGCGACCACCGTCTCGGTGCCGGAGGCGACGGCGGGCGGCGGAGCCGTCGGGTTCCTCTACGGCGTCGGGCGCTACGCGTCGTACGCCGGGTTCATCGTGCTCGTCGGCGGCGCCGCCTTCCTGCTGGCGTGCTGGCCGCGCGGAACGGGCGTACGGGCCGTGCAGCGCCTGGTCGTCTCCGGCTGGGTGGCGCTCACCGCGGCCACGCTCGGGCTGTTGCTCCTGCGCGGCTCCTACACCACCTCCGGGAAGGCCGGTGACGTCTTCGACCTGGAGCTGCTGGGGCAGGTGCTGCAGACCAAGACCGGCGCCGCCCTGGTGTCCCGGCTGCTGCTGCTCGCCGCGGCGGCACTGTTCGTCGCGGTGCTCTTCGGGGCGTACGCCAAGCGGATCGAGGGCGACGAGGGCGCACCGGACGAGGACGGCGATGCCGGCGGTGCGGGCGAAGGCGGCGACGAGGCCGGGAAGGAGGCCCGGGACCTGGCCTTCGGGCTGGCCGTCGGCGGGGTCGTCGTGGCCGCCGGGCTCGCCGCGAGCTGGGCCATGGCCGAGCACGCGTCCACCGGCATCCAGCCGGGGATCGCCATGCCCGTCGACGTCCTGCACCTGCTGGCGGTCGCGGCCTGGCTCGGCGGGCTGACCGCGCTGCTGGTGGCGCTCCACCGGGCACCCGCCGGGACTCCGCTGGAGGCGACGGCCGTACGGCGGTTCTCGCAGCTCGCCTTCGGCAGTGTGCTGGTCCTGGTCGTGACCGGGCTCTACCAGTCCTGGCGGCAGGTCGGCTCCTGGTCGGCGCTCACCGGCACCCGGTACGGGCAGCTGCTGTGCCTGAAGGCCGGGTTCGTGGTCCTGCTCGTCGGCATCGCCTGGATCTCCCGGCGCTGGACCGGTCGGCTGACGGACACGGTGACGGCGGGGGCCGAGCGGGAGAAGGAGCGGGTCGCGTCCGGGGCCGGGGCAACGGCGGACGCCGACAGCGGCACGGCGGTCACCGGGGCAGGTGACGGTGACGGCGGTACGGCGGACACCGGAGAAGTCGATGGCGTCGACCCGGAGCGGGCCGCGCAGCTCGCCCGGCAGCGGGCCGCCGTCGACGCCGCGCGGCAGAAGCGGCTGCGGGACGCCGATCCGACCCGCAGCGGCCTGCGCCGCTCGGTGCTCGCCGAGGCGGGGGTCGCGGTCGTCCTGCTGGCGGTCACGACCATGCTGACCTCGACCGAGCCGGGCCGTACGGAGGAGGAGGCCAAGGCGGCCACGGCGGCCTCGGCGCAGACCTCCGCGACCGGGGCCGTCACCCTGGACATGCCCTTCGACACCGGCGGCCAGGACGGCAAGGGCGTCGTCCGGATCGACCTCGATCCCGCCCGGACCGGTGCCAACGCCCTGCACGTCTATGTGACGCGGCCCAACGGCCGGGCCTTCGACGTCCCCGAGGTGAAGGTCGCCTTCACCCTGGAGTCCCAGGACATCGGGCCGCTGCCCGTCGTCCCCGACCACATCACCACCGGACACTGGTCGGCGAACGGAGTGCAGATTCCCATGGCGGGCGAGTGGAAGATCGCCGTGACCGTGCGGACCTCCGACATCGACCAGGTGACCGTCGACAAGAACACGCAGATCGGCTGAACCGCACATCATGGCTGACCACATGGTTGACCCGTCCGTTCCGCAGACCCGGACACCGGACGCGCCCCGCCCGGGTGCCCAGTCGGGTCCCCGGGAGGGCATCTCGCGCCGCCGGCTGCTCGGCACCGCCGGGGCCACCGGGCTGGTGCTCGGTGCGGCGGGCGGTGCCGTGGGCTACGCCGCGGCGCCGTCCGGGGCGACTCCGCTCACCTCGCTCGGCGCCGAGGAGGTGATGTTTCACGGGAAACATCAGCCCGGCATCACCACTCCCCTGCAGTCCCGGGGCCATCTCGTCGCCTTCGACCTCGCGCCCGGCGCGGGCCGCAAGGAGGCCGCCGCACTGCTGCGCCGCTGGTCGGAGACGGCCCGGCGGCTGATGGCGGGCGAGCCGGCCGGGCAGGACGACACGGGCATCGCCCGCGACGCCGGTCCCTCGTCCCTCACGGTGACCTTCGGCTTCGGACACAGCTTCTTCGGCCGTACGGGCCTGGAGAAGCAGCGCCCGGTAGCCCTCGACCCGCTGCCCGACTTCTCCTCCGACCGGCTGGACCGGGCGCGCAGCAACGGCGATCTGTGGGTGCAGATCGGCGCCGACGACGCCCTGGTCGCCTTTCACGCGCTGCGGGCGATCCAGAAGGACGCGGGCAGTGCCGCCCGGGTCCGCTGGCAGATGAACGGCTTCAACCGATCGCCGGGCGCCACCGCGCAGCCCATGACGGCCCGCAATCTGATGGGCCAGGTCGACGGCACCCGCAATCCCAAGCCGGACGAGCCCGACTTCGAGAAGCGGATCTTCGTGCCGGAGAGCGGGGAGCCCGCCTGGATGGCCAATGGCTCCTACGCCGTCGTACGGCGGATCCGCATGCTCCTCGACAGCTGGGAGAGGCTGTCGGTCACGGCACAGGAGGAGGTCATCGGGCGCCGCAAGTCCGACGGGGCGCCGCTGTCCGGCGGTGACGAGACCACCGAGATGGACCTGGAGAAGACGGACGCCGGGGGCAACCTGGTCGTGCCGATCAACGCGCACGCCCGGATCACCCGGCCCGACCAGAACGGCGGCGCGGCGATGCTCCGGCGCCCCTTCTCCTTCCACGACGGCATCGACCCCGACGGGGTGCCCGACGCGGGGCTGCTCTTCATCTGCTGGCAGGCGGACCCGCTGCGCGGCTTCGTGCCGGTGCAGCGCAAGCTCGACCGCGGCGACGCGCTGTCGCGGTTCGTCCGGCACGAGGCGAGCGGGCTGTACGCGGTGCCGGGCGGGGCGGCGGAGGGTGAGTACGTGGGGCAGCGGCTGCTGGAGGGGTGACCGGGGCAGGATCGGCGTCACTCGCCGGTGGGGTGTTGGTGAGACGTCCGGGCCGGGGGCCGAGGGGCCCATTAGGGTGAGGACATGCCAGCCAGCTATGCGTATCTCGGTCCTGAAGGCACCTTCACCGAAGTCGCCCTGCGCACGCTTCCGGAGGCGGCGACCCGGGAGCTGATCCCCTACGTGTCCGTGCAGTCCGCGCTGGACGCGGTGCGCAACGGAGAGGCCGAGGCGGCGTTCGTGCCGATCGAGAACTCGGTCGAGGGGGGTATCACCACGACCCTCGACGAGCTGGTGGCGGGCCGGCCGCTGATGATCTACCGCGAGGTGCTGCTGTCGATCACGTTCGCGCTGCTGGTCCGCCCCGGCACCAAGCTGTCCGACGTCAAGACGGTCACCGCCCACCCGGCCGCGCAGCCGCAGGTGCGCAACTGGCTCAAGACGCATCTCCCGGACGCCGTCTGGGAGTCGGCCGCCTCCAACGCGGACGGCGCCCGGCTGGTGCAGGAGGGCCGGTACGACGCCGCCTTCGCCGGGGAGTTCGCGGCGGCGCGGTACGGCCTGGAGGCCCTGGAGACCGAGATCCACGACGCGGAGAACGCCCAGACCCGTTTCGTGCTGGTGGGCCGCCCCGCCCGGCCCGCGGCGCCGACCGGCGCGGACAAGACGTCGGTGGTGCTGTGGCAGCGCGACGACCATCCGGGTGCGCTGCGCGATCTGCTGGGCGAGTTCGCCTCCCGGGGCATCAACCTGATGCTGCTCCAGTCCCGGCCGACGGGCGCGGGCATCGGCAACTACTGCTTCTGCATCGACGCCGAGGGCCACATCTCGGACCGCAGGGTCGCCGAGGCGCTGATGGGACTGAAACGGATCTGCCTCCAGGTGCGCTTCCTCGGGTCGTACCCGCGCGCGGGGGTGGAGCCGGCGGACGTGCTGCCGCCGCGGCAGGGCACCTCGGACGAGGCGTTCACGGAGGCGTCGGACTGGGTGGCACGCTGCCAGGACGGCCGTTTCTAGCCAGTCCTGCCAGCCGTACCGGCCCTGCCTGCCGGCCTTCCTTATCCACAGAAGTTATCCACAGGTCCGCTTCTCGATCTGGGGACAAGTCGACACGGAAGCGTCGCCCGGTCGACAAATCGCCCTACAGGCGGCAAGCCCGTCCACAGGGGAACACGTCACCCTTCGTCCACCAGTTTCCTTCGATCAATCCTTTGGGACGACCCATTTCCACTCGAAAGTGGGGCGGGCGTGGGTCTGGATCACCAATTCTTCGCCCGTGTCGTCCGATTCGGAATGATCGCGTCCGGCATCCACAGATCTTTCGCACAGCCTGTGGATAACTTTCCCGGGTTGTGGATTCCTGTGGACGGAGGGCACTCAAGTCCCGCCGTCCACAAGGAAATCCGGTCAACGGGAGGCCCTGCGACGTGCCCCGTTCCGGGGAGTGGGATCCTTTTCATTGCACCGGGCAACGCATCGGGGCAATTGCCACGAAGCGGATCGTAAGCCGCGCCGTGGAATAGCGAGTCGTGACGCGTCACCCCGCACCGGTAGCCTGGAGCGCGTGATTGACCTTCGCCTGCTCCGTGAGGACCCCGACCGTGTGCGCGCCTCCCAGCGTGCCCGTGGAGAGGACGTCGCGCTCGTCGACGCTCTCCTGTCTGCCGACGAGCGGCGCAGGTCGTCCGGCGTCCGCTTCGACGAGCTGCGGTCCGAGCAGAAGTCGCTCGGCAAGCTCATCCCCAAGGCCTCGGCGGACGAGAAGGCCGAGCTGCTGAAGCGGGCCGAACAGCTGAAGGCCGACGTCAAGGCCGCCGACGCCGAGCGTGACGCCGCCGACGCCGAGACCCAGGAGCTGCTGCTCAAGCTGGGCAACCTCGTCCACCCCGAGGTGCCCGTCGGCGGCGAGGAGGACTTCGTCACGCTGGAGACGCACGGCACCATCCGCGACTTCGGCGCCGAGGGCATCGAGCCCAAGGACCACCTGGAGCTGGGCCAGCTGCTCGGCGCCATCGACGTCGAGCGCGGCGCGAAGGTCTCCGGCTCCCGCTTCTACTTCCTCACCGGCGTCGGCGCGCTGCTGGAGCTGGCGCTCGTCAACGCCGCGATGGCCCAGGCCACGGCGGCAGGCTTCACCCCGATGCTGACGCCCGCGCTGGTCCGCCCCCAGTCGATGGCCGGCACCGGCTTCCTCGGCCAGGCCTCGCAGGACGTGTACCACCTCCCGAACGACGACCTGTACCTGGTCGGCACCTCCGAGGTGGCGCTCGCCGCGTACCACATGGACGAGATCATCGAGGCCGACCGACTCCCGCTGCGCTACGCGGGCTTCTCGCCCTGCTTCCGCCGTGAGGCCGGTTCGCACGGCAAGGACACCCGCGGCATCTTCCGCGTGCACCAGTTCGACAAGGTCGAGATGTTCTCGTACGTCGCTCCCGAGGACTCCCAGGCCGAGCACCAGCGCCTGCTGGAGTGGGAGAAGCAGTGGCTGACCTCCCTGGAGCTGCCGTTCCGGGTGATCGACGTCGCCTCCGCCGACCTCGGCTCCTCGGCCGCCCGCAAGTTCGACTGCGAGGCGTGGATCCCGACCCAGGGCAAGTACCGCGAGCTGACCTCGACCTCGGACTGCACCGAGTTCCAGTCCCGCCGCCTGTCGATCCGCGTCCGCGAGGGCAAGCAGGTCCGGCCGCTGGCCACGCTCAACGGCACCCTGTGCGCCGTGCCGCGCACCATCGTCGCGATCCTGGAGAACCACCAGCAGGCCGACGGCTCGGTGCGCGTGCCCGAGGTGCTGCGTCGCTACCTGGGCGGGCGTGAGGTCCTGGAGCCGGTCGCCAAGTGAGCACGGCCCCCGCGTTCCCCTACCGGCTGATCGCCACCGACCTCGACGGAACGCTGCTGCGCTCCGACGAGTCGGTCTCGCGGCGCACCCGTGACGCGCTCGCCGCGGCCACCGCGGCGGGCGCCGCGCACATCGTCGTCACCGGGCGCGCGGTCCCGTGGACCCGGCACATCTTCGACGACCTGGGCTACGACGGCCTCGCCGTGTGCGGCCAGGGCGCGCAGGTCTACCACGCCGGGGAGCGGCGGCTGCTGACCTCGGTGACACTGGACCGGCAGCTGGCCGGGCTGGCGCTGGCCAAGATCGAGGCGGAGGTCGGCCCGCTGTATCTGGCGGCGAGCCGGGACGGCCTGGACGGCGACGTGCTCGTGGGGCCGGGGTACGCGGTGCAGGGCACCCTGCCGGCGACCCCCTTCACGGACGCGGCCGACCTGTGGACCGCCCCGCTGAACAAGCTCTACATCCAGCACCCGACGCTCGGCGACGACGAGCTGGCCGAGATCGCCACGCGCGCGGCCGGTGGTTTCGTCACCGTCGTGGTGGCGGGGGAGGGCATCGTGGAGCTGCTGCCGCTCGGTCTGTCCAAGGCCACGGGGCTGTCCCTGGCGGCCCGGCGGCTCGGTCTGAAGGCGGCGGACACCCTCGCCTTCGGTGACATGCCGAACGACATCCCGATGTTCGGCTGGGCGGCGCGGGGCGTGGCCATGGCCAACGCCCACGAGGAGCTGAAGGCGGTCGCCGACGAGATGACGTCCTCCAACGAGGAGGACGGGATCGCGGTGGTGCTGGAGCGGTTGCTGGGCTGACGCCCGGGCGCTGTACGCCCCGTTGCGGAGGATGCACGGATCGAACGTGCGCGGGGTCACCCCCGACCGCGGCTCAGCGAGCCGGTGCCTTACCTCTCGGCCAATCCTCCGGGTGGGCGGCCCACGCGAGTGCGATTCGCGTGCTCGAAGCGGCCGCCCCGGGCAGCTCCCCGTGTCCGGCGGCTCCACGGAGCGGTAACGGCTACTCCGGAGCCCGCCGCCGGCTGCCCTGTCGGGAGCCCGGCGCACTGTCGTGCATCGACATCGCCGAACTCCTCTCCCGGCTCGTGGTGGGACGACACCACTGTGCCGGTACGGGGGAGTTCGGCGCCACCGATTTAATACGTCCGCGTGTTCGATTCACCTGGCAGGGGCGTCTACTCCTCGCCCGCCAGGGTCAGCGAGCGCAGCTTCTGCCCGGCGTACCAGGTGGCGAGCACGGTCACCGCGGCCAGCAGCACCGTCGCCGTGGTCAGGCCCACGTCGGAGGTGATCAGATCGCCGCCGGAGACCTTCTGGGCCACCGCCAGCGACCACTGCTGGACGCTGAGCGTGCGGGCGCCGGGCACCAGGGAGCCGAACAGCGCCTCCCAGACCAGGGCGTAGACCAGGCCGAGGACCACGGCGTGCCGGGAGACCGTGCCGAGCAGCAGGAAGAGCGCGGCGTAGGCGATCGAGGCGACCAGCGCGGCGACCGTGTAGGCGACGGCGATCTGCTGGCCGTTGCCGTTGAGGATCAGGCCCGCGACGAGGGTGGGGATCGCGGAGAACACCATGGTGACGGCGATGGCGACGATCAGCTTGGTGTAGATGATCGTGGGCCGCTTCAGCGGCTTGGACAGCAGGTACACCACGGAGCCGTCGTCGATCTCCGGGCCGATGGCGCCGGTGCCGGCGATGACGCCGATGATCGGCACCATGGTGGCGAGGGCGAAGCCGCCCAGCACGTTCACGGCCGTCTGGTCGTCGGCGCCGGACAGCAGGCGCACCGCGACCGCGATCACGATCAGCAGCAGGGGCAGCGCGCCCAGGATGAGGGCCCGGCGGCGGCCGAGCAGGGCTCGGTAGGTGAGCCGGGCGACAGTGGGGTCGTACATCTTCGGCCTCCTACGCCGCGACCAGATACGAGAACACGGACTCCAGGGACTCGTCCGACGGCGAGACGGTCAGCAGCCGGATGCCGTGGTCCCTGGCCACCCTGGGCAGCAGGGTGGTGAAGCGGCCGAAGTCGACGGCCTGCACCCGCAGGGCGCCCTCGGCGAGGTCGACCTCGATACCGGAGGTCGACGGATCGGCGATCAGTGCGGCGGCCAGGGCGCGGTCGTCGCTGGAGCGGACCAGATAGCGGTGCGGGCGGTCGGTCATCAGGCGGCGGATCTTGCGGAAGTCGCCGCTGGCCGCGTGCCGGCCCGCGACCACCACCTCGATGTGCCAGGCCAGCTGCTCGACCTCTTCGAGGATGTGGGAGGAGAACAGCACCGTGCGGCCCTCGTCGCCCATGCGCCGGAGCAGGTCCATCAGCTGCATGCGCTGGCGCGGGTCCATGCCGTTGAACGGCTCGTCGAGCAGCAGCACGGACGGCTCGTGGACGAGGGCGGAGGCCATCTTCACGCGCTGCCGCATGCCCTTGGAGTAGGTGGCGATCCTGCGGTCCTGCGCGTACTCCATCTCGACCGTGGCGAGCGCCCTCTGGGCCTCCTTGGCGCCCAGGCCGTGCAGCTCGGCGTTGGCGAGGACGAACTCGCGGCCGGTGAGGAAGTCGTACATCGCCTCCCGCTCGGGGACGATGCCGATGTGCCGGTAGATCTGCTCGTTGCGCCACACCGGCTGACCGTCGAGGGTGACCGAGCCGGTGGACGGGGCGAGGAAGCCGCCCATGAGGTTGATGAGGGTGGACTTCCCGGCGCCGTTGGGGCCGAGCAGGCCGGTGACACCGGGGCCGATCGTCATGGTGATGTCGTTGACGGCGACCACGTTGCCGAACCAGCGGGAGACGTGGTCGATGCTGAGCGTGGTCACAGGCCCACCTTCTTGTAGCGGCGCATCAGCAGGCCGTAGCAGCCGGCGATGAGGCCGAGGGCGACGAGGACGTAGACGGCTCCCTGGCCGTCGGAGGGGCCGATGCCGCCGGGGAAGGTGGAGTCGGCGCCGAGGAAGGCGGACTGCACGCCCTCGATCAGGGTGATCGGGGAGAACAGGCCGATCCAGCCGATGGCGTCGGTGGTGTCCTGCTCGAAGGCGATGGCCTGGAGGGTGGAGACCGCGCCGTAGGTGATGGTGAGGACGGCGATCACGGCGGCGATGCCGAAACCGCGGCGCGGGGTGACGGCGGCGAGGACCAGGCCGAGACCGGCGAAGAGCAGCGAGAGCAGTGCCACGGAGACGAGTCCCTGTGCGAATCCCTTGGTCTGGTCGGCGAAGTCGAGCTTGGCGAGCAGCGCGCCCAGGTACAGCACGAGCAGCGGGGTGGCGGTGAGCAGGAACATCGCCGAGGCCAGCGCCGCGTACTTGGCGCGGACGTAGTCGGCGCTCTCCATGGGCCGCGAGAAGTAGAGCGGGACGGTCTTGAAGCGCAGGTCGCGGGAGACCGACTGGGGTGCCTGCGAGGCGACGTACAGGCTGATCACGGCCTGCATCAGGATCGCGTAGCGGGTGTAGTCGACGGGGAGGTCGTTCGCCTTGGTGGCGACGGCGACCGCGACCATGATGCCCGCGGGCAGGCACATGACCGCGAAGAGCAGCATCGGCAGCACCTTCGACTTGGCCGAGCGGCCGAGGCCGTAGGCGCCGCGCAGGGACTGCGAGTAGAGGGCGCGGCGGATGGCGGCGCGGCCCAGTCGGGGGCCGTCGTAGCCCCGGTAGCCGATGTCGTGGATGCGGGTCTGGTCGCCCACGGCGACGGGGTGGTCAGCTGCCATGGCCCACGGCCTCCTTCCGCTGGTCGCCGGTCTCCTGGAAGACCTCCGAGATGTGGTGGCGGCGCTGCTCCATGCGGACCAGGCCGAGACCGAGGTCGGCGACGACGTCGCGGACCAGGTCGTAGGTCTCCTCGCCCCGGGCGGTGAGCAGCAGGACGTGGCCCGCGCCGGGCAGGCCGCCGCCGTGCTCGACGGTGATGCCGCGCGCGGTGAGCGCCTCGCGCATGGCGCGGGTGCCGTCGGGGTGCTCGTCGCTGTCGGTGACCTCGACGGCCAGGGTGGTCGTGGTCTGGGTGAAGTCGGTGGTGGAGCTGGAGCGCAGCAGCTTGCCGCCGTCGATGACGACCACGTGGTCGCAGGTGCGTTCCAGCTCGCCCAGCAGGTGGGAGGTGACCAGCACCGAGATGCCGAAGTCGGTGTGGATGCGGCGGATCAGGGCGAGCATGTCGTCCCGGCCGACCGGGTCCAGGCCGTTGGTCGGCTCGTCCAGGAAGACCAGCTGGGGGTCGTGGACGAGGGCCTGGGCGAGTTTGACGCGCTGCTTCATGCCCGTGGAGTAGCCGCCGATCGGGCGGTACCGCTCCTCGTAGAGCCCGACGTGGCGCAGGGTGTCCGCGGTGCGTTCGCGGGCGGCGGCCGGCGGGAGGCCGGACATGCGGGCCATGTGGACGACGAACTCGGTGGCGGAGACGTCGGGCGGCAGGCAGTCGTGCTCCGGCATGTAGCCGACGCGCTCACGGATGGCGGCGCCCTCGGTGGCGACGTCGAGTCCGAGCACGCGGGCTTGGCCCTCGGTGGCCGGGGACAGACCCAGCAGGATCTTGATCAGTGTCGACTTGCCGGCGCCGTTGGCTCCGACGAGTCCGGTGACACCGGGCCCGACGTCCACGGAGAGCCGGTCAAGCGCGGTCACCCTGGGGAACCGCTTGCTCAGGCTTTCGGTCGCGATCACAGTCACGTCTACGACCGTAGTGACCCGGGCCACGCCGGTCGTCAGCCCGCAGAGCTGTCCTGGCGTCAGACTCCAGTCGTACGGGCCCGTAGGGGATGCCGTGCCTGAGAGCTATAGATCACGCCTATTGACGCGGACTCTAACAAGCTGCGAGATTCACCCCTGTCAAGTTACGGGTGCGTAGCGCAGTCGAAGGGGACCGCATGACGACGGCGGTGACGAGCGAACTGTCCGCGGAACTGAGCGGATTCCGGCAGGTCCAGCGGCTGGCGTACGAATGCGCGGAGGCGGTCGCCGCGCGGCTGGCGCCGGGCGTGACCGAGCGCGAGGCGGCGCGGATGCAGCGCGAGTGGCTGCGCGAGCGGGGCGTACGGGACTGGTTCCACCTCCCCTTCGCCTGGTTCGGCGACCGCACCGCGTTCGTGAACTTCCGCGTCCCGCTCCAGTTCTTCCCCACCGACCGCCGACTGGAGCCCGGCATGCCCTTCATCCTCGACATGGCCCCCGTGTACCGCGGGTACACGGCCGACATCGGCTACTCCGGCTCCCTCGGCGTCAACCCCGTGCAGCACAAGCTGATGGACGACCTGGCGGCGCACCGCGAGCTGATCCTGCGCGAGGTGCGCGAACGCCGCCCGCTCAGGGAGATCTACGAGGACGTCGACCGCCTCATGGTCCGCCAGGGCTACGCCAACCGGCACCGCGCCTATCCCTTCGGGGTGATCGCGCACAAGGTCGACCGGGTGCGCGAACGGCGCTTCTCGCCCCGGCTGTTCGGGTTCGGCATCCAGTCCCTGAAAGGACTGGCGGCCGACGCGCTGCACGGCCACCGCGAGGGCTGGTCGCCGCTGTGGTCGCCGTACCGCTTCTCGGACCACCCGCCGCGGCCGGGCCTGTGGGCGGTCGAACCCCATCTCGGCTTCCGGGGGACCGGCGCGAAGTTCGAGGAGATCCTGGTCGTGACGGACTCGCAGGATCCCGAGGAGAGCGCCTTCTGGCTGGACGACGATCTGCCGCACGTGCGGCGCTGGACGGAGGAGAAGTGACGGTGCTCAAGGGGGCGCGCGAGCGCTGGGTGCGGACCGGGGGCGTCGAGCTGTGCGTGGCCGAGCTGGGCGACCCGGAACAGCCGACGGTGGTCCTGGTGCACGGCTACCCGGACAGCAAGGAGGTCTGGTCCGAGGTCGCCGCGCGGCTCGCCGACCGCTTCCACGTGGTGCTCTACGACGTCCGCGGCCACGGCCGCTCCACCGCCCCGCAGCCGCTGCGGGGCGGCTTCACCCTGGAGAAGCTGACCGACGACTTCCTCGCCGTCGCGGACGCGGTCAGCCCGGGCCGGCCGGTGCACCTGGTCGGGCACGACTGGGGCTCGGTGCAGGCCTGGGAGTTCGTCACCGTCCGGCGCACCGAGGGGCGGATCGCCTCCTTCACCTCGATGTCCGGACCCTCCCTCGACCACTTCGGCCACTGGATCGACAGGCGCCTCAAGCGGCCCACCCCGCGCCGCGTCGGGCAGGTCCTCGGGCAGGGCGCCAAGTCCTGGTACGTCTACCTGCTGCACACGCCCGTGCTCCCCGAACTGGCCTGGCGCGGCCCGCTCGGCAAGGCCTGGCCCCGGCTCCTCGCGCGGGCCGAGAACCTGCCGCGCGGTGACTACCCGACCTCCTCGCTGCCCACCGACGCCGCCCACGGCGCCTGGCTGTACCGCGACAACGTCCGGGCCCGGATGCGCCGCCCGCGCGACGACGCGTACGCACACGCGCCCGTGCAGCTCATCACGCCCCTCGGGGACGTGTTCCTCTCCGAGCGGCTGTACGACGACCTGGAGCAGTGGGTGCCCCAGCTGACCCGGCGCACCCTGCCCGCCAAGCACTGGGTGCCGCGCACCCGGCCCGACCGGATCGCCGCGTGGATCGAGGAGTTCGTGACCGGCGTCGAAGGCGGGCGCACCGCCCCGGCCACCGGGAAGGGCCCGCACGCCGACCGGTTCGGCGGGCAGCTGGTGCTGGTCACCGGCGCGGGCAGCGGCATCGGACGGGCCACGGCGTACGCGTTCGCCGAGGCGGGCGCGCGAGTGGTCGCCGTCGACCGGGACGCGGAGGCCGCGGCCCGCACCGCGGAGATGGCTCGGCTGCTCGGGGCGCCCGCGGCGTGGGCGGAGACCGCCGACGTCTCCGACGCCCAGGGCATGGAGAAACTCGCCGAGAAGGTCGCCGCCGAGTACGGCGTCGTCGACGTCCTGGTCAACAACGCCGGGATCGGCATGACCGGGTCCTTCTTCGACACCACGCCCGAGGACTGGAAGAAGGTCCTCGACGTCAACCTGTGGGGCGTCATCCACGGCTGCCGGCTGTTCGGGAAGCAGATGGCCGCCCGGGGACAGGGCGGGCACATCGTGAACGTGGCCTCCGCGGCGGCGTACCAGCCGTCCAGGGCACTGCCCGCCTACAGCACCTCCAAGGCCGCCGTGCTGATGCTGAGCGAATGCCTGCGCGCGGAACTGGCCGGGCAGGGGATCGGGGTCAGCGCGATCTGCCCCGGGCTCGTCAACACCAACATCACCGCCACGGCCCGTTTCGCGGGCGCCGACGCGGAGGAGGAGCGGCGGCGGCAGAAGCGGACGGCGAAGCTGTACGGGATGCGGAACTATCCGCCGGAGAAGGTCGCGGACGCGGTGCTGCGGGCCGTGGTGCGGGACGCGGCGGTGGTGCCGGTGACGCCCGAGGCCCGGGGTGCGCACCTGCTGGCGCGGTTCGCTCCGCGGGTGCTGCGGGCTCTGGCGCGGGTGCGGCCGCCGGTGTGAGGGCGCGGGTCCGCTCCGCGGCTGGGCGCCGGTGCGACGTCTCGGCTTCGCCATCGCCGTGAGGGGTTCCCACCCGCATCGCTCGTGCGGGAGCCGTCGCCGGGTGCTGTTGCCCCGGGGAGGCGGGAGCGTTCGCCGCGGGTGCGGGGCCCCGGGTGGCTGACGGCCCCGCGCCGCACTGTCAGTGCCTCGTTCTACGCTCGCGGGTGATGGCACAGACGTGGAAGTGCGGCGGGTTGCGGTGGGTGGACGGTGGGCCCGTGCTGCGTTGGGACGGGGGACGGAGCAGTGCGCTGACCTGGGGGAAGCGGGTGGCCTTCCGGG
>NZ_MUND01000225.1 GCF_002154375.1 Streptomyces glaucescens | reverse complement strand
GTGCCCGAGGGGGAGGCGGGTGCTGCGGATGTGGGCATGGGACTCCTGTCGGGAAGCCGTCGCCGGGCGTGTCGGACGCCCCGCGCACAGGCAGGGCCGGTACGGATGAGGTCAGGACGGGTCGGACCTGGTCAGCCAGGCGTACTTGCCGGATCGGCCGATGGGAATTCCGGTGCGGTGTTCCACCTGGCAGGCGCGCCCGGTCAAGGCGGTGACGGACGCCGACAGCTCGGCCGTCTCGCCGGGTGACAGCGGCGCGTCGTCGAAGGTCGCGTACGACAGGTGGGATCCGACTTCGCCGGTCAGGTGCAACTGGTACTGGAAGACGCGAGTGCAGATGCCGGCGATACGGGCGTCGAGGTCGGCCTGGGAGACGGGGCCTCCGGGAGTGGGCAGCAGTTCCTTCTCCCGCCCGCAGAAGGAGACGATCCGCTCCGGGTCGGCGCTGCCGTCGCGGGTGCGCACACAGTCGCCGGACCGGTAGCGGACCAACGGCATGTACGGGTTGCGGACGCTGGTGACGATGAGGCTGTGGATGCCACTGTCCGGTTCCACCGGGATCAGCTCGACGCTCATGTCCTCCAGGTAGGGCTGGTAACCGCCTTCGGTATCGCTGTAGAACAGGTAGCCGAGTTCGGTGCTGCCGAAGAGGTCGACCACCGGGCAGTCGAAGTGGGCGCGCAGATAGGCACGAACGTTCAGCGGCGTGTACTCATAGGCGTGGACGATGCCGACCGGGCGGGGAAACGCGTCCCAGAGGCCCCATGCCGAGACCTTCCGGATCAGGTGCGCCAGGTGGTAGCCGGAGCAGTCCAGCAGATAGCCGACGCCGGAGTGGGCGGTAGCGGCCTCGCGGATCTCGGCGAGCATGCGCTCGACCTCGTCACGGTCCCAATCGGCGGGGTCCAGCAGGCGGTTGAGATAGAGCGTACGGTCGTCGAGCCAGCGTTCACCAGGAGTCGCCCCGGGCTTGCGGGCGTTCACCCGCGCCACGTGTTCGGTGGCGAGGACGGTGGTCAGTGAGACCCGCCGGGCGCCCGCGTGCCACGAGGCGCCGAGATCGGGGTGCTCGCTCCACAGGCGGTAGTAGGAGCGGAGCAGGAAGTAGGGCGGCCGGATGAGCTGCATGCGAGCGTGGTTGGTACCGGTGGACAGTACGAACTCGGCTTCTCCGGCCTCCAGTGCGCGGGCCAGCTCCGGGGTCATCCAGTTGTCGGGGAAGCCCCGGGCGATCTCCGGCTTCTCCAGGATCGGGAAGTGGCCGAGCTCGACGGAAGAACGGTAGATCGGGATGTCGCGCACCTTTTCCAGGACATCGGCGCTCGGCAGGCGGTTCAAGGGAGCTCTCCGGGACGGGTCGACTGCGGGGAGGGAGCGAGCGGGACCTGCCGGCACGGCGACAGCCGCGCCGGCAGCGCGGAGCATCAGCGGGTCAGGAGATGCAGCCGCTCTTGGGGGCGGCGCTGATGCAGCCGCTCTTGGGCGTGGCGCTGATGCACCCGTCCTTCGCGGCCTCGGCGGAGTTGACAGCGACCCACTTGCGCCACACGGACTCCTCAGTCATGCGCTTGATGAGCTGTTCCATGGTGAAACCTCCCGGAGTGGCAGGAATACGTCATTTCTCATGAGGAAATGGTTTTGTGGCGATCAACCATCGGCATCGAAAGTAAAGAGACGGTCAATCAATCGTCAATAGCTCCTCTGTCGATTGGCCTGAACCACCCCCCTCGCGCGCGCCGACCGACCGGGGACCGCAGCCGCGTGTGTCGTCCGTGCTTCGAGCCCTGCGACCGCCGCTCCCCAAAACCTCGGCCATGGAACCGACATCCGGGAGGTGTCCGGCCTCGGGGGACAGCAGTACAGCGGTTATCGGCGAGAACGATCCTGGTCGGCTAGGACTTGCCGCCAAATGTCACGCCCGCATCAACAGGGATCGAGGGTGACGGCTGCTTGCTGATCACGGTTCGGGGCCTTGGCAGTTGAGCTGGCGGGTGGCACAGTTCTGGGCGGTTTCGGATGATCTTGCGCCTGACGATCTGTGGGAACGTGTCGCTCCGCTACTCCCTCCTCGCCCGCCGCTGCGTCGGCGGTATCCGGACCGGCTGCCGACGGATGACCGTGCGGCTCCGCGCGGGATCGTCTACGTCTTGCACACGGGTGTGACCTGGGCGGACGTGCCGGCCGAGACGATCGGCTGCAGTGGGGTGACGTGCTGGCGGCGCCTGTGGGATGCCGAACTTCGCAGAGCCGGCCTGCTGGACATGGAGGACGCCGCGGTCGACGCCGCGCACGTCCGGGCCCTCAAAGGGGGGCTCACACCGGACCTTCGCCGGTCGACCGTGGCCGCCTCGGCAGCAAGCACCACCTGATCACCGACTGGCACGGAACGCCGCTTGCGGTGTCGCTGACCAGCGGAAACCGTCACGACGTCCTCAGTTGGGGGCTGGGCCGGTGGCGGGCGCAGACAAGGACGTCGCGACCGCGCGGCGTGGACCTGGACCCGCTCCAGTTGTTGGGCCCAGGCCCCGTCCGCATCCCACGGGCGAACCGCTCGTAAGCCGTCTGCCGCGGCCCAAGCGTTCTGGCAGGTCCCGCCACGGCCGACCGCGACCCTCACACCCACCAGTAGAGTCACTATCCGGTGCCATGCCGCATATGTCAGCTCACCACGACTCACCACAAGATCAACTATCAGACACCCCCCCTGGGCGGTGTGGCCGCTGGATCGGCCGGGTCAGGTGGGCTCGGGCGTGGTAGTGGGCCGGCGGGCGTTCATGGCGGCCTCGGTGCCGGGGTAGGACGGCATGACGGTGCTCAGGCCGGTGAGATCGAGCATTCGGGACAGGCGGTCGGGGACTGCGGCCAGGGTCAGGGAGCCGTTTGCGGCCATTGCGCAGCGCATGATGCCGATCAGGGCGTTGAGGCCGGAGGAGTCGCAGAAGGTGATCCCGGTCAGGTCCAGGATCAGGTGCGGGTGTCCTTGGGCGATGACGTCCAGTGCTTCTTTGCGCAAGGCGGGAGCGCTCTGTGTGTCGATCTCTCCGCCGATGCAGAGGGCCGCCAGGTGTCCGTCGGTGTGGGTGGTGGTGAGGGTGAGGTCGGTCACGGGTCAGCGCTCCTGGTCGGCGCGGGCGGCGCCGGCGACGGGCGTGGCCAGGGTGTGGGCCGGGGATGCGGCGGCCGTCTGCTCAGTGGCCGGTGCCAGGGGTACGGACACCGCGAGCAGGGCGACGTCGTCACCGGTCCCGGAGGGCAGGCCGGTGATGAGGGCGATGGTGTCCTCGATCAGGCGGCCGGCGTCCGGGGTGGTGCGGGTGGTGAGGAAGGCGGCCACGCCTTCCTCACCCAGCATGGTCCCGTCCGGCAGGCGGGCCTCGGTGAGCCCGTCGGTGTAGAGCAGCAGGCCGTGGCCCGGGGCGAGGTGGAAGGTGTGGGAGGTGAACTGGGCGCCTTCCAGTGCGCCCACGAGCATTCCGCCCCTGGGGCGTATCCCGTTCACCGCCATCGCGCCGTCATCTCCGTGCTGTATGTGGAAGGCGGGGGGATGGCCTCCCGTGGCCACGGTCACGGTGAAACCGCCGTCCGGAGCGGGCTGCAGGGTGCCGAAGACGCAGGTGCAGTACCGGCTGCCCATCGAGGGATCGAGCAGCAGGGCGCTGTTGAGGGCGTCGAGCACTTCGGTGGGATCGTCGTGGTGCTGGGCGGCCGCGCGCAGGGTGTAGCGGGTCAGCGAGGTGACGGCGGCGGCTTCGGCGCCCTTGCCGCACACATCCCCGAGGAAGAACGCCCAACGCTGTCCGCCCAGAGAGAAGACATCGTAGAAGTCACCGCCGACGTCCCGGGGCGAGTCGGTCCGGTAGTGGCAGGCCAGCTCCAGTCCCGGAACCGTCGGCAGCGCAGGAGGCAACAGGGTGCGCTGGAGGGTGGTGGCGAACGCGGTGATCGCCTCCGTGTCCCGCTCGGCCCGCGCCCGCGCCTCCTCCTCCGCCTTACGGCGTTCCTGCTCCTCGCGCAGCAGCCGCAGACCCGAAAGTCGCAGCTCCATGGCGTCCAGAACCACCGCGGCCAGGTCGGCCAGTGTCGCGGTGTCGGCCTCGGTGATCAGACGCGGTCTGGTGTCCAGGATGTTGACCGTGCCCAGCCGGTGGCCGTCAGCGGTGATGATCGGCGCCGCCGCGTAGAACCGCACCCCCAGAGGACCGGTAACCAGCGGATTGGTGCAAGCGGTCGGATCGGTGAGGGTGTCAGGGATCACCAGCGCGTCATCGCGTAGGATCGCCGACCCGCACAGTCCCGGGTCCCGGCCGATCTGCGCGACCCCTTCCAGGCCGTGGATGGCCTTGAACCAGATCCGGTCGGCATCAACGATCGTCACGCTGGCCACGGGGACATCGAACAGGCGGGCGGCCATCGCCGCAACCCGGTCGAACGCCCCGTCGGGCGGGGTGTCGAGGATGTCGTAGCGGCGCACCGCCTTCATCCGCGCCGCCTCCACCCCGGCCGGCGATACCCGCCTCAGCCGCGACTCACCCGGCGAAGCCTCGGGGGCACCTGACATCGCTCAGCTCCTGTCTTCCACGACGGAACCGGTCCCAGCGCCCAGTCCTCGACCACCGACCCTACGACAGCAGGCAAACGCCGAAACGCCTCCGTCTCCCGCGCACCAACCACTCGTCCAGGCTGCATCTCGACATGAACCCGCCAATCCAGCGATCTTCAGCCCCTGCGGGTCAGACTCGATGGCTCGGCCGTGGCGGCGATCGCTTCGCCGCCCGCCGACGCGTCGGCCCTCTCCGCACCGTCGCCGACGACACTCGCCTGGCACTGCTGGCGACCGGCCGCTGCCCACCACCGCGGCCGACGGCTCATGCCGTGCGGGGGCATCCGTCCCCGATCGATCGCCGAGCGAGCAGGGCGAGCGCGGATACCCACTCGTTACCAGGCGCCGTGCGGGTCCTGGCGGACGGCGCCCGGCTCCGACGTCCTACACACCGTTCTCGCGCCATTACGGCCAGCCGGTTCCACGCTCGCGTCCATGACACTGCGTCCAGGTTCGAATCAACCCATGTGCAGGCGCAGGACGAGTCCCTGCGCCGCCGCTCGGATCTCGACCAGATCGCAGAGCTGGTGCATGATCCAGACGCCCCGTCCGCCGGTCGGCG
The DNA here is from genome assembly GCF_002154375.1 of Streptomyces glaucescens. Classification (GTDB taxonomy): domain Bacteria; phylum Actinomycetota; class Actinomycetes; order Streptomycetales; family Streptomycetaceae; genus Streptomyces; species Streptomyces glaucescens. The sequence continues at coordinate 11,489 of NZ_MUND01000225.1, read as the reverse complement.
CGTACGGGTCGGGACGGCGGCGGCCCGTCAGGGGATCGGACAGCCGGCCTCGGTCGCTGATCTCCGCGACGACTTCGCCGTCGGCTCGCCACATGCGCAGGCGGCCGCGTCCTCCTCCGTGGCGCACCGAATTGCTGGTCGCCTCGCCGATGGCGAGGAGCCAGTCCGTGCGGCGTTCCGGTGGCAGGCCGGCGGTCGCCGCCCAGCGGTCGGCCTCATCACGGGTGCGCGCCAGGTCTTCCTCGCCGAATGCGATGACGACCGCGTCCTGCGGCTCGGGCAGCGGGGTGTCGCAGTCGCGGCAGACTTCGTGGGGATCGGTGTAACCGGTACTGGCTCGGTAGGCCACCGAGTCGCCGACGACTGGATGCGTACGGTGCGCCTGCGCCAGTACCTCCTCGGCCAGCGCGGTGTCGTAGGGACACAGAATGCTGACGCTGCGCCCCTCGAAGGCCAGGTTGATCAGCGCCTCGTGGCGCGTTGCCTCCCAGCTCTCCGCAGGGGTGCGCCCGACCCAGATCGGCTCGCCCACGATCGACACCGGCTTGTGTCCGTGCCCCGGGTGGTCGGCGAACTCCTGGAGCATCGACAGGATGCGTCCCGGATTGCGTCCTGTCTGGGACATGTCCACCCACGTGACATGCCCGTGGTCGCCGTCGAGGACGTCCTTCAGCAACTTCAGACGCGGGCCGGGAACTGCCACCAGCACGGGGCGTTCTTCGTCCAGGGCGCCTCGGACGAAGTCCCCGACGCCGCCGACGTACTCCTTGTCGGAGTTGTAGAACAGGGCAGGATGGAAGAAGGGGGCCTGCTGGCCAGGGCGGTCCGCAGCGCGTGAGTTCATCGTCATCGGTCGAGGACCTCCACCGCAGAGCCGCGCTCGGGGAACAGGTCCAGCAGGCGCCGCAGGGACGGCGGTGCCTGGCGGACCCGCAGCGGCGTACCGGCCGGCCGGCTGACAGCCGCGTCGGCCAGGGTGGCCAGCGAAGCGGCATCCACGTGACGCAGTCCCGCGAGGTCCAGTTCCACCCGTTTCGTCGGCATGCCTCTCAGCGCGGCAGCCGCGGCGGCGACGACATGCCGGGTGTCGTACCCGGTGGATCCGGCCATCAGCAGTCCCGGGTGGTCGAGCAGCGGCGCCACCCGCAGCACCGGCCCGCCGACGGGATCACCCCGGCGCGTCAGGTGAGCACCCGCCAGGAGGTTCACCTGGTCATCGGACAGCAAACGACGGTCATAGAAGCACCACGCCTTCAACGGCAGCAGGTCGAACACCTCGTGGTGAATGCGCAGTTCGTACTCCAGCAGCCGGTCGGCGCCGGGAATGTCGCGCGCGCCCCAGGACATCTCACCGATTGCCCGCAGGCCGCGGTATCCCAGGACTGAAGCCGCCTCCACCGCGTCGTGCCACAGCCTGATCATCGCGTCTGGATCGAAGCCGGTACCGGCGAGATACGTTTGCGCGGCCGTCGAGACGGACAGCTGCCCACGTCTCACGGCGGCCACCGCGTCGATTCCCGCGTCGGTAAGGGCGCGCACCACCCGCTCAGGGTCCGTGGCGTCCGCGAAGTAATGAATCCGCTCGCCCTGCTCGAGTCCACCGCGGACGAAGACACAAAGGTGAGCGGCCCACTCCCCGTCGTCGGCGAAGATCACACTCGAGTGACGTCCCGCCGCCGGCTCCCGCTCAGGGGGAACGGCCGCTCCCGGCATTGTCGCCACGCTGCTCGTCCCCCACTCGTCGTAATGCCTCCCCTTCATGGAAACACATAAGCGAGCGTCCCCGTCCCGGGACGGAGCCGCAGCCGGGGCCTGACCCCGCCTGCACGCAGTTCTCCTCACCGAGCTGCGGAAGGCCGACCTGCTGGCATGGACGATGCCACGGTCGACGCCTCGCATATCAGGGGCCCTCGAGGAGAGGCTCACAGGAGCCCGGCAACCCGAGCCGCGTACCGCTGCCCAGCGGCGACCCGGACCCGGCCGATCCGCCGCTGGATGAGGACCGGCTTGAGCCGGTCGCACTCACCAAGGCCGAGGCGTGCCACGCGGACAAGTTCGCCACACACCTGACCAAGCCCCCCAAGGGCGTGAACGCCACCAGTGGCGACGTACGCGCGGCTTCGAAGCGGGCCGGGTATCCCGAGGAACGGATCGTGGACATGAGCCCCGAGGGCGGCTCACCCCGCGCCCGTATAGACCTGCGGCAGCACGACGGGCACCTGGCTCTCCAGATCGTCCTACATGGTCAGTTTGAGGTAGCGCTTATAGCAGCAAAGGGCTCAGCGAGTCCGAGAAAGGCCAGGTAGTCGCGCCAGCGCGGCCGTGGGCGGCAGGGCCTGCACCACCGGCGACAGGCCGGCCAGCTCCTCCAGGACCTGGCGGTAAATGAGGTCCCATTCGACGACAGACCCTCATACCGGTGGCTCAGGAGAATGAGCAGGCTAGGAATTACAGGATGAGATGCGTTCAGTAGGTGTCACACAAGCTTCGCCGGTTATGAGCCAAGCCGCAGCGTGTTCCATGATGGTGAGATTAACGTACCTGTCGTGGTGTCAACCGCCGCCATCAGGGCTTCTCTGTTCCAATTCTCTGGCCTGTCGTCGTCTCCTTCAACAGGAATACCGAGGCCTGCACGCCATGGCGGATCAACAGTTCAACGGGATGTACGGTTCACCCGGAGCACAGCATCGCGCCGGCCTGCGCCCGCACGCGCTGATGGCCTGTGCTGCCACTGCGGTCCTGGCGTCGCTCGCTGCCTGCTCCCCCACGGACACGCCTAACGAGATGCAGACGCCTTCCGGAGGGGGAAACAGGTCGACCGCCGTATTGGCAGGACCACCGCCGAAAAACCTCGGCGGGACTCTCGCGCGAGTGCTCGAGCCAGTGCTTCGGGACTACGACACGCGCCTGGCGGTGGCCGTGCTGAGCCTGGACGACGCCGACCGAGAGATCGCCTCCGCGTCCTACCGGGGCGACGCAGAGTTCAACACGGCGAGCGTCATCAAAGTGAACATTGTTGCAGCGCTGCTGCTCCAGGCGCAGGACGAGGGCCGCGGGCTGACGACCGAGGAACAGCAAGCCGCTGAGGCGATGATCAGCACCAGCGACAACGACGCGACGAACCTCCTTTGGCGAAGGATTGGCAGACGCGAAGGTCTCAAGGCGGCGAACGACCGGCTGGGGCTTTCCTCGACACAGGGCGGCTCCGGTGCCCGCTGGGGCCTCACCCGCACCACGGCGATGGATCAGGTCCGCCTGTTGCGCTCGGTATTCACCCGTGGAGGGGCGGACTCCGCCAGCTCGCGCCAAGGACTGAACCCGGCTTCCCGTGCCTACATCCAGGAGCTGATGGGTCACATCGCGGAGGATCAGGACTGGGGGGTCTCAGCGGCATCCTCCCGATGGGCTCTTAAGAACGGCTGGCTGCAGCGGACCACCACCGGGCTGTGGGTGATCAACAGCATCGGCCAGGTCGAGCTGCACGGGCACCGGCACCTGGTCTCGGTCCTCAGCAGTGACAACGCATCGATGGAGGACGGTGTCTCGCTGGTTGAACGGGCGGTGAAAGCGGCGATCGGCGCAGTTAGCGCCCATGCCCGTCAGCGGCTTCTTGGCCATGCCACGGGCAGCAGCGATCCCCGCACTGCCTTCGAACGCGGAGGAGACTGATATCGGGCGCTGGACGAGCGGCTGCCGACCCTCGTCGTGCCCAGCAGCCGAATTCACACGGCCCGCCTCACTGTCGAAGCGCCATCAGTCCAGGCTGGCGCCCCGGAGGCACCACCACATTTCGCCCCTCGCTCTTTCACCCGACCGAGGTCATGAAGCGAGATCCTGCGCAAGGTCGCGAGCGTGTACTGCTGCTGAGCCTGCACATCCGCGGCCGCCTGCGCCGCAGCCTGCGCCTGAGCATCCGCGGACGCCCGGGCCGCCGCCTCCGCTTGGGCATCGGCTGCCGCCTGAGCCGCTGCCGCCGCTTCTCGTTCCCTGCGCTGGCGATCCTGCTCCTGCTGGAACTCCCAGTCCAGCCGACGCCTGTTCTCTTCCTCCCGCCGGCGCTTCTCCGCTTCGTCCCGGGCCCACCTCGCTTCGCTCATCCGCTTCCGCCTCTCCTGGCGCTGGCGCATCCGGTCAGTTCCGGTCATCACGTGGCTGCCTGCCGGTCGTTCAGGCCGGGAACCACTACCGATGAGTCGGTCGTTCCGTGGGCTCGCTGACCGATTGTCGAGGCGAGGAATGATGGACCGCAAGGCGCGGCGAGAGCGTCCCGGCCGGCGGAATGGTGCTGCTGGACGTGTACGGGCAGAACCACGACGAGAAGCTCTGGGAAGACCCCGTACGCCTTCCGCCCTCAGCGGTTCCTCGAGTGTCCGGTCCACCGCTGGAGCGTCCCGAGGGTTGTGCGGGGCAACGGGTCGCGCTGTCGCGGACCACCATCCGCGTCCCGCACCTCGCCTGCGGGCAGCAGCGGAACGAGTGGAGAAGCGAAGCTGGTGTCGCATACCTTCACGGCATGGCTGACGAGTGCTTCGGGCATCCACGGCTCGCCGCGATCCACGACTGGCTCGACCCTGATCGCAGCGATCTCGACGCGTACGTCCGCATGGCGCAGGAGTTCGGCGCACGCCGAGTGCTGGACATCGGTTGCGGCACAGGAGTGTTCGCCCTCCTCCTGGCTGGTCGCGGCATCGACGTTGTCGGGGCCGACCCCGCCGAGGCGTCGATCGCAGTGGCCGAGGGCAAGCCGGGCAGTGAACGCGTTCGGTGGATCCGCGGTGACGCGGCGGCACTCCCACCGCTGCGGGTCGATCTGGTGACCATGACGGCGAACGTCGCACAGGCCATCGTGGATCCGGAGACCTGGGACGTGACCCTGCGGAGGGCGCACCGATCACTGCGGCCAGGCGGGCACCTTGTGTTCGAGACCCGGAATCCGGCCAGACGTGCCTGGCAGGAGTGGAACCGGGAGGATTCGTACCGCGTGACGGAGATTCCCGGTGTCGGCCCGGTCGAGAGCTGGGTCGAGGTGACCGACGTGAATCGGCCGCTGGTGACGTTCCGGTGGACCTACGTCTTCGCTGCGGACGGGCAAGTGGCGACGTCGGAGTCCACGTTGCGCTTCCGTGAGCGCGACGAGGTGGAGTCGGACCTCCTCGCGCAGGGATACGTGGTCGATGAGGTGCGCGAAGCCCCTGACCGGCCCGGCCGGGAGTTCGTCTTTCTCGCGCGGCGCCCGGAGGCGGGCTGAGCGTGGCGCCGCCGATGCGGCTTCGCCAGGTCTGGCGGGCACCGGCTGCCTTGTTTGACCTTGACACGGTGACAAGGTCTTCACTGCTTGCCGAGGAGGTGGTTTCGATGACGACCACGGAACCGGACACGGACGCGCTACGAGCGCTCCAAGGGCTGGAGGACGACCGTTCGTCCGTGCGACTGCGAGCTGCTCTGGCGGTCGGTACGACGCCTGACCCCCGCTTCGTCGACAAGCTCGTCGAGCGATGCGCGATCGAGCCCGAGTTCTTCGTCCGCGACATGCTGACCTGGGCGCTCACCCGTCACCCGGTGTCCATGACGCTTCCCCGGCTGCTCGGCGAAGTCCGCTCGGGTCAGCCGCAGGCACGCAGCCAGGCGCTGCACACGCTGTCCAAGATCGGGGACCGGCAGGGGTGGTCGGCGATCACACGGACGGTCCTGACCGACGCCGACGACGAGGTGGCGCGCAGCGCCTGGCGGACCGCGGTCGTACTCGTGCCGGAAGGTGAGGAGTCCGCGCTGGCCGCCGTGCTGGTGTCACAGCTCGGGCGTGGTGGCCGCGAGACGCAACTGAGTCTCAGCCGGGCACTGGTCGCGCTGGGGGAAGCGGGTGTACCTGCTGTGCTCGCGGCGACGACGTCCCCGGACCCGCACATCCGCGCGCACGCGCTCGCCACCCAACGGTTGCTGCGCGACCCGGACGCAGAGTTCGAGTACGCGATCGAGGAGGCGAAGCGCGTCGTGGCCCTCGGCCGGCCCGACCAGGAGGGATGATGGGACGTGTTGATCGGTGAGGTGGCGCAACGCTCCGGGGTCAGTGCCCGGATGCTCCGGCATTACGAGTCGCTCGGTTTGGTGCGCCCTTCGGGCCGTACGGGCTCCGGCTACCGGGAGTACTCCGAGCAGGACATCCAACGGATCTTCCACATCGAGAGTTTGCGATCGCTGGGACTGTCGCTGCGGGAGATCGAACGCGCGCTGCACGATCCCGGCTTCGCGCCTTCGGCGCTCGTCGACGACCTGATCCGTCAGACACGCGAACGCATCGCGGCGGAGACCGAGCTGCTGACGCGGCTCCGCCGTATCCATGCCGCAGACCCCGCCGGCTGGGAGGACGTCCTCCAGGTCGTCGCGCTCCTGCACGCATTGGGGTCGGCGCACGCCGGCGCTCGCCAACGGGCGGCCCTGTCCTCGGGCGACGAGGTTCCCGTGCCGGTGGAAGCCCTGGTCGAGGCGGCCCTGAGCGAGACGGAGCCGAACGTCGCCGGGGCCCTTCGATGGGCACTGGCACGATCGGGCGACGGCGGCACGGCACTGCTGGCGCAGGGTCTCGGCTCACCGGAGGCCGCGGAGCGGGAACGCGCCGTTCAGGCCCTCGCCGAGATGCCCGGCGACGAGGCCCTCGCGCAGCTGCACGGTGGCCTGGAGCACCCCGACGTGGTGGTCCGCAGGTGCGCGGCCCTGGCGCTCGGGACGCGGGGAGTCGCTGATGCGGTCCCGACGCTCGTCGACATGATCGTGGAGGGAAGCAATGACACCGACGCGGCCGACGCGCTGAGCGTGCTGGCGAGCGACACCGCGATGGCGGATCGGATCGCGGCCACGCTCGTCGGCCGTCTCGCCGCCGACAGCACTGAAGCACCCGCACGCGGACGGCTGACCCAGGCGCTGGCAGGCATCCCCGGCACGAAGGCATCGGGCGCCCTCGTCGAGCTCTCGCACGACACGGACCGTGCCGTTGCGCTCACCGCGACGTACCTGCTCCAGCTGCGCGAGGTGCGCTGACGCGACGTGGCCGCGCCCTGAGAGGATGCCTCCGTGATGAATGCACGGGAATGGGAGGAAACGCGTCGTCGGCTTCTCTTCGGTCAGCGCTTCTCCGGAAGGGTGACCCGGGTACCGGCGCCGGGCGCGATCGGGATCTTCGTCGACATCGGCCTCGTCGTAGCGGGCTTCGTGGATGTGCTGTTGCTGCCGAGGGACGCCGCTTCGTGGCCGGCGGAGGGCACCGAGTCGGAGTTCGAGGTGTGGTGGGCCGATGAACGTCCCCAGGTTCGGTTGAAGCCGGTGGATCCACGGTACTTGCGGGAGGACTACACCGAGTGGATCGACCGGTGGCGGCCCGGATGGCCGCAGGAGCACGGCTCGCCCGTGACGGCCATCGACGCGCTGCCCGGCAAGCCGAGCGCCGTCGGCTGAGTGCTTGCGCCGAAGCCGTCCAGAAGGCGCAGGCAGCGCCGCCCCCCTTCTCGTGCAACCCGCGGAGCACGTCGCAGGGGTATTGCGGCCCGTCAGGGGTACGCGTGTGCAGCGCCGGCTTGTGACGGCGTACCTGTGGGCAGCACCTCTTGAAGCAGTGGGAGATGACATGAGGCTCCGCCAGTCGGCTTCGGCCCTGTCCCGGTGTTCCGCGGAAGTGCTGGGCGGGCGGTATCGCCTGGACGAGGTCATCGGGTCGGGTGGGGCCGGGGATGTCCATCGCGGCTTCGATCTGCGTCTCAAACGCCCGGTGGCCATCAAGGTCTTCCGCGTCGGCACGGATGTCGACATGGAGGAACGCTTCCACAACGAGGCGGTGATCCTGGCCCGGCTGCGGCATCCGGGCCTGGTGACCGTCTACGACGCCGGACGGCACAACGGCCGCGCCTATCTGGTGATGGAGCTGATCGAAGGCCCGACGTTGAAGGCGCGCATCAGCGCGGGCCCCTTGGCTCCGGGCGGGACCGCCGCCCTCGGTGCCGATCTCGCCGGGGCCCTGGCCCACGCGCATGAGGCGGGGATCGTCCACCGTGACGTGAAGCCCTCGAACATCATCCTGGACGCCACCGGCCGCCCCCACCTGACCGATTTCGGCATCTCCCGGCTGCTCGACGCCACCACCCACACCGCTACCGGCACGCTCGTCGGCACGGCCGCCTACCTGTCTCCCGAGCAGGTGCTCGGCCAGCCCGTGGGCCCGTCCGCCGATGTGTACGCGCTGGGACTGGTGCTCCTCGAATGCATCACCAGCAGGCTGGAGTACGACGGTGCTCCCCTGGAGGCGGCGATCGCGCGGCTCCACCGGCGTCCGCACCTGCCCGATTCCCTGCCGGAGGAGCTTGCGGCCCTGCTGCGGGACATGACCAGCCTGGAGGCGCGGGACCGCCCGGCGGCAGTCGACTGCGCCCGCGCTCTGACCGCCATGGCCGACACGGCCGGTCCGGTCGCCGTCCCCTGCCCCGCTGACGTCACGAGCCTGGTTCCGAGGCAGGCATCGGCGCGGGCCGACCGCACGCACCAGCGTCCGCCGCACACCGCGGGCGCCACCCTGCCGAAGACACCGCCTGCCCGCCGACGCCTGCTGGCCGCCGGTGGAGCCGCCGCGGTGGCCGCTGCCATGGCCGCGACGCTCGCCGTCTCCGACGGATTCCCGCACCAGGATGGCGGTGACCACACGACACGGGCTGCTGCCGGCAGCCCTTCCGCGAAGGCTGAGCACCGAGGCACGAGCCGTACCGGGAACGAGGAAGGACGCGCCACCGCGACACCCTCCACCCGCGACGCGTCCACCCGCGACGCTCCCACGCGACAGCTCGATGCCCCCGCTCCGGGCCAACGCCCCGGCGTCACCTCCGCCGCCCCGAGCCGGGAGCAAGTCACCGAAGCAGGCACGCACGGCACGACCGCCCCGCCGTCGCACTCCCCCGCAGCCGGCGCCTCGCACAGTCAGGACACGGTCACGGAGACGTCCGAGACGCAAGGCCCTGCCAGGACGGCGGCGCAGAGCCCCGGTGAACGCCCCGAGAAGTCCCGCAAGACTGAGAAGCCTCACCAGGACAAGCACCCCAAGCGGAAGTCGGACTAGCAGATTCGTAAGGGCCCGTCCGGCGGCGGATCACGCGCCTACTAGGCTGCGACGATGGAACGCGCAACCAACGTGCCCGAGACTTTCGCGCGGTCTGCTGCTCGGGACCAGGTGAACGACTACGACCGTTTCGCCGAGGCATACGCGGCGGAGAACGAGAACAGTCTCGTGAACGCGTACTACGAGCGGCCCGCGATGCTCGCCCTCGCCGGAGACGTGGCCGGCCGTCGCATCCTGGACGCCGGTTGCGGTTCGGGCCCCCTGTCCGCCGCACTGCGCGAGCGCGGTGCCGTCGTCACCGGCATCGACACCAGCGCCGGGATGGTGGCGCTGGCCAGGCAGCGGCTCGGTGACGACGTAGCCCTGCACGTGGCCGACCTGAGGGACCCGCTGCCGTTCGACGACGGCGCATTCGACGACGTGGTCGCGTCGCTGGTCCTGCACTACCTGGAGGACTGGGAGCTGCCGCTGGCCGAGTTGCGGCGCGTGCTCAGGCCCGGCGGGCGGCTGATCGCGTCGGTGGACCACCCCTTCGTGGCCTACACGATCCGGGAGCCTCGCCCCGACTACTTCGCGACCACGAGCTATTCCTTCAACTGGACGTTCAACGGGCAGTCCGTCCCGATGAGGTTCTGGCGCAAGCCGTTGCACGCGATGACCGATGCCTTCACGACGGCCGGTTTCCGCCTTCGCGTCATCAGCGAGCCGCAGCCCGATCCGGCGGCCCGTGAGCTGTTCCCCGCGGGCTTCCAGGACGTCTCGACCCGACCCAACTTCCTGTTCTTCGTCGTCGAGGTACCGCCGTCCGCCACCGGCTCGGACGCCCAGCCGGTCCCCGATCAGGGGAGAAGCCCGAGCCAGGACCAGGAAGCCGGCTCTTCAGCCGCCGTGACCGGCGGTACGGCGCTGCTCGGCGCGGTGGGCGAGCGCGCTGAGGATGCGCTGCCAGGCCGGTGATGCCTCGTCGAAGATCCGGGAGAAGACCAGCCGCAGGTTCCCCGGCCGGCCGCTGTCGCGTTCGCGTCGGATCTCCCACGCGTCCAGCTCGTCGATGAGCCGGTCCAGGCGTGGGTCGCCCGGATCCCACTCGACTGCTTGGTCGCAGGCCAGATACAGGCGCGTGGTCTCCGGGTCGTCGAATCTGGCGTTCTTGTCCCGTATCCGTCCCGGCATCGAGTCCGGGTCCAGTGCCTGTATGAGGATCCAGGAGTCGCGCTCGAGCCGTACCCGCCGTTCGCTGACCCCGAGGTGACGCATACGGTCCAGAATGGCGACCACCGCGGGAGGCAGGACGAGTTCTTCACCGCTGGCCAGTTCGGCGATCCGGCGGCGGTACGCGCTGAGCTGGTCGATCTTGCGCTGCAGGGCGGCGTCGATGTCGGCGATGGCCGAAGCGAACTCGGCCGGCTGTGCGTGCATCAGCGCGTCGATTCGGGCCAGTGGCACACCGGCATCGGCCAGGGTTCTGATCCTGATGAGGTCCACCGCCGCTTGAGCGCTGTAACGGCGGTAGCCGGAGGAATCACGCTCGGGTTCGGGCAGCAGGCCGAAGTGGTGGTAGTGGCGAACGGTGCGCACGGTCACGCCCGCCGCCTTCGCGAGTTGACTGATCGTTAGCACCGTTCACCTCTCCTGGTCGGGCGTGGCCGTGGCGAGTCTAGAGGCGGGCCGCCCGGTCGACGACGTCGCGGATCGCCTGCACCACGGCATCGGGACGGTCGAAGCAGAGCCGGTGGTGGTGGGTGTCGGAGATGATGCGCTGTTCCCCGTGCGAGACCGCGCTCACCAGGGCGGCGTCCATTCTCCTCCTGCCCTCGTGTATCTCGTGCAGGGTGCGCTGCGGCATCGAGGCCTGCTGGGCGGGATCGGTACCCAGTACGGTGAGAGCGACGACCGGGACATCGGGGATGTCGGGCCCGGCCCGCAACTCGGTGGCGAGGTCGGCCAGCCCGCTCCGCTCGGCCACGCCGACGCGGATCCACGCGTCACTCCCCTTCGCGTCGAGCAGCGGCTGCCGCAGGTCCTCCGGGTAACTCGCGAGCAACTCGGCGCGCATCTCATGCAGGGCAGGCCGCATCCGCTCGATCTGCTCCGCATCGGGGGCCATCCGCTCGGTCGCGGCCAGTCCCGCCACGTCGGGCATGAAGTCGTCCCAGTCTCGGTGGAAGGCGTCCAGCCAGACCAGTCCCGCCACATCGCGCGGGTACAGCTGGGCGAACCGATGCGCGTAGGCGCCGCCGAGGGAGTGCGCCGCCAGGACGTACGGGCCGGCGATGCCCTGGGCGCGCAGCAGCTCGTGGAGTTCCGTGGCGACCGCGGCGGCGGTGCGCGGCAGCGGGAGGGGATCGCTGTAGCCCGTGCCGCCACGGTCGTACACCACCGCGGTGGTGAACTG
>NZ_MUND01000224.1 GCF_002154375.1 Streptomyces glaucescens | reverse complement strand
CCGCCCTCGCCGGGCCGGCCGGGCGGGCAGAACCAGACCCCCGGCGGCCGGCCCGGCGAGGGCGGTGGCATGGGCGGCGGCGTGGGCGGCCTGCTCAACGGCGCGGCCGTCTCCGACGAGGCGAGGGAACTGCTGGAGGCGAACGCCGGCGAGTACACCTGGGCGGCGGCGGCCATCGGTTCGCAGAACGCCGCGAGCTACCAGCTGGCCACCGGCGAGCCGGTGATGGCGATCGGCGGCTTCAACGGCACCGACCCGTCCCCGACCCTGGCCCGGTTCCAGCAGTACGTGGCCGACGGCCGCGTCCACTACTTCATCGCGAGCGGCGACGGCGGCACGGGCGGCGGCATGGGCGGCGCCGACGGCACGTCCGCCCAGATCAGCGCTTGGGTGGAGGAGAACTTCACGAAGGTGACGGCCGGCTCGGCCACCTTCTACGACCTGACCCGGCCGAGGGGCTGACAGCGCCGCCCGCTTAATCGCTGTACACCGTATAGGGCCCCCTATACGGTGTACAGCATGTGTTCGACCTCCCAGGCGCAGTCCCCGACCGACACTCGAGGCGGCCACCCACAGCGCTGGCTGATCCTCGGTGTCATCTGTCTCGCCCAGCTGACGGTCCTGCTCGACAACACCGTCCTGAACGTGGCGATCCCCTCCCTCACCGAGGAGCTGGGCGCCGGCACCTCCGACATCCAGTGGATGATCAACGCCTACTCGCTGGTCCAGTCCGGCCTGCTGCTCACCGCGGGCAGCGCGGCCGACCGCTACGGCCGCAAGAGGATGCTGATCACCGGCCTCGTCCTGTTCGGCATCGGCTCGCTGGTCGCCGGACTCGCCGACTCCACGGCCCAGCTGATCGCGGCGCGGGCCGGCATGGGCGTCGGCGGGGCGCTGCTGCTGACCACCACCCTCGCGGTCGCGATGCAGATCTTCGCGCCGGAGGAGCATCCGAAGGCCATCGGCATCTGGAGCGCGGTCAACGCCCTCGGCTTCGCGACAGGGCCGCTCATCGGCGGGTTCATGCTGGACCACTTCTGGTGGGGCGCGATCTTCCTGATCAACCTGCCGGTCGCCGCACTCGGTCTGGCCGCCGTGGTGGCGCTGGTCCCGGAGTCCAAGAACCCGCAGGGTGACCGGCCCGACCTGCTCGGTGCGGTGCTCTCCACCATCGGCATGTCGTCCCTGGTCCTGGCGATCATCTCCGGGCCGGAGCACGGCTGGTCGTCCGGGCGGGTACTGGCCGGCGGCACGGTCGCGGTCGTCGTCCTCGCGGTGTTCGCCTGGTGGGAGAGCCGGATCCCCTACCCCATGCTCGACATGCACTTCTTCCGCAACCGCCGGTTCACCGGCGCGGTCGCCGGTGCGGTGCTGATCACCTTCGGAATGGGCGGGGCGCTGTTCCTGCTCACCCAGCACCTCCAGTTCGTCCTCGGCTACGGCCCCCTGGAGGCGGGGCTGCGCACGGCGCCGCTGGCGCTGGCGGTGGTGGCGCTGAACTTCTCCGGGCTGTCGGCGAAGTGGACCACGAAGCTCGGGACCCCGGTGTCCGTGCTGCTGGGCATGATGCTGATGTCCGGCGGCCTCGTCTCGATCGCGACGCTCGGCTCGGGCGGGTACGCCGGGATGCTGCTGGGGCTGGTGCTGATCGGGGTGGGGTGCGCGGTCGCCAACCCCGCGATGGCGCACGCGATCATGAGCAGCATTCCCCCGGCGAAGGCGGGTGTCGGCGCGGGCGTCAACGGCACGCTGGCGGAGTTCGGCAACGGGCTGGGCGTGGCCGTGCTGGGCGCGGTGCTCAACGCGCGGTTCGCCGCGGTGTCCCTGCCGGTGGCCCTGGCCGCGGCGGGGTCCGCGCTGGAGCGGGAGCGGGTGATCGACGCGTACGCCGACGGGCTGTCGGTCAGTCAGCTGGTCGGGGCGGTGGCCGTGCTGCTGGGCGGGGTCGTGGCGGCGGCGTTGCTGCGGCGGGCCGAGCGGGCCTAGGTGTATTGATCACGAGCGTTGTTGACGGTCACGGGGCTTGATCATGGCGAAGAC
>NZ_MUND01000223.1 GCF_002154375.1 Streptomyces glaucescens | reverse complement strand
GGGGTACGGAAGCGATGGCAGAGGTGACGCGCCAGCCGACGGAGGGGGCGGGACCGGGCACCGAGCCGGGTGCGCTGCGGGTCGGGGTTCTGGCGTATCCGGGCTGCTTCGCGTCCGAAGTGTTCGGCGTCCCGGACCTGTTGACGATGGCCGGGCACGTCGCCGGGCCGGGGGCGCCCGGCTACCGGGTGCGGGTCGTCTCGCCCCGCCGCCGGGTCACCGCCTCGGGCGGTGCCTGCCTGGACGTGCGTCCCGTGCACGAGGTCGACGTCCTCGTGATCCCCGGCTTCGAGCTGCGCCCGGACACGGACCTCGACGAGCGGCTCGCCCGCCTCGCCCCCGAGATCGCGACGATCCGCGCGCAGGCCGCCGCCGGCACCGCCGTCGTCTCCCTCTGCGTCGGCGCGTTCCTGCTCGCCGAGGCGGGGCTCCTCGACCGGCGCCGGGCCACCACCTCCTGGCTGTACGCCGCCGAACTGGCCAGGCGCTGCCCGGGCGCCGACGTGCGGCCCGAGCGGCTGGTCGTCACCGACACGGGTGTGACCACCACGGCCGCCTTCAGCGCCATGTACGACTTCGCGCTGGAACTGGTCCTGCGGCACAACGGCCCCAGGGTGGCCCGGACCACGGCCCGCCTGACGCTCGTCGACGACGCGCGGACCTCACAGACCCCGTACGTCGATCCCCGTCTTCTCCCGCGCCCCGGACGCGAGTTCTCCCAGCAGGTGATGCGGCACCTCGATCAGAACCTCGCCGAACGGTACGACCTCGCCGCGCTCGCGAGCGCCTTCCGGGTCAGTCCCCGCACGCTGCTGCGCCGCTTCGCCGAAGAGACCGGTCGCAGCCCGCTGGCCCACCTCCAAGGCTCCCGGGTCCGCCGCGCCCGTCACCTTCTGGAGACCACCGACCGCACCGTCGCCGCCGTCGCCGCGGCCGTCGGCTACCAGGACCCGGGTACCTTCGCCGCCCTCTTCGCCCGGCACACCGGCCAACGCCCGAGTACCTACCGCGCCGCCTTCCGCCGCACGACCCGGGCATCCTCCCTGGACGATGGCGGCCAGGCCGTGGCGCCGCCGGGAGATCAGGCGAGGCCGTAATCCGGTGGCCGCCCCGGCAACTCGCCGATGGAGACGGCGTGGCCGCCGTCGGCGGTGCTCACGGTGTGGAACAGGCATCCCCAGTAGTTGCCGCCCACACCACGGAGCGTCAGGCCGCCCGTCGCCGCCTCGTCGAACTCGAACAGACCGAGGCCGTACCGGGCGTACGGCATCCAGTTGCCGCCCTCGGTGGGGACCGTGGTCCACATCGCGCGATGCTGTGCCGCCGGCCAGCGCACCGACGACTTTGATCATGCCGTCGGTGGTGGAGCCGACGTTGGCGGGCACCCACGAGGTGTTGAATGCGGTGACGTCCAGGGGTTCGAGTCTGGGCTCCTCCATCACTGAGCAGCGCAGGTGGGCCAGGACGAGCAGGGCCTGCCGATTCGGGGGCAAGCGCCGCAAGCGGGTGCACCTGTAGGCGACGCTCGGCGAGCTGCCCGGTCAGCAAGCGCAAGGGTGAGCTGGACAGGCCGGTCGCGGACGGGTAGGCAAGCACGACGACGCTCCTGGTCAAGCGAGTGATCTTGTTGTGAACTCGCCTACCAGGAGCTTCACGCCTTTATGCGACCAGGTGCAGCCCACCTCACCGCAGCCGACGCCAGGTCGGATGACGCGTGTATCGGTCAATCCTCGCTGGGCCGCCACAGCCAGCGCAGCGCGTCAGGCAGCAGGACGCCGCCGTGGTTGGGGCTGTGGCCGCCGTCTCCCAGGACAAGGCGGAAGTCGTAGCCCGCTTCAGCGAGAGCGGCTGCCACACGCAGGTTCTCGGCGAGCCAGTTCCACTGCGGCTCATTCCAGTGCAGGTCGCGGTGGCCGCCTTGCATGAAGATGCGCAGCGGCTTGCGGGGGACGCGGGAGATGAGGTCTGGGTAGGGATTGCCGTCCGGCATCTGCGCGAAGCTGGACAGGTATCCGATGACGCGGCGGAACTTGTCCGGACGCAGCCACGCGGCGGTAAAGGCGCAGTTGCCGCCGCTGCTCCCGCCGCAGATGCCCCACCTTTCGGGTGACTGGGCGAGGGTATAGCGCTCCGCAACCTGCGGGATGATCTCGGTGAGGAGGAAGGTGACGTACCGGTCGTCGAAGGCGTCGTACTCGTTGTTGCGGTTCTTCGGGTTCTCCGCGTCGGGGAAGACGCCAGGATCGACGAACACGCCGATGGTGACGGGTATGTCGCCGCGGTGAATGAGGTTGTCCAGGACGACCGCGCCGCGTACCTCCCCTGCGGGGTCCAGGTACCACCATCCGTCCTGGAACACCATCAGGGATGCCGGTTCCGCTGGGTCGTACTGTGCAGGCACGTGCACCCAGAACTTCCGGAAGGTTCCCGGGTAGACCTCGCTGCCCCTCCACTCGAGCTCGACCGTCTCCCCAGCGGGCACACCAGGCTGTAGAGCGGAATCGGGTCCGTGGACGTAGCGCACGTCGGACTGGTCGATCGGAAGTGGCTGGTAGGGCATCTCGATGGTCACGGGGAGCAACCGTACGGCGATCGCCATCCTTGGTCGCAAGGGGTTTTCGTCGAGATCGGGGTATCCCGTGTCCTCGGCGGAGCGCACGTGGGTGCCGGTCAGGCCGAGCGGTCGGACGATCCTGCGGTCGATCTCCTCGGCGAGGCTGTTGCCGGTGACTTTCTCGATGATGGCCTCGGCACGGTGGAAACCGCCGTTGGAGTACTCGAAGCGCTCTCCGGGCTGCTTTCCCGCCGCTGCCGGTGTGCGCGTACTTCCCCGGCCGACACGGGACTCCCGTCGCCGTGTCGGCCACACCAGCGGTGAGCGTCAGCCCCGCCGCCATCTCCAAGGCCGTCGGCCTCCTGGAGGCGATGGGGATCATCCACCGCCGGCGCGACCCCCGCAGCCGCGCGGAACCCTACGTCATCGGCGACGACGTGTGGTTCCAGGCCATCATGGCCAGCACACGCATCGACACCCGGATCGCCGCCGCCTCCGCGCGCAGCGCTCGGGCACTCGGCCCTGCCACGCCCGCCGGTGCACGGTTGGTGAATCTGAGCCAGTTCCTGCACCATGTCACCGAGGACCTGGTCCGCTCGGCCGAACACTGGCGCCAGGTCTACTTCCCCAGTCCACCGGCCGGCGGGAGAGCTGCGAGCCCCTGCCGACCAGGTGAAGAGGGCCGTGAGGTGGAGTCCGGCGAGCCAGACGGTGGCGGTCCTGTCGTCGCGGGTGGCCAGGCCGCGCCACTGGTCGGACTTGTTGAAGCAGCGCTCGACGGTTGCGGCCCTTGTGACTGCGGCTGATCGACGAGCGGTCGCCTCCCCCGCTCGCCTCGCTCTCCTCGCCCTCGTGGTCCTGCCCCCCTCGTCGGCCCGGTCCGCGGTGATCCCGCGGCCTGCCACTGACACACCGCCGTGAACGGCGGCCCTCGTCGGCATGGGCGATGCGGATGGGGGTAAGCGGTGCGTCGTCGGTCCGCGGGCGGGTGCTCGAGCACGAGCGTGGCAGCGACGCGACGCTATCGGGTGCGGAGGCCCGGGAAGAGAATGCGGAGGCGGCGCACTGCCGTGCGATCACCGACGCCGGAAGAAGGAGAGTCCGCGGTGACGGAGAGCCCGAACCAGGCTGCCGACGAGACCACTGTTCCCGCCATCGACACACACCTGGAGATCCTGCTGCGGCTCGTCGAGGCGCAGCCCGATGCCAGGATGGCGATCTGCCTGACCACTTCGGGCGGCATCATCGGCGGACATCTGGTCGCCGCCCGGTCGTGGGCGGAGCGCTGGGAGGAGGCGGTGCGGGATGCCGGTGTGACACCGCAGGCGGCGCCGATGGCGCAGTTGCCGCAGATGGTGCAGGCCGCGCAGCCTCACGGTGACGCCTCGGACCGTGGCCTGCACCGGTTCCTGCACCTGGTGGACGTCACCTTCATGTCCGTACCCGGCGCCCCGACCTCATCGGTGTGGCGCGGACGGGTCAGCGACGTCTGCGGCTGGTCGCTGGGCGCTCCGTCCTGACCCATGCGCGCAGTTGCAGCCGGTGTCGTCGGCTCACCCGCTTGTGGCCAGTGCCGTCGGCTCACCCGCTTGTGGCCAGTGCCGTCGGCTCACCCTCAGCGTCCTGCCCGCTGCTCCAAAGGAACCGGCGGATGGGCAGGACAGCAGTCCCTTTCAGGCGTCGCACGTGTTTCCCGGCGCCTGCCCGCGCCGGCCCGACGGGGAGCGGCCTGCCGGTGTCCTGTGCGCAGAGGGCGGGCGCCGGAGCGCGTCTCGTCACGGGGCAGCGGTGGTCAGCGGTGCGGCGGAGGCGGCCCTGTCACCCATGCCGCACAGGTCTACGCCGCGGTGCCTCTCCCCGCCTCACCCGGATCCCCCAGCCAGGTCAGGGAATCGTCCGCCCCCGTCCGGCGCCCCGGCTCGGTCTCGTCCAGCTCCCAGTAGTGCAGGCAGTCGTCGCACCGGTACACCGGGACCCCCGCGTCGAGGGTCAGCACCTCCCCGTACGGGCATCCGCTGCCGTCGCCGCGCCCCGCACACTCCTGTTCCCAGGTGACCCCCATACGGTCGACCGTGCGCCGCACCCGTCGCTGTCAGGGAGTGGGCTTGCGGGGCGCACGGGCGCTCAGGTCCGGCAACACGCCCCAGCACGCGCCACCAGCCTCACGTGCAGCTGGTGCGGGAGATCAGTACTCCTCGTCGTTGGGCATCACCCGGGTCACCTTGCCACGGTGGTCCGCGGCCAGGTAGCCGCTGTGCCGGTATTCCGGCTTCGGGGGCAGGCGCCAGGAGGACCCGGGGGACCTGCACCAGTGCGGCGCAGTCCGGATTACGTGAGGCTGAACTCGCCTCTGGCGAGCCACCTTTGGAGGACATCGTGGTCAACTCCGCCTCACCGTCCCCGCGCAGGGCAACGGCAACGCCGTACCGCGCCGGCCTCCGGGCCGTAGGGGCAGCCGTCTGCTGCGGCGTGCTGCTGAGCGGGCCGGCCATTGCCACCGCCGCCGCGCCCGCCGCGCAGGTACGGACGCAGGCGGACGGGAAGCACGAGGACCGTGGCCGGGGCACGCTGGTCTCCGCCGAGAAGCTGTACACCCTCGCGACCCCGCAGGCCGTGGCCGCCGAGCTGGGCGGTGCCGGGTTCGAAGGCGACACCGTCCGACACGGCGTGGTCGCGTACCGGCTGGTCTACCGGACCGTCGATCCCCAGGGAGGGCCCACCACGGCGAGCGGGCTGCTGGTGCTGCCGCTCAACAGCGAGAGACGGTTGCAGGCGGTCTCCTTCGCGCACGGCACCGGACATGTGCTGGAGCGGAAGGTCATGCTCACCGGCTTCTCGCAGGGCGCTTCGGCGGCACTGGGGCTCGGCCGGGCTCTGCAAGCGAGTGAGGACCACTGGTTCCGGATGGGCGCGCTGGCCCCGATCAGCGGCGCGTACGACTTCGGTGGCACGGAGTTGCCCGCCTTCCTCGAGGGCAGGCTGGACCCCAAGTCCAGCGTGCTGTACGCGGCCTGCACCCTGGTGGCCTTCAACCGGCTGCACCACGTCTACGACAGCCCTGGCCAGGTCTTCCGAGCCCCGTATGACAGGACCGTGGAGGCGCTCTTCGACGGTGCGCACACGGGCGAGCAGCTGATGCGGGGCACGCCCGGCACTCTCGCGAGGCTGCTGACCGGGCACGGCCGCGAGCTGCTCGCGCATCCGCCGGGGCCGCTGGCAGCGGCGCTGCGCACGACCGATGCCGTATGCACCGACTGGGCCCCTCGCGCCCCGGCCCGGCTCTCCATGGCGACTGGGGACGAGCAGGCCGTCACCGCCAACACGGAGTACTGCCGGGATGCCCTGCTCAGGAACGGAGTGGACGCCCCCGTGGTCGATCTCGGCGCTGTCGACCACCACGGCTCCCGTCACCTGGGGTCCAACGTCGCGGCGACGCCGGCGATCGTGCGCTGGTTCGGTGAGTTGCGCCAGCGATGACGTGCACCTGGCCGCTGTGAGGGTCTACGCCCGGGAGGTGGTGCTACGGACCGGAGCCCCGCCCTGACCGGCCGGCGGGACCGCCGGCCCCGCAAAACGGCTGGCGGGGCCCGCGTGGCACTTGCGAGCATGCACCTCATGAACGCGACGGGGGAGGAACGGATCGACGTGGTGCCGCTCGGCACGACGACGGCGCCGGGCACGCTCAGAGCGATCTCCGGAGGACGGCTCCTCGTCCGCACACCCGGGCTGGTGGAGGTACACGACCGCGAGGACTTCCTCGCGGGGAGGAGTGCGGGCGCCAGCGCCGCCCTGCGGACGGAGGAGCACGAACGGGCGGTTCCCACGCCCGACGGTGGATTCGTGGTGGCCGGAGTGTCGTCGGTGCGGGCGCTGGGCCCCGACGGCGGCCGGCGCTGGGAACTCGCTCACGATCCGTGGCACGGCGCCGCCCGGGCGCACTCCACCCCGGCCCTCAGCCCGGACGGACGGCTGGTGTGCACCGTCGTGCCGACACTGGAGCCCGACCGGGAGAAGGCGGCTTTGGTGTACGACCTGGAGCCGGGCCGCAACTACACCTGGGACGACCTGCTGCTCCTGGACGCGGCGACCGGCGAGGTGCTCGGCCGGCGGCAGATCCGCTCGCTGGCGTCCGCCGCGGTCGCCTCCTGGCGGCCGGACGGTGGAGCAGTGGTGGTGTCCTGCTGGACCGCCTGGCACAGCTGGTCGACCTGGTGGGCCGAGCCTCACGCCGACGGTCTTCACGTCCTCGGCGGCACGTGGATGCGCGCACTGACGGGATTCCTCCCCGGCTCGCGGGTGCTGACCCAGCGGTACGCCGAGCACCTGTTCCTCGACGACGACCGCGATGAACTGGCGTCGTACGACCTCGGCTCCGGCTCCGGCTCCGGCTCCGGGGGGCAGACGGCACTGCTGGACCTGGCGGAGCTGGCCGTCGACCCGGAGAACGACGAGTTCTTCTCCGCAGAGGTCCTGGACGTGCGCCATGTGCTGGTCCCCGGCCGGGTGCACCCGGGAGGGGCCCCGGAGCTACGGCACTGGCTGCTCGACGCCGACACACTGCGTCCGCTCGGTCGGCTTAACTACCCGGCGCCGGTGGACGAGGACGTCACCGTGCTGGGAGACGGAACCTGGCTCACGCGCGACGGCGACCGGCTGCACCGCTGGGCACTGGGCCGCACGGCGGGACCCGACCGCGGCGTTGCTCCACGCTGAGGCGGGCAACCGGCTGACCGACCGACTCGTCGCGCCCCGTCGCCGCACGTACATGGCGATCGCCTCGGCCTCACCAGTACTGCGCCGGGACCACGTGGCGAAAGAGGCCGAGGCATTCGCGGCCGGCCTGTCGGACGTCGCCGAGCGGCTGCACACCGGTGACCCGGGGCTGTATCCGAAGACGATCTGGGCTGAGTGGCTGTGCGGAGAGCACAAGCCGGGGGCGGCGGCGGGTCCTTGCCGAGTTCGCCGACGGGATCGCCGCAGACGGCACGGTCGTGGAGAACACCTTCCTGAGCAGTGTTCGCATCCTCGGGGAAGGCGTGGATACCCGGCACTGCGACTCCGTCTACTTCGCCGACGTCCGCGGAGCCATGCCCGATCTCGTCCAGGCCGTCGGCCGCGCTCTGCGGATGCAGCCGGGTGAGGGGAAGGTGGCCAGCCTGGTCGTGCCGGTGCTGCTGGAGCCCGGGGAGACGGCGGACAGCATGCTGACCTCGCGGGGCGCACGGCGGGCTCGCCAAGCTGCTGGAGGCGCTCCGGGCGCATGATGCCCGGGTGGTGGAGCAGCTTCGCCGAGCCCCAGGCGCGCAGCCGTGTCAGGGGCGTACAGAGCCGTGGTGGGGAGCAGGAGGGTGAGGGAGCCGGCAGCGACCGAAGCGACCGACTGCCGGTACCGGCCCGGCAGTCGCTGAAGTTCTCCGCCCCGCGTGACCCCGCCACGGTGGCCGCGTTCATCAACCTGCGGGTCCTCAACCCCGAGCACGCACACTGGCGGCGCGGCGTGGAGGCCGCCGTCATCTACCACCGGCTCCACGGCGGCCTGACTCGTCGGCACGCCGTGCGGGCGACTGCGCCCGCACCCGTCTCCCGGCCCGGACAGACCGCGTCCAACCGCGTGCGCCCGGTCCGACCGTGTCCGCCAAGGGTCGATTCGCGCCAACCATCTGCGGTTTTCAGGCTCTGTTCGCCCTCGAAACGTTGAGTAAACCCTGCGAACGGCTTTGCCGGGTAAGCGTTTCTTGACCAACGGTTGACCAGACATTGACACGCGCGATGGGTACGAACGATCGGAAGGGGGCGCATGTTCCGTGCTGCGACGCCCCGGGCGACGACCGGGGACTTGACGTCCGCCCCGTTCGCCTCCGGTTCTCCGCACCCCTCGCGTCCCTCGCATCCGCGCACACCGTCCGCTCTGCAGAGACCCGGAGTCAGGCCGAAAGTGATCCTGCCGGGAAGGCGTGACGCCCCGGAACACCCTCTACCGGGAAGGCGCTGTGCGACGAGGTCGCCCTCTGCCGCGCCATCGGCCGTTCTCAAGGCCCCGGCGGGCCTCCGGCGCACCCACGACCGGCTCCGCATCGCGGACGCCGTCCCGGGAGCGCCCGACCGTCCGCCGCTGACACCGGGCCTGTCGGCGATACAGGAAACAGTCCGGTTCGGCACCGCCACCACCGCGCTCCGAGACCGCCGCCGGCCCGCACCCCGGCCGCGCTCCGCATCTGCCGCCCCGTCGCTGTCATGCAGGCCCGACGCGCCCCCACTGCGCGCCAGGAGGAGTTACCACACCATGAAGTCCCTCATCGACAACGCCCGCACGTTCCGACGGCGCCCTGAGGAGTTCGCCCACCTCGCCGAAGGGCAGTCCCCCGACGTCTTGATCATCACCTGCTCCGATTCCCGGGTCGTTCCGGCTCTGATCACGGGCGCCCGGCCCGGCGAGCTGTTCGAGCTGCGGACCGCGGGCAACATCGTCCCGCCGTACGCCTCCGCGCACCCAACCAGCGAGGCGGCCACCATCGAGTACGCGGTGGAGGTGCTCGGGGTGAAGGGCATCGTGGTCTGCGGCCACTCCCACTGCGGGGCCTCGGGCGCGGTGGTGCGCGGTGACGACCTGACCCCCGTACCGGCTGTGCGTGAGTGGCTCACGTACGCCGCTGACGAACCCCGGTGTGCCGACGGCGGCGACCCGACGGTGGCCGAGGCGGCGCAGAACCACGTCCTGACCCAGGTGCTGCGGCTGCGCTCGTACCCCTGCGTCGACAAGCGCTTGGCGGACGGCCGACTGGGACTGCACGCCTGGTACTACGACGTGCACACCGGAACCGTGCACGCGCACCAGACGGGGTCCGACACCTTCGAGAGGCGCTGAAGGGACCGGTGACCGCCATGAACGTACTGTCGAAGTTCCCCTACTGGCGGCAGGACTTCACCGCCTCCCTCGTCGTCTTCCTGGTCGCCGTGCCGCTGTGCGTCGGTGTGGCGGTCGCGTCCGGGGTCCCGGCCGAACTGGGCCTGGTCACCGGTATCGTGGGGGGCATCATCACCGGGCTCATGCCCGGCAGCAGCCTCCAGGTGTCCGGGCCCGCAGCCGGCCTGACCGTGCTGGTCTTCGAGGCCGTCAGCGAGTTCGGGGTGTCCGCGCTCGGCGTCATCGTGCTGGTCGCCGGACTGCTCCAGCTCGCCATGGGCTTTTCGAAGGTGGGCCGTTGGTTCCGCGCGATATCCGTCTCCGTCGTCGAGGGCATGCTCTGCGGCATCGGCCTGGTGATCATCGCCGGTCAGATCTACGCGGCGGCCGGCCTGAAGGCGCCCGACACCGGCCTCGGCAAGATCGCAGGGCTGCCAGGAGCGGTCCCCGACGCCCTGAGCAGCACCGCGGCTCTCACCTCGCTCGCGATCGGTACGGGAACCATCGCCGTCATCGTGCTGTGGAAGAGGATGCCGAAGGCAGCGCAGGCTGTGCCCGGCGCCCTCGCGGCGGTGCTGTTGGCCACGGTGACCGCGCTCGTCTGTGGCCTGCCGGTCGCCACGGTCGAAGTGGAGGGGCTGCTCGGCGTGATCCAGCCGCCTGGCTCTGGGGCCTTCGGCGAGCTGGCTTCCCCGGCCATCTGGGGCACCATCGGCGCCTTCGCCCTGATCGCCTCCGCGGAGAGCCTGTTCAGCGCCGCCGCGGTGGACCGGCTGCACGACGGCCCGCGCACTCAGTACGACAAGGAGATGATCGCCCAAGGCGCGGGCAACACGATCTGCGGTGCGCTCGGCGCGCTGCCGATGACCGCGGTGATCGTGCGCAGCTCCGCCAACGTCGCGGCGGGTGCGAAGACCAAGGCGTCCCGGGTGCTGCACGGCGTATGGCTCCTGCTGTTCGCCGCCGCGCTGCCGTCCGCCCTGGCGCTGATACCGATTCCCGCGCTGGCCGGCATCCTGATCCACGCGGGCTGGAAGCTGATCCCCTTCCGCCAGACCGCGGCGCTGTGGCGCTCCCACCGGGGCGAGGCTCTGATCCTGGCGGTCACGGCCGTCTCCATCGTCGCGGTGAACATGTTCGAGGGCGTGCTGATCGGACTGGCGCTGTCCGTGGTGAAAGCCGCCTGGGTTGCCTCGCGCACCAAGCTGGAGGTCATCGACAAGGGCGCCGGTCCCGTTCAGGTGTACCTGTCGGGCAACGCGACCTTCCTGCGGCTGCCGAAGATCCTCGAGAGCTTGGAGGCCCTGCCGCGAGACCGTCCGATCGAGCTGGACCTCACCGGGCTGCACCACTTGGACCACGCCTGCCGCACGGCGGTGGAGAACTGGGCCGAGCGGCACAGCGAGGCCGGTACGGAACCCGTGAAGGTCACGGAACCTGAACTGGTCCCGGCCGTGAAGGTCACCGCGACCCAGAGCGAGGTGCAGAAGGCCGCAGGCGGGACACCTCCCGTGTACAACGGGGGTCCCAGATGCTGAGCGAAGTGGGAACCGTCGCGATACGGCGAGCGCTGCACGAGCGGGGCGCGGTTGCGGCCTGTCCGGCCGTCAGCACGAAGGCGCGTGGTCGGTAACGAGGTGGAGTGGGTTGTCGGCCCACCTCGGGGCCGGCCGATGGCCTGGACGGCGGGTTCGCCGGCCGCGCCCCCTCTTTCGCGGACCCGGCCGTGTGCTGCTCGCGGCCGGGCGCGTTGCACCCGCGCGTGCCCGCGGGAGTGCGTCGCACTCCCGCGACCCGGCGGGCCCGCACAGCCGGATCGGGTCGGCACCCGCACCCGGTACTCCGCCGCCTTGCGTCACCGCCCTCCTGGTCTCAGCCGGAGCAGCGTTCCGTGGAGTGCCGACCTGCCGTCAGCGTGTCTCCCACCGGTTGAGTCACCAGGATCGGACCCCCAAACCAGCGACGACGGTCACCGGGGACCGCGCGGGCCGGCCCCGACCCGAGCCACGGTGTTCCCCGTTCCGGCGCGCCGCGCCCGGCGGAACCCGGTGAGGCCCGTCACGCAACTGGGTCGGCGCCGCACCCGCCCGCGCTCAGGTGGGTGAGGCGGAGAGGACGAAGCCGGTGTAGCCGCCCCGGCTCACGGCGTCACACTCCTCCCGGTACCGGTCCAGTCCGCCGGCATAGGCCAGGAACACCCGGGGTTTGCCCGGAACGTTCGCTCCTGTGTACCAGGAGTCCACCGCCGGGTAGAGCGTGCGGGCGGCGAGCTCTGCCACCCGCGTGCCCCAGTCCGCCTCGGCTCTTGGGGTGGCGTCGATCTCCGTGAGCCCACGCGCCCGAAGGTGGGCGATGCAGTCGGTGATCCACTCGACCTGCTGTTCCAGGGACACCGCGATGTTGGTGAGCACGGACGGGCTGAGCGGTCCCAGGACGGTGAAGAGGTTGGGGAAGCCGGAGGAGACGAGTCCTAGATAGTTCCGGGGGCCGTCCGCCCACTTCGTACGGAGGCTCACCCCGCCCTTGCCCACGATGTCGATGGCGAGCTGGGAGCCGGTCAGGGCATCGAAGCCGGTGGCGAGGACGATCGTGTCGACGACGTGCTCCCCGTCCGAGGTCCGGATGCCCCGGGGCGTGATGGTCTCGATCGGTGTCGTGCGGAGGTCCACCAGCGTCACGTGCGGCAGGTTGTAGGTGGCGTAATAGCCGGTGCCCAGGCACGGCCGCTTGGTCGCGAAGGGGAACGTGCGCGGGGAGAGCAGTTCGGCTGTCGCCGGATCGGTGACGATCGACCGGATCTTGGACCGGATGAACTCGGCCGCGGTCTCGTTGGCCCTCCCGTCGGTCAGGATGTCGGTGTAGGTGCGCAGCAGTCCGTTCAGCAGGCCTGAGTCCCAGGCTGCCTCGTAGGACGCCGTGCGCTCCGCCTCGTCCGCCTCCAGGGCCGACCGGGTCGGTGGCTCGAAGACGGTTCCTCCCCTGGACGACCGCTGGGCTTGCCTGAACTGCGGGTAGTGGGCCTTGAGTTCCTCGACCTCCACGGTGCGCAGCGGGCGATTGTGGGCCGGGAGCACGTAGGCCGGGGTGCGCTGGAAGACGGTGAGGGCGGCCGCCTCGGCGGCGATAACGGGGATGGCCTGAACACCGGAGCATCCGGTGCCGATCACGGCGACCCGCCGGCCGGTGAAGGAGACGCCCTCGTGCGGCCACTGGGCGGTGTGGTGGATCTGGCCCGTGAAGCTGTCGGCGCCCGGTATCTCCGGGGCTTTGGGGGCCGACATGCAGCCCGTCGCCAGGATGACGAACCGGGCGGTGACAACCCGTGCGGTGTTCGTGGAGACCCGCCAGAAGTGTTTCTCCTCGTCGTACACGGCGCGGGTGACCCGGGTGCCCAGTACGACGTCCCCGCGCAGGTCGAACCGGTCCGCCACGTGGTGGATGTACCGCAGGATCTCCGGTTGGGAGGCGTACCGTTCGCTCCATTCCCACTCCTGGTCCAGCTCCGGGGAGAAGGAGTAGGAGTAGGACATGCTCTCTATGTCGCAGCGGGCCCCCGGGTACCGGTTCCAGTACCAGGTTCCGCCGATGTCGTCACCGGCCTCGAAGACCACCGCCGTCAGGCCGAGCTCACGCAGCCGGTGCAGCTGGTAGAGACCGGAGAGTCCGGCCCCGACGACGACGGCATCGACCGAGTGGGGGGCGGAGGGCGGGCCGGGGGTGGTAGCCATCGGGGTTCTCCTGTTCTTCCGCGTCACCTCGCGGACCAGGTGGGGAGGCCTGCGGTGCGATGGAGGCGGCGTGGACGGTGATGGTCTCCCCGTGACGGATGGCCGGGCCGCGCCGCTGCGTGGTTCCGTCCCTTCTCACGGGCTTCGGCCTCTCCTGCTCAGCGCCACCGCCGGAATCACCGCGAGGGCGAGGGCGCCCGCCGCCATCGCCAGGACCGGGTAGTCGCTGCCGCCGGCCACCAGGCCCGAGAGCATGCCGCCCGTCGCGCCCGCCGCGGACATCCCCACGTCCGCCAGGCCCTGTACCGCGGCGCGGTTCTCGGCGGAGGTGGCGTCCGTGATCAGGGCCGTGCCGCCGAGCAGGGCCAGGTTCCAGCCGACGCCGAGCAGTACGAGCGCGCAGGCCAGCAGCGTGACAGAGGTCGGTGGGGCAAGGCCCGCGGACAGGCCGGCGCCCAGCAGGACGACGCCGGCCGTGGCGGCGACCCGCCGCCCACCGATCCGGTCCGCGAGCAGACCGCTCAGGGGTGACGGCAGGAACATCGCGCCCACGTGCAGGGCGATGACCAGACCCACCGCCTGCGTCGCATGGCCGTGGCCGGTCATGTGGACGGGCGTCATGGTCATCACGGCGATCATCACCAGCTGGGCAGTGATCATCACGGTGGCGCCGATGACGACACCAGGGGCACTGCGCACGGAGCCGTGGGGTCCGGCGCCGGGTTCGGCCACAGTACCGCCGGGTCGCTGGGGCTGTGCCGGGCCCAGCGGGTCCGGGCGCAGCCACGGCAGCAGCACCAGGGCTGCTGCCGTGTAGGCCGCCGCCGCCAGCAGGAAGGGCCCTGCCAGCCGCGGAACGCCCCAGGCGTGGGCGAGGGTGCCGGTGGGGCCGATCAGGTTCGGGCCCGCGACCGCGCCCAGTGTCAGGGCGAACAACACGGTTCCGGCGGCCCGGCCGCGTCCCTCGGGCGGGGCGAGGTCGGCTCCCGCGTAACGCGCGAGCAGCCCTGTGACCGTCCCCGCCCCGTACACGAAGAGTGCGGCCAGGAGCAGGACGGGCCAGCGCGCCGCAGCTCCGGCGACGACGCCCGCGCTGCCCAGCGCGGCGACTCCATTGCCGAGCAGCAACCCCAGGCGGCGCCCGTGGCGCTGACTGACACGCCCGAGGACGGCCGCTCCGAGGGCCGCTCCGACGGCGAACAGCGCAGCCGGCAGTCCGGCCAGGCTGGTCGAGCCGAGCAGGTCCTGGGCGAGCAGCGCGCCGACCGTGATGCCGGCCGCCATGCCGGCACCGCCGAGGATCTGCGAGGCGACGAGCACCGTCAGAGCGCGGCGCCGTTCCCGGGAGAGGTCCGGCACAGGGGTCGGCGGGGCCGTCTGGGTCACGCGTGGGTCCCCACCGGGGCCGCGGTGCCGTCGGGCGTCCGTGCGTCGTCGGCCAGGGCGGCTATTTCCTCCAAGGACATGCCGAGTTCGTCGTGCAGGAAACGCACGATCGTCCAGTGCGGCAGGGCGTCGGCGTCGAAGGGACCGAACGCGACCGTGTAGAGGGGAATCCAGCGCAGGGCCTCCTCGACGGCGGTTTCCCGTCCGGGGGCTTCCTGGTAGGCGTCGTAGGAGATGCTCCGGTGGTGGATGAAGTGACCGCCGGGCAGCCGGCGCTCGCACAGGTCGCGGTACTCACGCGTCTGCAGGATCAGGTAGTGCCATATCTCGTCGATGTCCTGCTCGACGGGGAGGAAGAGGCCGCCGAGCCGGTCGGGGTGGCGGGAGAGGAGGTAGAGGTAGCGCAGGCACTCGCGGACCTGGTGCCGTACGACGGACGCGGACGGAGCGTCGGGCTTGGCCGTGAAGTGCCGCACCACCTCCTCGTGCAGAGCCGGGCCGAGCAATGTCTCGACGTCGGGCACTTCTTGGGCGGGGGTGCCCGACGTCGAGACATTG
>NZ_MUND01000222.1 GCF_002154375.1 Streptomyces glaucescens | reverse complement strand
CGGGAGGCGACGCCTCACCCCCGCCGCAACGCGAACCACAGCTCCATCCGCACATCCGGATCGTCCAGAGCCGCGTCCAGCAGCGCGGCGCACCGTGCGACTCGCTGGCGGACCTGCTTCCCGCGTCCGAGGCGGAGTCCCACGCCCGCGCCCTCCTCGCCCCCCTCACGCCGCCGCTCGCGGAGACCCTCCGCTCCTGGCTCTCCCTCCACGGCAGCTGGGACCGCACCGCCGTCGCGCTCTCCGTCCACCGCAACACGGTCCGCCAGCGGATCGCACGGTGCGCCGCGCTGCTGGACGCGGATCTGGACGATCCGGATGTGCGGATGGAGCTGTGGTTCGCGTTGCGGCGGGGGTGAGGCGTCGCCTCCCGCGCGGCGGAAGACACCCGCTGGGGCCCGCAGGGAGCGGGCGCGTGACGAGCGTTACGGCCGTCCCGCTCTGGACGCCCTCCCTACTCGCCGGTACGGTAAGGCTGAGCAAGCGCTTAGATACGTACCGGTGGAGGTGGCGGCGTGCGCCGTACGGTGTTCAACGAGGATCACGAGGCGTTCCGGGAGACCATCCGCGCCTTCATCGAGGCCGAGGTCGTCCCGGTCTACGACGAGTGGTTCCAGGCCGGCCAGGCGCCGCGCGAGTTCTACTACAAGCTCGGCGAGCTGGGCGTCTTCGGCATCAACGTGCCCGAGGAGTACGGCGGCGCGGGCCTGGACACCCACAAGTTCGAGGCTGTCCTCTACGAGGAGACCGCCCGCGCGGGCGTCCAGTTCGGCGGCTCCGGCGTGCACGTGCTGCTCGCCCTGCCGTACCTCAAGATGCTGGCGACGGACGAGCAGAAGAAGCGGTACCTGCCGAAGTTCGTCACCGGCGAGGAGATGTGGGCCATCGCGATGACCGAGCCGGGCACCGGCTCCGACCTCGCGGGCATGAAGACCACCGCCAAGCTCTCCGAGGACGGCACGCACTACGTCCTCAACGGCGCCAAGACCTTCATCACCGGCGGCGTGCACGCCGACAAGGTCATCGTCTGCGCCCGGACCTCCGCGCCGACCGCCGAGGACCGCCGCTTCGGCATCTCCCTGTTCGCCGTGGACACCAAGTCCGAGGGCTACTCCATCGGCCGCAAGCTGGACAAGCTGGGCCTGCGCACCTCCGACAC
Source organism: Streptomyces glaucescens (assembly GCF_002154375.1). Taxonomy (GTDB): domain Bacteria; phylum Actinomycetota; class Actinomycetes; order Streptomycetales; family Streptomycetaceae; genus Streptomyces; species Streptomyces glaucescens. Next base: position 20,623 of record NZ_MUND01000222.1, on the reverse strand, counting down.
CGCCGAGCTGGCGTTCGTCGACGTGAAGGTGCCGGTCGAGGACCTGCTGGGCGAGGAGAACAAGGGCTTCTACTACCTCGGCCACAACCTCGCCTCCGAGCGCTGGGGCATCGCCTTCGGCGCGTACGCGCAGGCCAAGGCCGCCGTCCGGTTCGCCAAGCAGTACGTCCAGGAGCGCACCGTCTTCGGCAAGCCGGTCGCCCACTTCCAGAACACCAAGTTCGAGCTGGCCGCCTGCCAGGCCGAGGTGGACGCCGCCGAGGCCGTCGCCGACCGCGCCACCGAGGCGCTGGACGCCGGTGAGCTGACCCCCGCCGAGGCCGCCTCCGCGAAGCTGTTCTGCACCGAGGTCGCGCACCGCGTCATCGACCGCTGCCTCCAGCTGCACGGCGGCTACGGCTACATGAACGAGTACCCGATCGCCCGCCTGTACGCGGACAACCGCGTCAACCGCATCTACGGCGGCACCAGCGAGATCATGAAGACGATCATCGCCAAGGACATGGGCCTGTAAGCACCACGCCCGCACAGTGGCCATGAGCCAGGCACTCGAGGATCTCCTCGATCTGCTCGACCTGGAGCAGATCGAGGAGAACATCTTCCGCGGCCGGTCCCGGTCCGCCGTCGTCCCCCGGGTCTTCGGCGGCCAGGTCGCGGCACAGGCGCTGGTGGCGGCGGGCCGTACGGTCCCCGCCGACCGCACGCCCCACTCGCTGCACGCGTACTTCCTGCGCACCGGCGACCCCGGCGCGCCCATCGTGTACACGGTCGACCGGCTGCGCGACGGCCGCTCCTTCACCACGCGCCGCGTCGTCGCGGTCCAGCACGGCAAGCCGATCTTCGGGCTGTCCGCCTCCTTCCAGACGTACGAGGAGGGCCTGGACCACCAGGCGACGATGCCGCCCGCCCCCGACCCGGCCACCCTGCCGACCTCGGAGGACCGCCTGCGCGGCTACCCGCATCTCGACCCGGAGGTCGTGGAGCGGTTCGTCGAGGCCCGGGCGGCGGTGGACCTGCGCTACGTCGACGACCCGCCGTTCGGCAGCTACGGCGCGCCCCGCGAACCGCACTCCCAGGTCTGGTTCCGCACCAACGGCAAACTCGCCGACGACCCCCTGCTGCACATCGCGCTGGCCACCTACGTCTCCGACATGACCCTCCTCGACTCGGTGCTGCTCGCGCACGGCCGGGGCGGCTGGGCCGTCGGTGACGTGGTCGGCGCGTCACTGGACCACGCGATGTGGTTCCACCGCCCGTTCCGCGCCGACGAATGGCTGCTGTACGACCAGGAGTCCCCGTCCGCGTACGGCGGCCGGGGTCTCGGCCAGGCGCGCATCCACACCCGGGACGGCCGCCTCGCCATCACGGTGATCCAGGAAGGCGTGGTGCGCGTCCCGCGGGAACACTGAGGGACATGCCCGAAGACCCGACCCCAGATCCGCAGGCGGGACCCGGCGGCGGCGAGAGCACCTTCACGGTGATCGTCGCCGCCATCGCCAATCTCGGGATCGCACTCGCCAAGGCGGTCGCCGGCGTCCTCAGCGGCTCCAGCGCGATGCTCTCCGAGGCCGCGCACTCCGTCGCCGACACGGTCACCGAGGTGCTGCTGCTGACCGCCCTCAGACGCAGCGGGAAGCCCGCCGACGAGGAGCACCCGCTCGGCCACGGCCCCGAGCGGTACGTCTGGGCATTGCTCGCCGCCGTCGCCACCTTCGTCGGCGGCTCGGTCTTCTCCCTCTACGACGGCATCCGCACCCTCGTCGCGGGCGAGGAACTCGGCGATCCGCTGGTGTCGTACGTCGTCCTCGCCGTCGCCTTCCTCCTGGAGGGCTACTCCCTGCGGACAGGCGTGAAGCAGGCGCGCGGCGAGGCGGTCCGCTTCCGTGCGCCCCTGCGGCGCTACCTGCGCCACACCCCCGACACCGCGGTGAAGGCCGTCGTCATGGAGGACTCGGCCGCGCTGATCGGGCTGGTGCTCGCGGCGGGCGGGCTGCTCGGCGGCCGGCTCACCGGATCGGGCGTCTTCGACGGCGTCGCCTCGCTGCTGATCGGCGTCCTGCTGCTGTACGTCGCCTGGGTGCTCGGCCGGTCCAACGCCGAGCTGCTGATCGGCCGCCCGCTGCCGGCGCCCATGCGGCAGCGGATCCGGGAGGAACTGCTCGGCGTGGCGGAGATCGAGGCCGTACTGGAGCTGACGACCCTCGTCCAGGGCCCGCGCGAGGCCCTGGTCGCCGCCAAGGTCGACTTCCGGGACGTGTCCACGGCGGCGCAGATCGAGCGGGCCTGCGAGCGGGCCGAGCGACGGCTGCGGGAGGTGTTCCCGGGGGTGCGGCGCGTCTACCTGGACCCCACTCCCGGAACGGCCCGGGCTACGCCAGCCCCGCCTCCGCGAGGAGATACGCCGTCATCGGGTCGTAGTGACGGGGGCTGACCACGTGGTCGTCGAGCGGGACCGTCACCTGCACGGTGCCCTCCGCCTCGGCGAGGAAGAGCGCCGGGTCGTTGCAGTCGGCGTAGCCCACCGAGTCCACCCCGTGCTGGCCGGCGTATCCCGCCCAGCCGTGGTCGGCGACGACCAGGTCGGGCAGCGGGCGGCCCGCGCGCTCCAGCCCGGTGAGGATGGCCTTCATCGGTTCGCCCGAGTGGGTGTGCCAGAGGGTGGCGCCGTGCTCCAGCACCGCGACGTCCGCGAACTGCATGACGTACCCCTCCTCCGTCTGCAGTCCGTCGGGGATGACGACGATCTCGCAGCCGGCGGCGCGCAGCGCGGCGGCCGTCGCCCGGTGCACGTCCAGCAGCCCGCCCGGGTGGCCGGTCGCGAACAGCACGCGCTGCTGGCCGTCGGCCGCCTTGCGCAGCCTCGCCGCCATCCGCTCCAGCGCCGAGACGGTCAGCTCGGGGTCGATGGTGTCCTGCCCGTACCGGTACTCGGGGTCGTCGTTCACCCCGGCCCGTTCCGCCATCACCGCGAGTACGTCCTGCTCGTCGCTCCAGCGGTCACCCAGCTCCAGGCCGAGCCAGTAGTGGCGGTTGCCGTTCGCCAGCTGGCGGTAGTGCGAGAGGTTGTTCTCCCGGGGGGTGGCGACGTCCCCCGCGATACGGGTCCTCACGAGGTGGTCGACGAGTTCGGCGCGGCTGGGTGTCCCGGGTATCGGCATGGCTCCCATTGTGAGGCAGTCGGCCGTGTCCGTACTTGACCTCTCGGGCTCTGGGATGTGGATCACCCCGGATCCGCGCGGCGGCTCACGCCCGGGCGGGTGACCCCGCCGCCGCGAACGCCCCCCGGGCCATCCGGTGCAGCAGCTCCGCGGTGGCCCCCCGGCCCGGCAGCGCGCCCCGCCGCCCCAGGTGGGGCGTGGAGTTCAGCAGGCCGAAGACGGAGTGGACGGCCGAGCGGGCGGCGGGTTCGGCGAGGGCGGGGTAGACCTTCCGCAGGACGTCCACCCACAGTTCGACGTACTGCCGCTGGAGCTGGCGGACCAGCTTGCGGTCGCTCTCCCGGAGGCGGTCCAGCTCGCGGTCGTGCAGGGTGATGAGGGGACGGTCGTCGAGCGCGAAGTCGATGTGGCCCTCGATGAGCGAGTCGAGGACCGTCTCCGGGGCCGTGCCGTCCTCGCCCCCGGCCGCGGCGGCCTCCTTCAGGCGCAGTTTCGCACCCGTCAGGAGCTGGCCGCTGATCCCGACCAGCAGCTCGGCGAGCATGGCGTCCTTGCCCGCGAAGTGGCGGTAGAGACCGGGTCCGCTGATGCCGACGGCGGCGCCTATCTCGTCCACGCCGACGCCGTGGAAGCCGCGCTCGGCGAAGAGCCGGGCGGCCTCCTTGAGGATCTGCTCGCGGCGGGTGGGGGCGTCGGTTCTGGTGGCCATGGAAGCAATTCTAGACAGGGAGGTTAGCGGTCGTTAACCTGGAGGAAATGCGTTAACGCTCATTAACAAGGTGAGGGGACCGCAAGGATGGACCAGGCACCGGAGCTGACGAGCGCGGCGGACCCCGCGTCGGAGGCCTGGCAGGCCAATGAGGCGGCGCACCGCGCGCTGGTCGAGGAGCTGCGCGGCAAGCTGGCCGCCGCCCGGCTCGGGGGTGGCGAGAAGGCGCGCGCGCGGCACACCGCGCGCGGCAAGCTGCTCCCACGCGACCGCGTGGACACGCTCCTCGACCCGGGCTCGCCCTTCCTGGAGCTGGCTCCGCTGGCGGCCGACGGGATGTACGAGGGGCAGGCGCCGGCGGCGGGGGTGATCGCCGGGATCGGCCGGGTCAGCGGGCGCGAGTGCGTGATCGTCGCCAACGACGCCACCGTCAAGGGCGGTACGTACTACCCGATGACGGTGAAGAAGCACCTGCGCGCGCAGGAGGTCGCGCTCGACAACCGGCTGCCCTGCCTCTATCTCGTGGACTCCGGCGGCGCCTTCCTGCCCATGCAGGACGAGGTGTTCCCGGACCGTGAGCACTTCGGGCGGATCTTCTACAACCAGGCCCGTATGTCGGGCGCGGGAATCCCGCAGATCGCCGCCGTCCTGGGGTCGTGCACGGCGGGCGGCGCCTACGTGCCCGCGATGAGCGACGAGGCCGTGATCGTGCGGAACCAGGGCACCATCTTCCTGGGCGGCCCGCCGCTGGTGAAGGCCGCGACCGGCGAGGTCGTCACCGCAGAGGAACTCGGCGGCGGCGAGGTGCACTCCCGCATCTCCGGTGTGACGGACCATCTCGCGGAGGACGACGCGCACGCCCTGCGGATCGTCCGGAACATCGTCGCCACCCTGCCCGGGCGCCGGGGCACCCCCTGGGAGGTGCGGCCCGCCGTCGAGCCGAAGGTGGACCCGTACGGGCTGTACGGGGCGGTCCCGGCCGACCCCCGCACGCCGTACGACGTCCGCGAGATCATCGCCCGCGTCACGGACGGCTCCCGCTTCGCGGAGTTCAAGTCCGAGTTCGGGCAGACCCTGGTCACGGGCTTCGCCCGGATCCACGGCCACCCGGTCGGCATCGTCGCCAACAACGGCATCCTTTTCGCCGAGTCCGCCCAGAAGGGCGCCCACTTCATCGAGCTGTGCGACCAGCGCGGCATCCCGCTGGTGTTCCTCCAGAACATCTCCGGCTTCATGGTCGGCAAGGACTACGAGGCGGGCGGCATCGCCAAGCACGGCGCCAAGATGGTGACCGCGGTCGCCTGCACGCGCGTGCCGAAGCTGACGGTGGTGGTCGGCGGGTCGTACGGCGCGGGGAACTACTCGATGTGCGGCCGGGCGTACTCACCGCGCTTCCTGTGGATGTGGCCCAACGCCAAGATCTCCGTGATGGGCGGCGAGCAGGCCGCCTCCGTCCTCGCCACCGTCAAGCGCGACCAGCTCCAGGCGCGCGGCGAGGACTGGCCGGCAAAGGAGGAAGAGGCCTTCAAGGCCCCCATCCGCGCCCAGTACGAGCGCCAGGGCAATGCCTACTACGCCACCGCCCGCCTCTGGGACGACGGCGTCATCGATCCGCTGGAGACCCGGCAGGTGCTGGGTCTGGCCCTGACGGCCTGCGCGAACGCCCCACTGGGCGAGCCGCAGTTCGGCGTCTTCCGGATGTGAGGGGGTTCACGACCATGTTCGACACCGTTCTTGTGGCCAACCGCGGCGAGATCGCCGTCCGGGTCATCCGTACGCTGCGCGCACTCGGTGTGCGCTCCGTCGCCGTCTTCTCCGACGCCGACGCCGACGCCCGGCACGTCCGCGAGGCCGACACGGCCGTCCGGATCGGGCCGGCGCCCGCGACCGAGAGCTATCTGTCGGTGGAGCGCATCCTGCAGGCCGCCGAGCGCAGCGGCGCCCAGGCCGTCCATCCGGGGTACGGCTTCCTCGCGGAGAACGCCGGGTTCGCGCGCGCCTGCGCCGAGGCCGGGCTGGTGTTCATCGGCCCGCCCGCGGACGCCATCGCCCTGATGGGCGACAAGATCCGCGCCAAGGAGACCGTCCGCGCGGCGGGCGTGCCGGTGGTGCCCGGCGGACGCGACCCGGAGCTGGCCGACGCGGCCCGCGAGCTGGGCGCGCCCGTGCTGCTGAAGCCCAGTGCGGGCGGCGGCGGCAAGGGCATGCGGCTGGTGCGGGACCTCGACGTGCTGGACGACGAGATCGCCGCCGCCCGCCGGGAGGCCCGCGCCTCCTTCGGCGACGACACGCTGCTCGTCGAGCGCTGGATCGACCGGCCCCGGCACATCGAGATCCAGGTCCTGGCCGACGCCCACGGGAACGTGGTGCACCTCGGCGAGCGCGAGTGCTCGCTCCAGCGCCGCCACCAGAAGATCATCGAGGAGGCGCCGAGCGTGCTCCTCGACGAGGAGACGCGTGCGGCGATGGGCGAGGCGGCCGTCCAGGCGGCCCGCTCCTGCGGGTACGTCGGCGCGGGCACGGTGGAGTTCATCGTCCCGGGCAGCGACCCCTCGCAGTACTACTTCATGGAGATGAACACCCGCCTCCAGGTGGAGCACCCGGTCACCGAGCTGGTCACCGGCCTGGACCTGGTGGAGTGGCAGCTGCGGGTCGCGGCGGGCGAGAAGCTGCCGTACGCGCAGGACGACATCCGCCTCACCGGGCACGCCGTGGAGGCCCGGATCTGCGCCGAGGACCCGGCGCGCGGCTTCCTCCCCTCCGGCGGCACGGTGCTGCGGCTGCGCGAGCCGCAGGGCGACGGGGTGCGCACCGACTCCGGGCTCAGCGAGGGCACGGAGGTCGGCAGCCTGTACGACCCGATGCTGTCCAAGGTGATCGCGTACGGCCCGGACCGGGCCACCGCCCTGCGCAGGCTCCGCGCGGCCCTCGCCGAGACGGTCACGCTGGGCGTGCCCACCAACGCGGGTTTCCTGCGCCGGCTGCTCGCCCATCCGGCGGTCGTCGCGGGCGACATGGACACCGGCCTGGTCGAGCGGGAGGCGGCGGGGCTGGTCCCGGACGAGGTGCCGGAGGAGGTGTACGAGGCGGCGGCGGCCGTACGGCTGGACGCGCTGCGGCCCCGGCAGGAGGGCTGGACGGACCCGTTCTCCGTGCCGAGCGGCTGGCGCCTGGGCGGCGAGCCCAGGCCGGTCGCCTTCCCGCTGCGGGTGCCGGGACTCGACGCCGTCACGCGCACGGTCCGCGGCACCCACACCGTCACCGCCGACCGGGTCTCCGTGACCCTGGACGGAGTCCGCCACACCTTCGACCGCGCGGGCGACTGGCTGGGCCGCGACGGCGACGCCTGGCAGGTCCGCGACCACGACCCGGTGGCCGCCTCCCTGGACCGGGCCGCCCACGCGGGCGCCGACTCCCTCACCGCGCCCATGCCGGGAACCGTGACGGTGGTGAAGGTGGCGGTCGGCGACGAGGTGACCGCCGGTCAGAGCCTGATGGTGGTCGAGGCGATGAAGATGGAGCACGTCGTCTCCGCACCGCACGCCGGCACGGTCGCCGAACTGGACGTCACGCCGGGCACGACGGTCGCCATGGACCAGGTGCTGGCGGTCATCACCCCGCACGAGGAATCCGAGGAGGCGGCGCGATGACGGTCGGCGGACTCCCCATGGCCGTCCCCGCGGAGGGGCTGCCCGCCCGCGTCCGCATCCACGAGGTCGGCGCCCGCGACGGGCTGCAGAACGAGAAGGTGACGGTGCCCACGGAGGTCAAGGCGGAGTTCATCCGCCGCCTCGCCGACGCGGGCCTGACGACGATCGAGGCGACCAGTTTCGTCCACCCCAGGTGGGTGCCCCAACTGGCCGACGCGGAGCAGCTGTTCCCCCAGGTCGGTGACCTCCCCGTGGACCTGCCGGTGCTGGTGCCCAACGAGCGCGGCCTGGACCGCGCCCTCGCCCTCGGCGCCCGCCGCGTCGCCGTGTTCGCCAGCGCCACCGAGTCCTTCGCGAAGGCCAACCTCAACCGCACGGTCGACGAGGCGCTCGCCATGTTCGAGCCGGTGGTGAGCCGGGCGAAGGCGCAGGGCGGGCATGTCCGCGGCTATCTGTCGATGTGCTTCGGCGACCCCTGGGAGGGCCCGGTGCCGGTCCCCCAGGTGGTCCGGGTCTGCCGGGCGCTGAGGGACATGGGCTGCGACGAGCTGAGCCTCGGCGACACCATCGGCGTGGCCACCCCCGGACACGTCCGGGCGCTGCTCACCGCGCTCGACGCCGAGCGCATCCCGGTCGAAGCGCTGGGCGTGCACTTCCACGACACCTACGGCCAGGCGCTCGCGAACACCCTCGCGGCGCTCCAGCAGGGGGTGACGACCGTCGACGCCTCGGCGGGCGGCCTGGGCGGCTGCCCGTACGCGAGGTCCGCCACCGGCAATCTCGCCACCGAGGACCTGGTGTGGATGCTGCGGGGCCTCGGTATCGACACCGGCGTCGACCTCGGCCGGCTCACCGCCACCAGCGTGTGGATGGCCGAACACCTGGGCCGGCCCAGCCCGTCCCGCACCGTCCGTGCCCTCTCCCACAAGGAGCAGTGAAGAACGATGGACCACCGTCTCTCCCCCGAGCTGGAAGAACTCCGCCGCACCGTGGAGGAGTTCGCGCACGACGTGGTGGCCCCGAAGATCGGCGACTACTACGAACGGCACGAGTTCCCGTACGAGATCGTCCGCGAGATGGGCCGGATGGGCCTGTTCGGACTGCCGTTCCCGGAGGAGTACGGCGGCATGGGCGGCGACTACCTCGCGCTGGGCATCGTGCTGGAGGAGCTGGCCCGGGTCGACTCCTCCGTCGCCATCACCCTGGAGGCGGGCGTCTCCCTGGGGGCGATGCCCATCCACCTGTTCGGCACCGAGGAGCAGAAGCGGCAGTGGCTGCCCCGGCTGTGCTCCGGTGAGGTGCTGGGCGCCTTCGGGCTGACCGAGCCGGACGGCGGCAGCGACGCCGGGGCGACCCGGACGACCGCGCGCAAGGACCCGGCGACCGGCGAGTGGGTGATCAACGGCACCAAGTGCTTCATCACCAACTCCGGTACGGACATCACGGGTCTGGTCACGGTCACCGCGGTCACCGGCCGCAAGCCGGACGGCAGGCCGCAGATCTCCGCGATCATCGTTCCGTCCGGCACGCCGGGCTTCACCGTCGCCGCCCCGTACTCCAAGGTCGGCTGGAACGCCTCCGACACCCGTGAGCTGTCCTTCGCGGACGTGCGGGTGCCGGCGGAGAACCTGCTGGGCGAGGAGGGCCGTGGGTACGCGCAGTTCCTGCGGATCCTCGACGAGGGCCGGATCGCCATCGCGGCGCTGGCGACGGGGCTGGCGCAGGGCTGTGTCGACGAGTCGGTGCGCTACGCGAAGGAACGTCACGCCTTCGGCCGCCCGATCGGGGCGAACCAGGCGATCCAGTTCAAGATCGCCGACATGGAGATGAAGGCGCACACCGCCCGGCTCGCCTGGCGGGACGCGGCGTCCCGGCTGGTCGCCGGGGAGCCGTTCAAGAAGGAGGCGGCGCTGGCCAAGCTGCACTCGTCGACCGTGGCCGTCGACAACGCCCGTGACGCCACCCAGATCCACGGCGGCTACGGCTTCATGAACGAGTACCCGGTGGCCCGGATGTGGCGGGACTCGAAGATCCTGGAGATCGGCGAGGGTACGAGCGAGGTGCAGCGCATGCTGATCGCCCGGGAGCTGGGCCTGGTGAGCTGACCCCCGTCCGCGGCGGCTTCCGCACCGCGGCTGTCTCCGCCCCCCTGCCGGTTCGACGCGCGATCCGGTGGGGGCGCTCCTAGGCTGGTGGGGTACGGCCCGGAAGGTCCGCGAGCACGGCCACGGCGACACCCTCATGTGCTGGGAGCAGCCCATGGCGTTCACGTCCAGAGGACTTCGCAGGGGGGCCGTGGCCGCAGGTGCGGCGGCCGTTCTCCTGGTACCGGTGACCGTGGCGACGGCAGCCCCCTCGGCCGGTGCCGTCCCCGCCGCCGTCACCCAGACGGAACCCGCCCCGGGCGACGACTTCCGCGAGATCACCCCGCAGGTCCGGCAGCGGTTGGACGCGGCGATCCAGCGAGTCATGCGGGAGGCGAACGTCCCGGGCGTCACCGTCGGGCTGTGGACGCCGGACAAGGGGCAGTACGAGCGCTCCTTCGGGGTGGCCGACAAGAGCACCGGCCGACGGATGTCGCCGGACCTGTTCCTGCGGATCGGCAGCGAGACGAAGACGTTCACCGTCACGGCCATGCTGCAACTGGTCGACCAGGGCAAGATCAGCCTGGACGACCCGATCAGCGAGTACGTGGACGGCGTGCCGAACGGCGACGAGATCTCGCTGCGCGAACTGGCCGGCATGCGCAGTGGCCTGTTCAACTACTCGGAGGATCCGGACTTCTTCAAGGCGCTGACGTCCGATCCGGACCACGTCTTCACGCCGCAGCAACTGCTGGACTACGCGTTCAAGCACCCCCCGATGTCCGGACCGGGCGAGAAGTTCTTCTACTGCAACACCAATCTGATCCTCCTCGGCCTGGTCATCGAGAAGGTCGGCGGGCAGCCCCTGCACGAGTTCATCCAGGAGAACGTGCTGGACCCGGCCGGCATGACGGACACCGTGTTCCCGACGAACGCGGACTTCCCCACGCCGCACGCCCAGGGCTATACGAACCAGACCGCCTCCGGCAAGATCGAGAACTCCACGGACTGGAACCCGTCCTGGGCCTGGGCGGCCGGGGCGGTGATCTCGAACCGGGACGATCTGCGCGTCTGGGCGCGCACGGTGGCCACCGGCACCTTCCCTGACGGCGCCACGATGGTGGAACCCGCCACCCAGAAGCAGCAGCGCCTGACCACGCCCCCGACCGGCGTCCAGGGCGCCGGGTACGGCTTGGGCATCTTCGACGTCCAGGGCTGGATCGGTCACAACGGCTCGCTGCCCGGCTACGAGTCCCTGACCATCTATCTGCCGTCCGCGGAGGCGACCCTCGTCGTGCTCCTGAACACCGACGTCCTCGACGGCGAGATGGAGCCGAGCACGCTGTTCGGTGACGCCATCACCCGGATCGTCAGCCCGGACCACGTCTACAACCTGCCGGTCCCGCCGATGCCCAAGTGATCCTGATCATCTTCCGGATCGGCGTTTCGGCCAACTTCCCGCGGAAAGCCATGGGTTGGGAGAGGGCCTGGAGACCCCTCACCCATGCGCTCGAACCAAGGGCTCCCCACCCCTGGACAAGATCTGAGGTTAGGCTAACCTACCTTCGAATTGTCCGGCGGCCCTCCGCCCTGTTCGAAAGCAGCCACACTCATGTCCAACGCCCGTGCCACGAACCTCACCCGCCGCGGGATCCTCGCCGCCGGCGGTGCCCTCGGCCTCGGTGCCGTCCTCGCCGCCTGTGGTGACGAAGACACGAAAAGCGGTGGCTCGGACGCGACGGGTGCCGCGAAGGCCTCCGGCCCCTGGACCTTCAAGGACGACCGCGGCACGACCGTGAAGCTCGACAAGGTGCCCACCGGCATCGTCGCCTTCACCGGTGTGGCCGCCGCGCTGCACGACTACGGCATCCAGGTCAAGGGCGTCTTCGGCCCGACGAAGACCCAGGACGGCAAGCCCGACGTCCAGGCCGGCGACATGGACATCAGCAAGGTCGAGATCCTCGGCAACGTCTGGGGCCAGTTCAACGTCGAGAAGTACGCGGCGCTCGCGCCCGAGGTCCTCATCACCACGATGTTCGACGACGCCGGGACCCTCTGGTACGTCCCCGAGGAGTCCAAGGACAAGATCGCCAAGCTTGCCCCGAGCGTCGCCGTCTCCGTCTACGACCGCCAGCTGACCCAGCCGCTGGAGCGCATGTGGGCACTGGCCGAGTCGCTCGGCGCGGACCTGACGGCGGAGAAGGCCGTCACCGCGAAGAAGGAGTTCGAGGCGGCGGCGGAGCGGCTGCGCAAGGCCGCCAAGGCCCGCCCCGAGATCAAGGTGATGGCCGGGTCGGCGAGCGCGGAGCTGTTCTACGTCTCCGGCACCAACCTCTCCATCGACCTGGAGTACTTCAAGGCGCTCGGCGTGAACTTCATCGAGCCGTCGGAGAAGGCCAAGGCGCAGGGCGGCGGCTGGTTCGAGGCGCTGAGCTGGGAGAACGTCGACAAGTACGGCGCGGACATCATCATGATGGACGACCGTGCGCAGGCGCTCCAGCCCACGGCGATCACCGAGGCCACGTGGAAGAAGCTGCCCGCGGTGAAGGCCGGCCAGGTCATCCCCCGGTCGCCGGAGCCGATCCTGTCGTACGGCAAGTGCACGCCGCTTCTCACCAACCTCGCCGAGGCGATCGAGAACGCCAAGAAGGTCAGCTGAAGCTCGCCTCGTCGGGGGACGGGCTGATGCGTCGCGGGCGACTGCTCGCCCCCCTGAGGAAAACTCGGGAGACTCCATGTCCACAGCCGTAGCCGCTCCTTTCCGTTTCTTCTCTCTCCAGGTCGTGCGGACGGAGCGGCTCGGGCCGTCCCTGGTCCGGGTCACCTTCGCGGGGGACGACCTCGCCGCGTTCCACTCCGACGGGTGTGACCAGTCGCTGTCACTGTTCCTGCCGCGGCCGGGGCAGGACGCGCCGGTCGTGCCCGTCGAGCTGGGCGAGGACTGGTGGAAGGGGTGGATGGCGCTGCCGGACGACGTCCGGGCGGTGATGCGGTCGTACACCCTGCGCTCCCTGCGCCGGGACCCCGACGAGATCGACATCGACTTCGTGCTGCACGGAGTGGAGCCGGGTGCCGCGGTTCCCGCCGGTCCCGCCTCGCGGTGGGCCGCGCGGGCCGCCGCCGGGGACAAGGTGCTGCTGCTCGGCCCGGCGGTCGCGGACAACCGGGCGATCCGGTTCCGGCCGCCGCAGGGCACCGATCTGGTGGTGCTGTGGGGTGACGAGACCGCGCTTCCGGCGGTCGCCGCGATCCTGGAGGCGCTGCCGGCCGGACAGCGGGCGCGGGTCTGGCTGGAGGTGCAGGACGCCGGGAACGTGCTGGACCTGGCGACCGAGGCGGACGCCGAGGTGACCTGGCTGATCCGCGACCACGGCGGCGCTCAGGACTCCCCCATGGCCCTGAGCGCCCTGCGTGACGCCCGACTGCCGCCCGCCGAGCACCCGTACGTCTGGATCGCGGGCGAGTCGTCCTCGGTGAAGACGCTGCGCCGTCATTTCGTGGGCGAGCGCGGCATCGACCGGCGGCAGGTCACCTTTGTGGGCTACTGGCGACAGGGGCTCACCGAGGAGCAGTTGCGGGAGCAGGGGGAGTAAGTCCCCGTGGGGTGACGGAGGTTACCGGGGCCCGGGTACTTGACCCGCTCAACTTAGGTTAGGCTAACCTTAGTAAGCCGGAGCCCCGGCCCCGCCCCGGCCGCTCATTTCCGTCCGCACGGCCAGTCCCCACCGGAGGACCTCCACATGCGCTCGCACCTGCTCAATGACACGACCGCGGAGCAGTATCGCCGCTCCGTGACCGAAGGAGTAGAGCGGGTGGCCGCCAAACTGGCCACCACGCAGCGCCCGTTCACCGGCGTCACGGTCGACGACCTGGCCCCCGCCATCGAGCAGATCGACCTCGACCGGCCGCTGCACGACACCACGGCGGTCCTCGACGAGCTGGAGGACGTCTACCTCCGCGACGCGATCTACTTCCACCACCCCCGTTACCTCGCCCACCTCAACTGCCCGGTCGTCATCCCGGCGGTGCTCGGCGAGGCGATCCTGTCCGCCGTCAACTCCTCCCTCGACACCTGGGACCAGTCGGCCGGCGGCACCCTCATCGAGCGCAAGCTCATCGACTGGACCGCCGCCCGCATCGGGCTCGGCGAGAACGCCGACGGCGTCTTCACCTCCGGCGGCAGCCAGTCCAACCTCCAGGCGCTGCTGCTGGCCCGCGAGGAGGCCAAGACCGACGACCTGGGCAGACTGCGCATCTTCGCCTCCGAGGTCAGCCACTTCAGCGTGAAGAAGTCGGCGAAACTGCTCGGCCTCGGCCAGGACGCCGTCGTGTCGATCCCCGTCGACCACGAGAAGCGCATGCAGACCGTCGCGCTCGCCCACGAGCTGGAGCGCTGCGCGAAGGACGGCCTCGTCCCCATGGCCGTCGTCGCCACCGCCGGCACCACCGACTTCGGCTCCATCGACCCGCTCCCCGAGGTCGCCGAGCTGTGCGCGCAGCACGGCGCCTGGATGCACGTCGACGCCGCCTACGGCTGCGGACTGCTCACCTCGCTCACCCGCCGCGCCCTGCTGGACGGCATCGAGCGCGCCGACTCGGTCACCGTCGACTACCACAAGTCCTTCTTCCAGCCGGTGAGTTCCTCCGCCCTCCTGGTGAAGGACGCGACAACGCTGCGGCACGCCACCTACCACGCGGAGTACCTGAACCCGCGCCGGATGGTGCAGGAACGCATCCCCAACCAGGTGGACAAGTCCCTCCAGACCACCCGCCGCTTCGACGCCCTCAAACTGTGGGTCACCCTGCGGGTGATGGGCGCCGACGGCATCGGACAGCTCTTCGACGAAGTCTGCGACCTCGCGCAGGAGGGCTGGAAGCTGCTGGCCGCCGACCCGCGCTACGACGTCGTCGTCGAGCCCAGCCTGTCCACCCTGATCTTCCGCTACATCCCGGCCACCGTCACCGACCCCGCCGAGATCGACCGGGCCAACCTCTACGCCCGCAAGGCCCTGTTCGCCTCCGGCGAGGCCATCGTCGCGGGCACCAAGGTGAACGGCCGCCACTACCTGAAGTTCACCCTGCTCAACCCTGAGACGAAGGCGTCCGACATCGCCGCCGTCCTCGACCTGATCGCCGGCCACGCCGAGCAGTACCTGGGAGACTCCCTTGACCGCGCTTCCTGAATCCACCACCAAGACCTACGACTTCGTGGGGATCGGACTCGGGCCCTTCAACCTCGGTCTCGCCTGCCTCACCGAGCCGATCGCCGAACTCGACGGCGTCTTCCTGGAGTCGAAGCCCGACTTCGAGTGGCACGCCGGCATGTTCCTCGACGGCGCCCACCTCCAGACCCCGTTCATGTCGGACCTGGTCACCCTGGCCGACCCGACCTCCCCGTACTCCTTCCTGAACTACCTGAAGGAGAAGGGCCGGCTGTACTCGTTCTACATCCGCGAGAACTTCTACCCCCTGCGCGTCGAGTACGACGACTACTGCCGCTGGGCCGCGAACAAGCTGAGCAGCATCCGCTTCAGCACGACCGTCACCGAGGTGACGTACGACGAGGGCGACGAGCTGTACGCGGTGCGGACCGCCGCCGGTGAGACCTACCGCGCCCGCCACCTGGTCCTCGGCACCGGCACCCCGCCGTACATCCCCGAGTCGTGCCAGGGCCTGGGCGGCGACTTCATCCACAACTCCCGCTACGTGCAGAGCAAGGCGGAGCTGGTGAAGAAGGAGTCGATCACGCTGGTCGGCTCCGGCCAGTCCGCCGCCGAGATCTACTACGACCTGCTCAGCGAGATCGACGTCCACGGCTACCGGCTGAACTGGGTCACCCGCTCCCCGCGGTTCTTCCCGCTGGAGTACACCAAGCTCACCCTGGAGATGACCTCCCCGGAGTACATCGACTACTTCCGGGCGCTGCCGGAGCCGACCCGCTACCGCCTCACCCAGCAGCAGAAGGGCCTGTTCAAGGGCATCGACGGCGATCTGATCAACGAGATCTTCGACCTGCTCTACCAGAAGAACCTCGGCGGCCCGGTCCCCACCCGCCTGCTCACCAACTCGGCGCTGACCAGCGCGTCGTACGAGAACGGCTCGTACACCCTCGGCTTCCGCCAGGAGGAGCAGGAGAAGGACTTCGAGCTGGCCTCGCAGGGCCTGATCCTCGCCACCGGCTACAGGTACGCCGAGCCGGAGTTCCTGAAGCCGGTCCGCGACCGCCTGGTCTACGACTCCCAGGGCAGCTTCGACGTCGGCCGCAACTACGCCATCGACGTCACCGGCAGAGGCGTCTTCCTGCAGAACGCCGGCGTCCACACCCACAGCATCACCAGCCCCGACCTGGGTATGGGCGCCTACCGCAACAGCTGCATCATCCGGGAGCTGCTCGGCAGCGAGTACTACCCGGTGGAGAAGACGATCGCGTTCCAGGAGTTCTCGGTATGAGCCGCACGACCTTCACGTTCCGCCCCCTCGACCCGCTGAAGGACGCCGAGCTCCTGCACGCCTGGGTCACCCATCCCAAGGCCGCGTTCTGGATGATGCAGGACGCGAAACTGGAGGACGTCGAGCGCGCCTACATGGAGATAGCCGCCGACGAGCACCACCACGCCCTGCTGGGCCTGAAGGACGGCGAGCCCGCCTTCCTGATGGAGAAGTACGACCCGGCCCACCGCGAGCTGGTCGGCCTGTACGAGCCACAGCCGGGTGACGTCGGCATGCACTTCCTCACCCCGCCGACCGACACGCCGGTGCACGGCTTCACCCGGTCCGTGATCACCGCCGTCATGGCCCACCTCTTCGAGGACCCGGCCACCCGGCGGGTCGTCGTCGAGCCGGACGTACGCAACAAGGCGGTGCACGCCCTGAACGCGGCCGTCGGTTTCGTCCCGGAGCGGGAGATCGAGAAGCCGGAGAAGACCGCGCTGCTCAGCTTCTGCACCCGCGAGCAGTTCCTGGCGGCGACGGGGGTGTCCGCATGAGCCTCGCCGACACCGTCGCCCACCTCTCCCCCGAGCGCTGGGAGCAGGCCAACCGCCTGCTGATCCGCAAGGCGCTCGCCGAGTTCGCGCACGAGCGGCTGATCACACCCGAGGAGGACGGGGACGGGTACGTCGTCCGCAGCGACGACAAGCTGACCGCGTACCGCTTCACCGCCGTCCGCCGCGCCCTGGACCACTGGCAGGTGGACGCCGCCTCCATCAGCCGGCACCGGGACGGGGCCGAGCTGCCGCTCGCCGCGCTCGACTTCTTCATCGAGTTCAAGGACGCCCTCGGCCTGACCGACGAGATCCTGCCGGTCTACCTGGAGGAGATCTCCTCCACCCTCTCCGGCACCTGCTACAAGCTCACCAAGCCGCAGGTCCCGTCCGCCGAGCTGGCCGGCAGCGGCTTCCAGGCGATCGAGACGGGGATGACCGAGGGCCACCCCTGCTTCGTCGCCAACAACGGGCGGCTCGGCTTCGGCATCCACGAGTACCTGTCGTACGCCCCGGAGACCGCGAGCCCGATCCGCCTGGTCTGGCTGGCCGCGCACCGCTCGCGCGCCGCCTTCACGGCCGGGGCCGGCATCGACTACGAGGACTTCTTCCGCCGGGAGCTGGGCGCGGAGACCGTCGACCGCTTCCACGGGATCCTGCGTGACAAGGGCCTGGACCCGGCCGACTACCTGCTCATCCCCGTCCACCCCTGGCAGTGGTGGAACAAGCTGACCGTCACCTTCGCCGCCGAGGTGGCCCGGCAGCACCTGGTGTGCCTGGGTGAGGGCGACGACGAGTACCTGGCCCAGCAGTCCATCCGCACCTTCTTCAACACCACCAGCCCCGAGAAGCACTACGTGAAGACGGCCCTCTCCGTCATCAACATGGGCTTCATGCGCGGGCTGTCGGCCGCCTACATGGAGGCCACCCCGGCGATCAACGACTGGCTGGCCCAGCTGATCGAGGGCGACCCGGTGCTGAGGTCCACGGGCCTGACGATCATCCGCGAGCGGGCGGCGGTCGGCTACCGGCACCTGGAGTACGAGCAGGCCACCGACCGCTACTCGCCGTACCGCAAGATGCTCGCCGCGCTGTGGCGGGAGAGCCCGGTGCCCTCCCTGAAGGACGGCGAGTCCCTGGCGACCATGGCCTCGCTGCTGCACGTCGACCACGCGGGCGCCTCCTTCGCGGGCGCGCTGATCGCCCGCTCGGGCCTGGCCCCGGTGGAGTGGCTGCGCCGTTACCTGCGGGCGTACTACACCCCGCTGCTGCACAGCTTCTACGCCTACGACCTGGTCTTCATGCCGCACGGCGAGAACGTGATCCTCGCCCTGAAGGACGGTGTCGTCGAGCGCGCGATCTACAAGGACATCGCCGAGGAGATCGCCGTCATGGACCCGGACGCGGTGCTGCCGCCGGAGGTGCGGCGGATCCGCGTGGAGGTCCCCGAGGACACCAAGCTGCTGTCGATCTTCACGGACGTCTTCGACTGCTTCTTCCGTTTCCTCGCGGCGAACCTCGCCTCCGAGGGGATCCTGGCCGAGGACGACTTCTGGCGCACGGTCGCGGAGGTCACCCGCGAGTACCAGGAGGCGAATCCGGAGCTCGCCGACAAGTTCGCGCAGTACGACATGTTCGCCCCCGAGTTCGCGCTGTCCTGCCTGAACCGGCTCCAGCTGCGCAACAACAAGCAGATGGTCGACCTCGCGGACCCGTCCGGCGCGCTCCAGCTCGTCGGCACGCTGGAGAACCCGATCGCCGGGTTCTGAGCCGAGAGAGCCAGGCGGGCGCCCCGGAGTACGGTCCTCCGGGGCGCCCGTCCGCTGTCCATCCGGGTCTGTCCGGTCTGTCCGGGTCTATTCCGCGGGCCAGTCCACCTGCGGCGACCGGTGGTAGCCGACGCCCAGCGCGTCCCAGCGCGGCCCCTGCGCCGCGAGCCGCGTCCGGTAGTCCTCCCAGTCGTGCGTGGCGGCCGGCGACCAGCCCAGCTCGGCCACGCCCGGCAGCCGGGGGAAGGCCATGTGGTCGAGGTGCGCGGGGTTCTCCAGGGTCTCCGTCCACAGCGGAGCCTCGACACCCCGGACGGCGTCCTCCGGCACACCCGGCAGGTAGGCGCCCGGGTCCCAGTCGTAGGACCGCTTCACCTCGACGTACCCGGCCCAGGACAGCCCGAGCGGGGTGGTGCGGTCGTACTTCATGTCGAGGTAGATCCGGTCCGCGGGCGACAGGACGATGCCCGTCCCGTTCCGCGCCGCCTTCGCCACCCGCGCCTTCTCCTCGGCGCCGGTGCCGTCCAGGCCCCAGTACTGGGCGAGCGCGCCCTCGGCCGGGGTGGCGCCGGTCAGCTGGTGCCAGCCGACGACCGTCTTGCCGTACTTGGCGACGACCGGCTGCACCCGGTCCATGAACGTCACGTAGTCGGCGTGGCTGGTGGAGTGCGCCTCGTCGCCGCCGATGTGCAGATAGCGGCCGGGGGTGAGGGCGGCCAGCTCGCGAATGACGTCGTCGACGAAGTCGTACGTGACCTCCTTGCCGACGCACAGCGAACTGAAGCCGACGGCGGTGCCCGTGTAGAGCGGGGGTGCCACGCCGTCGCAGTTGAGGTCGGCGTAGGAGGCGAGGGCCGCGTTGGTGTGGCCGGGCATGTCTATCTCGGGGACCACCTCCAGGTGGCGGGAGGCGGCGTAGCGGACGATCTCCCTGTAGTCGTCCTTGGTGTAGAAGCCGCCGGGGCCGCCGCCGACCTCGGTGGAGCCGCCGTGGGTGGCCAGGCGCGGCCAGGAGTCGATCGCGATGCGCCAGCCCTGGTCGTCGCTCAGGTGCAGATGCAGCTTGTTGAACTTGTAGAGGGCGAGCCGGTCGACGTACCGCTTGACCTCGTCGACGGTGAAGAAGTGCCGGGAGACGTCGAGCATGGCGCCGCGCCAGGGGTAGCGCGGGACGTCCCGGACGGTGCCGCCGGCGACCAGCCAGGGTCCGGGCTGGACGGTGTCCCGCTCGACGGCGGCGGGCAGCAGCTGACGCAGGGTCTGCACGCCGTGGAAGAGCCCGGCGGGCCTGGCCGCCGTGATGGTGACGCCGCCGCGGCCGCTGTCGAGGCGGTATCCCTCGGCGCCGTACGGTCCTTGGGCGAGGCGGAGGCGGATGCCGCCCGCTCCGCGCTCGGTGACGGGCAGCGGGTAACCGGTGGAGGGCCGCAGGACGTCCGCGAGGTACTCGCCGACCCGGTGGGCCTCGCGCGAGTCGCCGACGCGGATGCGGG
Organism: Streptomyces glaucescens; assembly: GCF_002154375.1. Classification (GTDB taxonomy): domain Bacteria; phylum Actinomycetota; class Actinomycetes; order Streptomycetales; family Streptomycetaceae; genus Streptomyces; species Streptomyces glaucescens. The sequence continues at coordinate 777 of NZ_MUND01000222.1, read as the reverse complement.
TGTCGCCGGTGATGCGGTACGGCGCTCCGCCCGGGGTGACCGAGGCGGGGGCCGGGATCACCTGGCCGAGGGGCCTGGGCTGGGCCGCCGTGGACGCCGGTGCCGCGCCGGAGGTGAAGACACCGGCCGCCGCGACCAGCAGCAGCGAGCCGAGAAGGTGCAGTCTGTGCCGTCTCACACGTGCTCCCTTCGGAATGGGTATAGACCACTCTGGGTCCAGACCACTCTCCCGCAGATCCGTCTCCGGCAGAACCGGTGAAACAATCCCCGCATGGCGGAAATCCTTCAGAAGGACGGCACTTGGGTCTTCGACGGCGACGCCCTGCGGCTGACACCCGGACGGGACAAGAACGTCGGCCTGTTGCGCCGCTCCCTCGGTGAACTCGTCCTGCCGCTGGGAGCGCTGGCGGGCATATCGTTCGAGCAGGGCAAGAAGTCCGGGCGGCTGCGGCTCAGGCTGCGCGACGGCGCGGACCCGCTCACCCAGGCCACCGGCGGCCGGCTGACCGAGCCGCACGACCCGTACCGGCTCGCGGTGGAACCGGACCGGTACGGCGTCGCCGAGTACTTCGCGGACGAGGTGCGCAACGCCCTGCTGCTGGACCAGGTGCCCGCCGGTCCGGCCGCAGGGTATCTGCTGCCGGGCCCGCCGGTCCCCCTGTCGGCCGCCGCGGGGGACGGCACCGCCGCCTTCGACGGCGAGTGCGTCCGGCTGGAGTGGAACTGGAAGACGGAGGACGCGAAGGCCGCCGCCGGCCCCCGCACTCTGCCCGTCGA
>NZ_MUND01000221.1 GCF_002154375.1 Streptomyces glaucescens | reverse complement strand
CCGAGGGCGACGGGCTCGGCGCCCGGCTGATGGCCCTGTTCACGGCACTGGCGACGCAGGCCGGATGGCTGTACGGCGGAACCCTGCTCACCGGTTCCATCGTGACCGTCCGCAAGCTGAGGCTGATGGCGCAGCGGGCCACGGCCGCCCGCGTCCGCCCGCCCTCGGGCGCCTGACCGGCAGCGGCCGTCCGCATGCCCGGGCCGGGCCGGACCGCGGCGGGCTCAGCCCGCCCCGGCCGGGCCCTCGGCCGGACCGTCCGTGGCCGCGTGCATCGCCGCGCCCACGATGCCCGCGTTGTTCTGGAGCTGCGCGGGGACGATCTCGGCCTTGATGCCCTCGATGAGGTGCAGGAACTTGTGCGCCTTGCGGCTCACACCGCCGCCGATGACGAACAGCTCCGGGGAGAAGAGCATCTCCACGTGGGCCAGATACCGCTGGACGCGCTCGGCCCACTCCTGCCAGGACAGGTCGTGGTCCTCCTTGGCCTTGCTGGAGGCCCGCTTCTCCGCGTCGTGGCCGTGCAGTTCCAGGTGGCCCAGCTCGGTGTTGGGCACGAGGGTGCCGTCGACGAAGAGGGCGCTGCCGATGCCGGTGCCGAAGGTGAGCAGGATGACCGTGCCCTTGCGGTCGCGTCCGGCGCCGAAGGACATCTCGGCGACGCCCGCCGCGTCCGCGTCGTTCACCACCGTGACCGGGAGCCCGCCGAGGCGGTCGGAGAACAGCGCGCGGGCGTCGGTGTCGATCCAGCCCTTGTCGACGTTGGCCGCCGTACGCACGGTGGATCCGCCGGTGACCACGCCCGGGAAGGTCAGCCCGACGGGCCCGGTCCAGCCGAAGTGGTCGATCACCTGCTTGACGCCGTCGGCCACGCCGTCGGGTGTCGCGGGGTGGGGGGTGAGCACCTTGTGGCGCTCGGCCGCCAGGTCGCCCCTGCCGAGGTCCACAGGGGCACCCTTGATTCCGGATCCGCCGATGTCCACGCCGAAGATCTGCATGGCTCCACGTTACGACGGACGACTGACGGTCACGCCCCCGCGGCGCCCGCGCCACCCCGCTCGGCGACCAGCGCCGCCGCTTCCTCGCGCAGATCGCGGCGCAGCTCCTTGGGCAGCGAGAAGGTGATGGACTCCTCGGCCGCCTTGACGATCTCCACGTCCTCGAAGCCGCGCCGGGCCAGCCATTCCAGTACCTGCTCCACCAGCACCTCCGGCACGGAGGCGCCCGAGGTCACGCCGACCGTGGTCACACCCTCCAGCCAGGCCTCGTCGATCTCGTCGGCGAAGTCGACCAGGTAGGAGGCGCGGGCGCCGGCCAGCTTGGCGACCTCGACGAGCCGCTTGGAGTTGGAGGAGTTCCGGGAGCCGACGACGATCACCAGGTCGGCCTCGGCGCCCATCTGCTTCACGGCGAGCTGACGGTTCTGCGTGGCGTAGCAGATGTCGTCGCTGGGCGGGGAGATGAGCTGCGGGAACTTCTCCTTGAGCGCGTCGACGGTCTCCATGGTCTCGTCGACGGAGAGGGTCGTCTGGGACAGCCAGACCACCTTGGAGGGGTCGCGCACCTCGACCTTCGCGACGTCGCCCGGACCGTCGACGAGCTGGATGTGGTCGGGGGCCTCACCGGAGGTGCCGATGACCTCCTCGTGGCCCTCGTGGCCGATCAGCAGGATGTCGTAGTCCTCGCCGGCGAAGCGGACGGCTTCCTTGTGGACCTTGGTGACCAGCGGGCAGGTCGCGTCGATGGTGGCGAGGCGGCCCTGCTTGGCCTCCTCGTGGACGACGGGGGCGACGCCGTGCGCGGAGAACATCACGATGTTCCCCGGGGGGACCTCCTCGGTCCGCTCGACGAAGATCGCACCCTTCTTCTCCAGGGTCTGCACCACGTACTTGTTGTGGACGATCTCGTGGCGGACGTACACCGGGGCCCCGTACTGCTCCAGGGCTTTCTCGACGGCGATCACGGCGCGGTCCACACCCGCGCAGTAGCCCCGGGGGGCGGCGAGCAGGACACGGCGGCCAGGCGAAGCAGTCATGGCACCCATCGTAAGGCCGCGTTCGGGGGGTCAGAGATCGCGGCCGGGTCGCGTGGCCGGGGAGACTGGCCCTGAGCTGGTCGGGGCGGGACGGAACCGGACGAACGCGACGCGCGGAGGCACTGATGTCCGACACCGGCACGGCGGTCCCCCGGGCCGACGGCCACCATGGGCTGCGCCGCAGCCTGGGCTTCCGGGACCTGGTCGTCTACGGGCTGCTGTTCATCGCCCCGATGGCCCCGGTGGGCGTGTTCGGCACCCTGGACGCGCGGTCGCACGGCGCGGTGGCGCTGGTCTATCTGATCGCCACGGTGGCGATGGCGTTCACCGCGTTCAGCTACGCCCAGATGGTGCGGGTCGTCCCCCAGGCGGGCTCGGTGTTCGCCTACGCGCGCGTGGCGCTCGGCAACGAGGCCGGTTTCGTCGCCGGCTGGATGGCGATGCTGGACTATCTGCTCATCCCGGCGGTCGCCTACCTGTTCTCCGGGATCGCGATGGAGGCGCTGGTCCCCGAGGTGTCGCGCTGGGTGTGGACGACGCTCGCCGTCGTCGTCACCACCCTGCTCAACCTGTGGGGCGTGCGGGCCGCCGCACGCGTGGGGTTCGCCGTGCTGGCGATGGAGATCGTGGTCCTGCTGGTGTTCGTGGTCTGCGCGATCGTCGTCCTCGCGCGGGACGGCGCCGAGCGGGGATGGCTGTCACCGCTGTCCGGGGACGGCACGCAGGGCGCGTTCGCGCTGTCCGCGGTGGTCGGGGCGGTGTCGATCGCGGTGCTGTCGTACCTCGGCTTCGACGCCATCGCGACCTTCGCCGAGGAGGTGACCGGCGGCTCGGCGAAGGTGGCCCACGCGGTGCTCCTCTGCCTCGCCCTCGCGGGGGTGCTGTTCGTCGCGCAGACCTATCTGGTGGCGCTGCTGACACCGGTCCCGTCGGCGGAGCTGGCCGCCGACCCCGCGCGGCAGGGCTCCGCGTTCTACGACGCCGTCAACACCTCCGTCGGGAGCTGGCTGCACGATCTGGTGGCCGTCAGCAAGGCGATCGGGGCGGCGTTCGCGGCACTGGCCGGGCAGGCGGCGGCGGGCCGGCTGCTGTTCGCGATGGGCCGCGACCGCCGCCTGCCCCGCGCGCTGTCCCGCACGGACGGCGGGGTGCCGCGGGTGGCCCTGCTGTGCGCGGCGGTGATCACGCTGGTCGCCGCGGTGTGGGCGGCCCGCCGGGACGACGGGATGGATCATCTGGTCTCGGTGGTCGACATCGGTGCGCTGACCGCTTTCACGCTGCTGCACGCGAGCGTGCTGGCCTGGTTCGCGGTACGGCCGCGATGGCGGTGGGGGTCCCCCCTGGCCGAGCGAAGCCGAGAGCTCGGGGGAGGGCCGGTGAGCTGGTGGCGGCATGTGCTGGTGCCGGTGCTCGGGGCGGCGATCACCGTCGCCGTGATCGTGGAGGCGTCGGGGGCGGCGCAGGTGGTGGGTGCCGTGTGGCTGGTGGCGGGCCTGGTGGTGCTGGCCGTCCAGCGGGGCCGCCGGGGCTCCGGGGAGGCCGGCTGATGCGGCACTCCGGGCCCGGCGCAGACCGCACCGGATTGTCGGTGGGTGCCGTTACGCTCACGGGCATGGCAGTGAACACGTCCCCGGAATCCCCGCTCCCCGTCGGTGAGGTGTCGCGGCTCATCGGGGGGTGGATCGACCGGCTCGGCGCGGTGTGGGTCGAAGGCCAGATCACCCAGTTGTCCCGGCGGCCGGGCGCGGGCGTGGTCTTTCTGACGCTGCGGGACCCGTCGTACGACATCTCGGTGAGCGTCACCTGCTACCGGCAGGTGTTCGACACCGTGGCCGACGTCGTCAGTGAGGGCGCGCGGGTGATCGTGCTCGCGAAGCCCGAGTGGTACGCGCCGCGCGGGCAGCTGTCGCTGCGGGCCGCCGAGATAAGGCCGGTGGGCGTCGGCGAGCTGCTGGCGCGGCTGGAGCAGCTGAAGAAGGCCCTGGCGGCCGAGGGGCTGTTCGCGCCGGAGCGCAAGAAGCCGCTGCCCTTCCTGCCGCAGCTGATCGGCCTGGTCTGCGGTCGCGCCTCGGCGGCGGAGCGGGACGTGCTGGAGAACGCCCGGCACCGCTGGCCCCACGTCCGCTTCGAGGTGCGCAACGTCGCGGTGCAGGGTGTCCACGCGGTGCCGCAGGTGGTCCAGGCGGTGAAGGAGCTGGACGAGATCGACGACGTGGACGTGATCATCGTCGCCCGGGGCGGCGGCAGCGTGGAGGATCTGCTGCCGTTCTCCGACGAGCAGCTGGTGCGGGCGGTCGCGGCGTGCCGTACGCCGGTGGTGTCGGCCATCGGCCACGAGCCGGACAACCCGCTGCTGGACCATGTGGCCGATCTGCGCGCCTCCACCCCGACCGACGCCGCCAAGAAGGTGGTTCCGGACGTCGGTGAGGAGGCCGAGCGGGTGCGGCAGCTGCGCGACCGGGCGCGGCGCTGTGTGGAGGCGTTCGTCGACCGGGAGGAGCGCGGGCTGGCGCACGCGCTGGCGCGTCCGGCGATGGAGAATCCGCACCGGATGATCGACGAGCGCTCCGACCTGGTGGACTCGCTGACCGGGCGGGGCCGCCGTTGCCTGGGCCATCTCCTGGACCGCGCCGAGTCGGAGCTGACCCACACCCACGCGCGCGTGGTGGCCCTCTCGCCCGCGGCCACGCTCCAGCGGGGGTACGCCGTGCTCCAGAAGGCCGACGGGCACGTGGTCCGCGATCCGGGCGAGGTCTCGCCGGACGAGGCGCTGCGCGCGCGGGTGGCCGAGGGCGAGTTCTCCGTACGAGTCGAACCTAGGGTGAGTGGATGACCAGCAAGGTGGAAGAGGCGCTCGGGTACGAGCAGGCCCGGGACGAGTTGATCGAGGTCGTACGGCGGCTGGAGGCCGGCGGTACGACGCTGGAGGAGTCCCTGGCGCTCTGGGAGCGCGGGGAGGAGCTGGCCAAGGTGTGCCGGCGCTGGCTGGAGGGCGCGCGGGCCCGGCTGGACGCGGCGCTGGCCGAGGAGGCCGCGGCGGAGGAGGCCGGGGCGGCGCGGGCGGAGCCCGAGGGCGACCTGCGGTAACCGGGCTGCGGTAACCGGCGTCGCCGGTCCGGTGGCGGGGCCGAGTGCGAGGTGCGGGCTGTGAGGCGGATCACCACGGCCCGCTTTTGGTTGAACGTTGAACATCAATTCCGTAGGGTCGGAGTCGTTCACCACCCCGTCCGAAAAGGTTCAGCCATGTCCCTCGTTCTTGACCCCGCCGCCCAGGACCTGCTCTTCCGCGAGGCCCGCACCGCGAACACGTTCACCGACGAGCCGGTGACCGACGAGCAGGTCCAGGCGATCTACGACCTGGTCAAGTACGGCCCGACCGCGTTCAACCAGTCCCCGCTGCGCATCACCCTGGTCCGCTCCGCCGAGGCCCGTGAGCGGCTGGTGAAGCACATGGCCGAGGGCAACCAGCCGAAGACGGCCACCGCCCCGCTGGTCGCGATCCTCTCCGCGGACAACGAGTTCCACGAGGAGCTGCCCGAGCTCTTCCCGCACTTCCCGCAGGCCAAGGACGCCTTCTTCGCCGAGCGCCCGGTCCGCGAGAACTCCGCCCTGCTCAACGCCGCCCTCCAGGCCGGCTACTTCATCGTCGGCGTCCGCGCCGCCGGTCTGGCCGCCGGCCCCATGACCGGCCTGGACTTCGAGGGCGTGCGCAAGGAGTTCCTGGACGACGACCACACCCCGCTGATGGTGGTCAACATCGGCAAGCCGGGCCCGGACGCCTGGTTCCCGCGCTCGCCGCGGCTGGCGTTCGAGCAGGTCGTCACGACCGTCTGAGGTCGCCGCACCTCGCGCGCACCCCGCCCGCACGGAGAAGGGCCCCGGCATCCGCCGGGGCCCTTCTCGTGTCCCGTCGGCGGCTCAGCCCAGTTCCAGGGCCGCCGCCATCTGCTTGAGCTGCGCGAACGAGCCCGTACCGGCCACCACGGTCGTCGCGCCCTGGGCACCCGCGCCGGCCGAGCCGTTCGCGTCGGCCGCACCCTTCGCGTCGGCCGCGCCGCCCGCGGGCAGCACCAGCGCGTCGTACCGGCCGCCGGTGTAGCGCGTCCAGGTGCGGCCGTCGATCTCCTCGGTGGCCTTGGTCGCGTGCGCGCCGTCGGTCGTCTCGTCGATGAACCGCGACGGCTTCTCCGTGGACTGCTTGATCTGGACGTACTGGCCGTCGGGGGTGTGGAAGCCCAGGTGCCAGGTGTCGTTCTCGACGCCCTGGTACCGCACGGAGGTCGCCTTCCAGCCGCCCGGCAGCCCCTCGGGCGCGGCCACCGGGTACGGCGCGGCCCGCCGGGCCGTGAGCAGCTCGACGCGGTAGTCGACCGGCTTGAGATCCGGCTCACCGTCCTCGTGCGGGATGAAGAGGTACATGACCCCGCCCGCGAGCAAGGTCACGCCCAGGGAGAGCATCATGCTCCGGGCCGTCTTCTGCTTGCCGTTCGTACCTGCCACGCCCCTATGGTCGCAGGTGCCCTGGTCCGCTCATCCGTGGGGTGGCCTGCTCATTTTGTCGCCCTGACGATAGAGTCATGGCCAACACCCTCATCCGGCCGTCGTCGTATCAGAAAGGTGCGCTCCGATGACCGAGCATCATCTGCCGTCCGAACTCGATGTCCCCTCCGAGGCTCCCGACCGCAACCTCGCCCTCGAACTCGTCCGCGTGACCGAGGCGGCGGCGATGGCCGCCGGCCGCTGGGTGGGCCGCGGCGACAAGAACGGCGCCGACGGAGCCGCGGTGCGCGCCATGCGGACCCTCGTCTCCACCGTCTCCATGAACGGCGTCGTCGTCATCGGCGAGGGCGAGAAGGACGAAGCCCCGATGCTCTTCAACGGGGAGCGCGTCGGCGACGGCACCGGGCCCGAGTGCGACATCGCCGTCGACCCGATCGACGGCACCACCCTGACCGCCAAGGGCATGCCGAACGCCATCGCCGTGCTGGCGGCGGCGGAGCGCGGCTCCATGTTCGACCCGTCCGCCGTGTTCTACATGGACAAGCTGGTCACCGGCCCCGAGGCGGCCGACTTCGTGGACATCGACGCCCCGGTGGCGGTGAACATCCGCCGGGTCGCCAAGGCCAAGCGGGCCACGCCCGAGGACGTCACCGTCGTCATCCTGGACCGGCCCCGGCACGAGGGGATCATCCAGGAGATCCGGGAGACCGGTGCCCGGATCAAGCTCATCTCGGACGGCGATGTCGCCGGGTCGATCCTGGCGCTGCGCGAGGGCACCGGCGTGGACCTGCTGCTCGGCATCGGCGGCACCCCCGAGGGCATCATCTCGGCCTGCGCGGTGAAGTGCCTCGGCGGCACCATCCAGGGCAAGCTCTGGCCGAAGGACGAGGAGGAGAAGCAGCGGGCGATCGACGCGGGACACGACCTCGACCGGGTGCTGACCACCGAGGACCTGGTCACCGGGGAGAACGTGTTCTTCGTGGCGACCGGCATCACCGACGGTGAGCTGCTGCGGGGTGTGCGGTACCGGTCGGAGACCGCGACGACCGACTCGATCGTGATGCGGTCGAAGTCGGGGACGGTGCGGCGGATCGACTCGGAGCACCGGCTGAGCAAGCTGCGGGCGTACAGCGCGATCGACTTCGACCGGGCGAAGTGACGCCCACTGAAGCGGGTGGCACGGATGCCGGGCGGCCGCGGGTTGTCCGTGGCTGGCCGCCCGGTTCCCCGCGCCCCTGAGGGTGGGCCGGCGCGCCCCGCGTGAAAAGGAGGCGCCCCCTGTGCGGAGGGGGCGCCTTTCGCGTGATCGGGCGGTCAGCCCGCTGCCGCTATCTGGTTGGCCGCCCTCGCCGCCTTCTTCAGCTCCACGTCGCGGCGGCGGCGCCGGGCCAGGACGACTCGGCGTTCGGCGGCGGTCAGGCCGCCCCAGACGCCGTACGGCTCGGGCTGGAGCAGGGCGTGCTCGCGGCACTCCACCATCACCGGGCAGCGGGCACAGACCCGCTTGGCCGCCTCCTCGCGGGAGAGCCGCGCGGCCGTGGGCTCCTTGGAGGGGGCGAAGAAGAGGCCGGCCTCGTCGCGCCGGCACACCGCCTCGGTGTGCCAGGGAGCGTCTTGATCCCTGTCTCGTGCTGGCACCCGCGGGGCCGGAACGGCAGCTACCTGCAGGGACGAATGCGGCGGTTGCAGCACGGTCTACTCCTGACGACGGCTTCGCGAGCGAGAGACGATGCAGCAAGGTCTACCCGCTGTACGCGCGCCTATGCAGGGAGTCCCCGACCGCCGGTTCGGTCGCCGCGGACACGGTCGAGGATGTCGGCGACGCGCCTGCCCCGCTTGGGACGGGCCTCCACGCCGCCGAGGACCGCCCAGCCGTCGACGTAGATCACGGGCGCGTTCGGGTCGTCCGCGTCCAGCGGCTCCACGTCGAAGCCGCCGAGGACGGCGCCGCCGGTGCCGCGCAGCGACACGTTCTCCGGCACCGTGATCTCGACGCCCCCGAACAGCGCGAAGGCCTTCACCACGACCTGCTGGTACTCGAACAGCGCCTCGCTGAGGTCGATCTCCACCCCGCCGAAGATCGCGTACGCGTGGATGCGGCGCCCCGCGCGCCAGCGGCCCTTGCGCAGCGCACCGCTGAACACCGCGACCACGTTGTGGTCCGGGTCCACCGGGATGGCACCGGCCGTGGGGCGGCCGGGCGCGGGGCCGTACACCGGGGTCGCGCGGTGCTGGTGCGCGCCGGGCAGGTCGCGGACGAGCGGTTCCAGCTCGCCGACCGTCCTGGCCCGGAAGACCTCCTCGACCCGCTCGGCGTGCTCCTCCGCGGTGAGGCGGCCCTCGGCGAGGGCGCGGCCGAGGAGGTCGGCGACGCGGTCACGTTCGGCGTCCGAGGCGCGGAGTTCGGAGGCGGGCGCGGTCTGCTTCTGAAGGTCCACGACAGCAGCGTACCGAAACACGATAGATCGCGATAGCCTTTGCCGGATTCCGGCGGAGGTCCAACTGAGCCTTACCTCACAGGCTCGCCGTCATCGCCAGGTTCTACGCTGGTGGACGCTGCCAATGGAGGCCAGCCGCTGTCTGCCGTGAGTGAGGAATGGGCGAGATGCCTGAGTTCGCGTACACCGATCTGCTCCCCATGGGAGAGGACACCACCCCGTACCGGCTGGTGACCTCCGAGGGCGTGTCCACGGTCGAGGGGCCGGACGGGCGGACGTTCCTGAAGGTGGAGCCGGAGGCGCTGCGGAAGCTGGCCGAGGAGGCGATCCACGACATCCAGCACTACCTGCGCCCGGCCCACCTGGCCCAGCTCCGCCGGATCATCGACGACCCGGAGGCGAGCTCCAACGACAAGTTCGTGGCGCTGGACCTGCTGAAGAACGCGAACATCGCGGCGGCGGGCGTGCTGCCGATGTGCCAGGACACCGGCACGGCGATCGTCATGGGCAAGCGCGGGCAGAACGTGCTGACCGAGGGCCGCGACGAGGAGGCCCTGTCCCGGGGCATCTACGACGCCTACACCAAGCTCAACCTGCGGTACTCGCAGATGGCTCCGCTCACCATGTGGGAGGAGAGGAACACCGGCTCCAACCTGCCGGCGCAGATCGAGCTGTACGCCGCGGACGGCGGCGCGTACAAGTTCCTGTTCATGGCCAAGGGCGGCGGCTCCGCCAACAAGTCCTTCCTCTACCAGGAGACCAAGGCGGTCCTGAACGAGGCCTCCATGATGAGGTTCCTGGAGGAGAAGATCCGTTCCCTCGGCACGGCCGCCTGCCCGCCGTACCACCTGGCGATCGTCGTCGGCGGTACGAGCGCCGAGTACGCGCTGAAGACCGCGAAGTACGCCTCCGCGCACTACCTCGACGAGATCCCCGCCGAGGGCTCGCCGCTCGGCCACGGCTTCCGGGACAAGGAGCTGGAGGAGAAGGTCTTCGAGCTGACGCAGAAGATCGGCATCGGTGCCCAGTTCGGCGGCAAGTACTTCTGCCACGACGTGCGCGTGGTGCGGCTGCCGCGGCACGGCGCCTCCTGCCCCGTCGCCATCGCCGTGTCCTGCTCGGCCGACCGGCAGGCCGTCGCGAAGATCACCGCCGAGGGCGTCTTCCTGGAGCAGTTGGAGACCGACCCGGCGCGGTTCCTGCCGGAGACCACCGACGAGCAGCTGGAGTCGGAGGGTGACGTCGTCAGGATCGACCTCAACCAGCCGATGGACGACATCCTCGCCGAGCTGACCAAGTACCCGGTCAAGACCCGGCTGTCGCTGTCCGGTCCGCTGGTCGTGGCGCGAGACATCGCGCACGCGAAGATCAAGGAGCGGCTGGACGCGGGCGAGGAGATGCCGCAGTACCTGAAGGACCACCCGGTGTACTACGCGGGCCCGGCCAAGACGCCCGAGGGCTACGCGTCCGGCTCCTTCGGCCCCACCACGGCCGGGCGGATGGACTCCTACGTCGAGCAGTTCCAGGCGGCGGGCGGGTCCAAGGTGATGCTGGCGAAGGGCAACCGGAGCAAGCAGGTCACCGACGCGTGCGCCGCGCACGGCGGCTTCTACCTCGGCTCCATCGGCGGCCCCGCGGCCCGGCTCGCCCAGGACTGCATCAAGAAGGTCGAGGTCGTCGAGTACGAGGAGCTGGGGATGGAGGCGGTCTGGAAGATCGAGGTCGAGGACTTCCCGGCCTTCGTCGTCGTCGACGACAAGGGCAACGACTTCTTCCAGAACCCGGCGCCCGAACCGACGTTCACGCACATTCCGGTGCGGGGTCCGGGGCTGGGCTAGCTAGCCCTTCCGGGGGGCGGGTCCCCGCCCCCCGGAACATCACGCGACCCCCGATCGCTATAGCCGGTATGAGCGAATACCGCATCGAGCACGACTCCATGGGCGAGGTCCGGGTCCCCGCGGACGCGAAGTGGCGGGCACAGACGCAGCGGGCGGTGGAGAACTTCCCCGTCTCCGGGCAGCGGATCGAGCGGGCGCACATCGAGGCGCTGGCGCGGATCAAGGCGGCGGCGGCGAAGGTGAACGCCCGGCTGGGGGTCGTGGACAAGGAGGTCGCGCAGGCCATCCAGGAGGCCGCCGCGGAGGTCGCCGAGGGGCGGTGGGACGAGCACTTCCCGGTGGACGTGTTCCAGACGGGTTCGGGGACCTCGTCCAACATGAACGCCAACGAGGTCATCGCGACGCTGGCCAGTGAGCGGCTGGGGACGGCCGTGCATCCGAACGACCACGTCAACGCCTCGCAGTCGTCCAACGACGTCTTCCCGTCCTCCATCCACATCGCCGCCACCGCCGCCGTCACCCGTGATCTGATCCCCGCCCTGGAGCATCTGGCCGCCTCGCTCTCCCGCAAGGCCGAGGAGTTCGCGGACGTCGTGAAGTCGGGGCGGACGCATCTGATGGACGCCACCCCGGTGACGCTGGGCCAGGAGTTCGCGGGGTACGCCGCCCAGGTGCGGTACGGGATCGAGCGGCTTCAGGCCTCCCTCCCCCGGCTGGCCGAACTGCCGCTCGGCGGGACGGCCGTCGGCACCGGCATCAACACGCCGCCCGGCTTCTCCGCCGCCGTCATCGAGGAGGTGGCCCGCGCGACCGGGCTCCCGCTCACCGAGGCGCGCGACCACTTCGAGGCGCAGGGCGCCCGGGACGGGATCGTGGAGACCAGCGGGCAGCTGCGGACCATCGCCGTGTCGATGACGAAGATCGCCAACGATCTGCGGTGGATGTCGTCCGGGCCGCGCACCGGGCTCGCCGAGATCTCGCTGCCCGACCTCCAGCCGGGCTCGTCGATCATGCCGGGCAAGGTCAACCCGGTCGTCCCCGAGGCCGCGTTGATGGTCGCCGTGCAGGTCATGGGGAACGACGCGACCATCGCCGCCGCGGGCGCGGCCGGCAACTTCGAGCTGAACGTGATGCTGCCGGTCATCGCGAAGAACGTGCTGGAGTCGGTCCGGCTGCTGGCCAATGTGTCGCGGCTGCTCGCCGACCGGACCGTCGACGGGATCGTCGCGCACCGGGAACGCGCCCGCGAGTACGCCGAGTCGTCGCCCTCGGTGGTCACGCCGCTGAACAAGTACATCGGGTACGAGGAGGCCGCCAAGGTCGCCAAGAAGGCGCTCGCGGAGCGGAAGACCATCCGTCAGGTGGTGCTGGAGAGCGGGTACGTCGAGCGGGGCGCGCTGACCTTGGAGCAGCTCGACGAGGCGCTGGACGTCCTGCGGATGACCCGCCCGTGACCCGCGCTCGCGCGCGAGTGAACCGTGACGCGCACCGCAGCGTCGTATGCCGGTGACACCTAATATCTGTGCATGGCAGACGACGGAACGGTGAGAGAAGTGGAAGCGGGCGGGGCGACGGCCTTCTGGGCGCCGGGGAGCCAGATCCTGTGGCGGTACCGGGAGAACGCCGGCGACCGCTTCCACATCGTGCGCCCCGTCACCGTCGTCCGCGACGACGAGGAACTGCTCGCCGTCTGGCTGGCGCCCGGCACCGAGTGCGTGAAGCCGGTGCTCGCCGACGGCACTCCGGTGCACCTGGAGCCGTTGGAGACCCGTTACACCAAGCCGCGCACGGTGCAGCGCGACCGCTGGTTCGGCACCGGGGTGCTGAAGCTGGCGCGGCCCGGTGATGCGTGGTCGGTGTGGCTGTTCTGGGAGCCGGGCTGGCAGTTCAAGAACTGGTACGTCAATCTGGAGGAGCCGCTGGCCCGCTGGGCCGGCGGCGTGGACTCCGAGGACCACTTCCTGGACATCTCGGTGCACCCGGACCGCAGTTGGCACTGGCGGGACGAGGACGAGTTCGCCCAGGCGCAGCGGGACGGCCTGGTCGATGCCCGGCTCGCCGAGCGGGTGCGGGCGGCGGGGCGGGACGCGGTGGAGGTGATCCGCGCCTGGGGCCCGCCGTTCCCGGACGGCTGGCAGCACTGGCGCCCGGATCCGTCCTGGTCCGTCCCCGTTCTGCCGGACGACTGGGACCGCACGCCCGCGCACCTGTCCTCATGAGACCCTTGATGCGCCCCCGGGCAAGAAACGTAGGATCGTCCTCCGCAAGGGCGCGCGGCGGCAACTCCCGGGGCGCGCAGCGGGCCTGACCACATGTCACCGAGGGGCGGCAGGACGTGAGCGAGGGGTACGAGCGCAGCACCCGTGCGGGCCGCGACCGGTCCGCGAGTGGCACAGGAACAACCTTCGACCACGCGGGAAATCCGTTCCCTGGGCACGTATTCGGGGTATCGGCCTTTCTGCGGGACGAACTGCAACGGCGCACGCGGTACGCGCGGCGCGCAGCCCCGGACGGATGGATTCGACACGCGTGACGGAGCAGCCGACCTCCTTCGAGCGCCCCCAGGCGGGCGCCTCCCCCGTGGATCCCCGCGGGGCGCTCCTGCGTACCCCGGGGCAGCAGCGCAGCACGCCCGGCGGATCCGGGTTACCCGAGGCCCAGGCCCGCGGCACCGGTGAGACGCCCGCGGGCCCGCCGGTGCCGCCCGGTCCCGACGGCACCGGACCCGAGCACGCCCAGCCGGCCGCCGCCGAGCAGCTGGACGCGCCTCCCGCGCGCCTGAAACCGAGCGTGGGGGACCACCGGCCGCGCCCCGCTCCGGAGGGCATCCCGGCCCAGCCGGGCCTGGAGCAGGAGCGCCGCAGCGGCCAGGGCCTGCCGCCCGGCCGGCCCACACCCATGCGCCGGGACGGCGACCGGCTGCGCTTCGTGGGCGCCGCGACCCGGCGGATCGCCCGCGGCATCGACCTGGACGAGATCGTGATGGGGCTGTGCCGGGCGACCGTGCCGACCTTCTCCGACGCGATCCTGGTCTATCTGCGCGACCCGCTGCCGGTCGGCGACGAGCGGCCCGCCGGCCCGGTGGTGCTGCGGCTGCGCCGCACCGACCGGATCCCGGAGGAGCGGGACACGGACGGCGGCTTCCTGCCCGTCTTCCAGCCCGAGCCGTCCGAACTGTCCGCGCTCACCGCCGAACTGTGCGAGGTGCGGCCCGGCGGCGCCCTCAACGAGGTGCTGCGCGGCGTCCGCCCGGTCTTCGCCGACGCGCCCGCCGCCCGTGCCGCGCTGCCCGAACTCCTGGGCGAGGAGGGCGAATCGATCATTCCCGGCGGCCAGCGGGCCATCCTGGCGCCGCTGCGCGGCCGGCGCCGGGTGATCGGCGCGGCGGTCTTCCTGCGCCGTCCGGAGCGGATCGCCTTCGAGGCCGACGACCTCCTGGTCGCCGCCCAGCTCGCCACGCACAGTGCGCTCGGCATCGACAAGGCGGTGCTGTACGGCCGTGAGGCGTACATCGCCGACGAGCTGCAGCGCACCATGCTGCCGGAGACGCTTCCGCAGCCGACCGGTGTGCGGTTGGCCTCCCGCTATCTCCCGGCCGCGGAGACCGCGCGGGTCGGCGGCGACTGGTACGACGCGATCCCGCTGCCGGGCAGCCGGGTGGCGCTCGTGGTGGGGGACGTCATGGGTCACTCCATGACCTCCGCCGCGATCATGGGCCAGCTGCGGACCACGGCGCAGACCCTCGCCGGGCTGGACCTGCCGCCGCAGGAGGTGCTGCACCACCTCGACGAGCAGGCCCAGCGGCTGGGCACCGACCGCATGGCGACGTGCCTCTACGCGGTCTACGACCCGGTCTCGCACCGCATCACCATCGCCAACGCCGGCCATCCGCCGCCCGTGCTGCTGCATCTGGGCGGGCGGGCCGAGGTGCTGCGGGTGCCCGCGGGCGCGCCGATCGGCGTC
>NZ_MUND01000220.1 GCF_002154375.1 Streptomyces glaucescens | reverse complement strand
CAGGGGCGGACTCCGCGCCGGACCGGGTGGGCTCGGGCGGCGCCGAGGGGGCTGCCGAGGGCTGGGCCGAGCCGGAGACCGAGTGCTGTGAGGCACCGGCCCGAGTCTGGATCTCGGAGCCGGCGTCGGCCTCGACGTCGGCGCCCGCCTCGGTCAGGGCCGTCGACGGGTCCAGCCGACCGGTGCCCTCAGGACCGTCGGCGCTCCCCGCCGGAAGCCGCCCTTCGACGGCATCCGGTACGGGTGGGGTCGACCCGTCCGCGCCAGGCCCCATGTCGCCCACTTCGTCGGCGAGTTGGTGTACGAGGATGCCGTTCCGGAACGCGGTGTCACCCACGTCGGCGCAGGTACTGCCGTAGACGTACAGGCGGTTGCCCCCTTCCCGCACGACCTCGACCGAGCGCTGTCCGGTGCGGGCCTCCTTGGCGAGGACTGCGGCGAGGCGGGCGGCGTGCGGGGTGCGGACGACGACCCGCGGGCGCAGCCGGGTGCGGGCGAAGTCCGCCGCCGCCTGGTCGGCGACGATCCTGCCGCCGTCCAGCGTGACGACCCGGTCCGCGATACGTGCGGCCTCCTTGGGGTCGGCGGTGCTGACCAGGACGGTGCCGCCGTGCACGGCGTGGGCGCGCAGCATGCCGTGCAGCCAGCGGCTCTCCCCGGCGGAGAGCCCTACGGCGGGGTCGTCGAGCACGAGGGTGTGCGGGTCGGCGAGCAGCGCGCAGGCCAGCCCGAGGCGGCGGTCCATGCCACGGGAGAGGGTGCCGAGTCGTTCCTCGCGCAGGCTGACGAGGCCGACCGCTTCGAGGACTTCGTCCGCCCGCCGGACCGGGACTCCGGCGGCTGCGCACAGCATGCGCAGATGGCCGCGGACGGTGCGTCCGGGGTGGCCGGGGACATCACCGAGCAGAACGCCCACTTCGCGCGAGGGGTGCGCGATGCGGTGCAGCGGGCGTCCTCGAAAGTGCGTGAGGCCACGGCCCTGTTGGAGCTCGAGCATGAGCCTGAGCACCGTCGTCTTGCCCGCGCCGGTGGCACCGAGCAGTGCGGTGACGTGTCCCGCGCGCGCGTCGAAGGAGACGTCGTCGACGGCGGGCGGGAGGTCCTTGCGGGGGTTGCTGGTCAGTCCGAAGGCCTGGATCACCTTCAGCAATTTAGCGCGCTATATACGGTTTTTCGGGCACCGCGCGGCCCGTTCGGAGGCCGGAACGGGCGAACTCGGGTTCCTTCACCGATCCCTGTTCGTCGCTTCGCCGGTCATGTCGATCGTTCTTGCCGCTCTTCCGCCGCCCCAGCCCGGTTCACCGCAGGTCGTGCGACCCGCTCACACCTCGGGCCGCAGCATCGGGGGGTTGAGGAGCGTGGCACCGCCGGCGCGGAAGAGCTGGGCGGGGCGCCCGCCCTGGCGGGTGGTCGTGCCGCCGGTGGGGACGAGGAAGCCCGGTGTGCCCGTCACCTTGCGATGGAAGTTGCGCGGGTCGAGGGCCACGCCCCAGACCGCCTCGTAGACCCGGCGCAGCTCTCCGACGGTGAACTCGGGCGGGCAGAACGCCGTGGCCAGCGACGAGTACTCGATCTTGGATCGGGCGCGTTCCACTCCGTCCGCGAGGATCTGCGCGTGGTCGAAGGCGAGTGGAGCCAGGGGCTCGCCGTCGCGGCCGTACCCGCCCTGCTGGAGGAGTTCCTCGACCGGTGCCCAGCGGGCGTTGCTGGCGTCACCGCCCGCGCGCGGTGCGGGCAGGTCAGGAGCGAGAGCGAGGTGGGCGACGCTGACCACCCGCATCCGCGGGTCGCGCTTGGGGTCGCCGTAGGTCGCCAGCTGTTCCAGGTGGGCGCCGTTGTCCTGGGCCGGAACGGCGGGGTCGTGGACGCGGAGTCCGGTCTCCTCCGCCAGTTCGCGTGCCGCCGCCTGTGCCAGGTCCTCATCGGCCCGCACGAACCCGCCGGGCAGCGCCCAGCGCCCCTGGAACGGCGGCTCGCCCCTGCGTACCGCCAGCGCGCACAGGGCATGGCGGCGCACGGTCAGCACGACCAGGTCCACGGTGACGGCGAAGGGCGGAAAGGCTGACGGGTCGTAGGGCATGTCGCGATCATAGTCGTCTGCCTGACGATAAACACTCCCTTCGTCGGTCGCATCACTGGCCTGTCCGCGTCCCTGGGTGGGGTCTCACCAGTCGTTCCGAACGTCGTGAGCGCGCGGGTCCCTTCCGTACCGCGCCCCTGTCTCCCCGCGGGGCCGGGCGAGGTCCGGCCCGCCGCGTCACACCCCCAGCTGCAGTCCGTCGGCGGCCTCCTCGACCATGGCGGGGCCGAGGCGGCTCACCCGTACCGAGAAGGGGGCGCCCGCCACGCGTAGCCCGGTCAGGCAGATCTCGCCGAGGGGTGCGGTGCGCACCGGGCGGAGGGTGACAGCCCTGGCCGGGGCGTCCGGGCGAAGACCCGCGAGGGTGGTCAGCAACAGGATTCCGGCAGCCGCGGCGGTGGCGGCGGGTC
>NZ_MUND01000022.1 GCF_002154375.1 Streptomyces glaucescens | reverse complement strand
GGACGCACCCCTCGTCCGCGAGCCCCTCCACGCCCCCGTCGCCCACCTCGTCCGAGGCGGGATCGTCGAAGGCACCCACTACGGCTCCGTCGTGGCCCTGGACACCCACGGACGCGTCACTTTCCAGCTCGGCGACATCGAGGCGGCCTTCTACCCCCGCTCGGCGATCAAGCCGGTCCAGGCCGTCGCCATGGTCCGGGCCGGCCTGCCGCTCGACGGCGAGCTGCTCTCGCTCGCCGCCGCCAGCCACTCCGGCGAGGAACGCCACCTCGCCGGCACCCGCCGCATCCTGGAACTCGCCGGGCTCACCGAGGACCATCTGCGCAACACGCCCGACATGCCGTTCGACCCGACGGTCCGGGACGTGTGGGTGCGCGAGAGCCGACCGCCGTCCCGCCTCGCCCAGAACTGCTCCGGCAAGCACGCGGCCATGCTCTACACCTGCAAGCTCAACGGCTGGTCCCTGGACGACTACCTCGACCCGGCCCACCCCCTCCAGCAGGCGATCGCCGAGATCGTGGAGGACCTGACCGGCCAGCGGATCGCCACCGTGACCGTCGACGGGTGCGGCGCACCGCTGTTCGCCGTCTCCCTGAACGGCCTCGCCCGCGCCGCCGCCCGCATCACCACCGCCGCACCCGGCACCCCCGAGGCACGCGTCGCCGACGCGATGCGCGACCACGCCGAGATGGCCTCCGGCTCCGGCCGGGACGTGGCCGCCTTGATGCGGGCCGTCCCCGGCCTGCTCGCGAAGGACGGCTTCGAGGGCGTCCACGTGGCAGCCCTGCCCGACGGCCGCGCGATCGCAGTCAAGATCGCCGACGGCGCGAACCGCGCGCGTATCCCCGTGGCCGCCGCGGCCCTGGCCCGCGCAGGCGTCGACCCCGCCCGGCTCAAGGAGTTCGCCGGCGAGCCCCTGCTCGGCGGTGGCACCCCCGTGGGTGAGATCCGGCCGACCCGAGCCCTGGACCCTCTGACCGAGGCGACCTGACCCATGAGGCGTGGCGGAACGTCCCGCAGCCGCGCACGGCGAACAGGGGACACGGCGGGGGTGTCCGCCCGCGGCGGCCGGCGCCGGCTCGAGCACACGACGTCCCACCGAGCCGCCGGCCCCAGGACGGACCCCCGCGGCCCTGATCCCCGAGCGGCACCAGGCGCTGCCCACGCCACGACACACCCGCGCAGGGCGCCGCAGGCACGAGCCGCCCCCATCACGCGAACCCTCGCCCGCACTCCCTCACCGCACCTCACCCGCACCCCTCGAAGAGGACCCCGACACCCATGACCGCCGCCACCCGCAGCGAACACGACCTCCTCGGCGACCGCGACGTGCCCGCCGACGCCTACTGGGGCGTCCACACCCTGCGCGCCACGGAGAACTTCGCCATCACCGGCACCCCGATCTCCGCCTACCCCCACCTGATCACCGCCCTGGCCGCGGTGAAGGAGGCCGCCGCGCTCGCCAACGAGGAACTGGGCCTGCTGGACCCGCGGAAGGCCGCCGCGATCGTCGCCGCCTGCCGCGAGATCCGCGCCGGCGAGCTGCACGACCAGTTCGTGGTGGACGTGGTGCAGGGCGGCGCCGGCACCTCGACCAACATGAACGCCAACGAGGTCGTCGCCAACCGGGCACTGGAGCTGCTGGGCCACGAGAAGGGCCAGTACGCGCACCTGCACCCCAACGAGGACGTGAACCTCGGCCAGTCCACCAACGACGTCTACCCGACCGCGGTCAAGATCGCGACGGTCTTCGCGGTACGGGGCCTGCTCAAGGCGATGTCGGTGCTCCAGGACACGTTCGCCCGCAAGGCGGTCGAGTTCCGCGACGTACTGAAGATGGGCCGCACCCAGCTCCAGGACGCCGTCCCCATGACGCTCGGCCAGGAGTTCTCCGCGTACGCCGTCATGCTCGACGAGGACCGCAGCCGCCTCGCCGAGGCCGTCGAGCTGATCCACGAGATCAACCTGGGCGCCACCGCCATCGGCACCGGCCTCAACGCGCCCCGCGGCTACGCCGAGTCGGCCCGCCGCCACCTCTCCGGCATCACCGGCCTGCCCCTGGTCACCGCCGCCAACCTGGTCGAGGCCACCCAGGACTGCGGCGCCTTCGTCCAGATGTCCGGCGTGCTCAAGCGGATCGCCGTGAAACTCTCCAAGAGCTGCAACGACCTTCGCCTGTTGTCCTCCGGCCCGCGCGCGGGCCTCGGCGAGATCAACCTCCCCCCGGTGCAGGCCGGTTCGTCGATCATGCCGGGCAAGGTCAACCCGGTGATCCCGGAGGTCGTCAACCAGGTCGCCTTCGAGGTGATCGGCAACGACGTCACCATCACCATGGCGGCGGAGGCCGGCCAGCTCCAGCTGAACGCCTTCGAGCCGATCATCCTGCACTCCCTCTCGGAGTCCATCACCCACCTGCGCAACGCCTGCGTCACCCTCGCCGAGCGCTGCGTGGCCGGCATCACCGCCAACACCGAGGTGCTGCGGGCGAGCGTGGAGAACTCCATCGGCCTGGTCACCGCCCTGAACCCGCACATCGGGTACACGGCCGCCACCGACATCGCCAAGGAGGCCTTGGCCACCGGCCGGGGCGTGGCCGAACTGGTCCTGGAGAAGGGCCTGCTGCCGCAGGAGAAGCTGACCGCCCTCCTGCGGCCCGAGGTGCTCGCCGGCAGCGGCTCACCTGTCGTCTGACCTGCGGGTTCCGACACCGGCACACCGATGCGCACCGGGAACGGCCCGGAGGCACAATGGTGATCATGACGTCGCCGACGACCTTCCTGCCGGTCCTGGAGCGCATCGCCGAGGAGATCGAGCACACCCCCGGCCGCGGCCGGCCCGCCGACTACATCCCGGCGCTCGCCGCCTGCGACCCGCGCCGCTTCGGCATGGCCGTGGCGGAACCGGACGGCGGGGTGTACGGCGTGGGGGACTGGCGCGAGCCGTTCTCCACGCAGTCCGTCACCAAGGTCTTCACCCTCGCCCTCGACCTGGCCCGGGAGGGCGACGAACTCTGGGAGCACGTGGGCCGCGAGCCGTCCGGCAACCCGTTCAACTCGCTGGTGCAGCTGGAGTACGAGAACGGGATCCCGCGCAACCCGTTCATCAACGCGGGCGCCCTGGTGGTCACCGACCGCCTGCACACCCGTACCGGTGACGCGTCGGGGACCCTCCTGGAGTTCCTGCGCGCCGAGTCAGGCAACCCGCAGATGTCGTACGACGAGGAGGTCGCCGCCTCCGAGGCCGCGCACGGTGACCGGAACGCTGCCCTCGCCCACTTCATGGCGTCGTACGGCAACATCGACAACCCGGTGCCGGTGCTGCTGGAGCAGTACTTCCGCCAGTGTTCCCTCCGGGCGTCCTGCGCCGACCTGGCCCGCGCCACCGCCTTCCTGGCCCGGCACGGAGTCCGCGCCGACGGCACCCGGCTGCTGAGCCGCAGCCAGGCCAAACAGGTCAACGCGGTCATGCTGACCTGCGGCACCTACGACGCGGCGGGCGACTTCGCCTACCGCGTCGGGCTGCCCGGCAAGAGCGGCGTCGGCGGCGGGATCATCGCGGTCGTCCCGGGCCGCTGCACGCTCTGCGTCTGGAGCCCGGGGCTCGACGAGCGCGGCAACTCGGTGGCGGGGGTGGCGGCCCTGGACCGTTTCACGACCCTGACGGGTCTGTCGGTGTTCTGACGGGACGGGCTGGTACGGCTGCGCGCCGGCCGCCTGCGCGCTCGCCTCGTTCGAGCCGGTCCGTGACACGGTCGGTTCGGGCCGATCCGCCGCTCCAGCGGCCGTTCGGTCACACCCTGTCCGCACGGCCGCCCCGGACGCTCCGCCCGCCCAGGGCCCGCAGCACCAGGGCGACCGCCCCGGCGCCCAGCCCCGCGGCGGCCGCGATCGTCGCCGTCTCCGCCCAGCCGGGCCCGGGATCGGGGGCGGCGACGGCCGCGGCGACCGGTACCGGGTCGGGGCCCGGGCGCGGCCGGGCCCGCAGGGCGTCCAGCGAGCCCACCGGCTCCACCCGGCCGGCCGCGCCGAACCCCCAGTCGAGCAGTGAGCGGGCCTCCTCGTAGACGGCGAACCCGCCGCCCTCGCGCGGATTCATCACCGTCACCACGAGGGTCCGCCCGCCCTTGCGGGCCGCGGCGACCAGGGTGTGGCCCGCGCGGCTGGTGTAGCCGTTCTTGACGCCGATCAGCCCTCGGTACCGTTCGACGCCGTCGGCGCCGGTCAGCAGGCGGTTGGTGTTCCGGATCGGGTAGGCCCATCCGCCGCGTCCCGGGAAGTCGGCCTCGACCGTGGCGCAGTACCGCGCGAAGTCCGGGCTGCGCAGCCCGG
>NZ_MUND01000219.1 GCF_002154375.1 Streptomyces glaucescens | reverse complement strand
CGACCGTACGCGGGTGACGGTATGCGGTATGCGGTGGACAGCGTGCGGGTGACGGTATGCGCGTGATCGGGCTGATGTCCGGCACGTCCTACGACGCGATCGACGCGGCGGCGGCCGATCTGGAGCCGGCCGGCGACCGTCTCGTGCTGAAGCCGCTCGGCATGGTGAGCGAGCACTACGACGACGAGCTGCGGGCGGCGCTCGCCGCGGCCCTCCCGCCGGGGACCTGTTCGCTCGCCGAGGTGTGCCGCCTGGACACCCGGATCGGGCAGGCCTTCGCGGCGGCGGCCGTCCGCGCGGACCGGGAACTGTGCGAGCACCGCGCCGATCTGGTGGCCTCGCACGGCCAGACCGTGTACCACTGGGTCGAGTCGGGCCGGGTGCACGGCACGCTGCAGCTCGGGCAGCCCGCGTGGATCGCGGAGGCGACGGGTCTGCCGGTGGTCGCCGATTTCCGGCCCAGGGACATCGCCGCGGGCGGTCAGGGCGCGCCGCTGGTCAGCCTGTTCGACCGGCTGTGGCTGCGTGGCCGCCCCGGCACCCCGGTCGCCCTCAATCTCGGCGGCATCGCCAACCTCACCGCACCCGACGGCACCGCCTTCGACACCGGTCCCGGGTGCGCGCTGCTGGACGCGGCGGTGCGGGAGTCCGGCCGCGGAGGGCTGCCGTACGACGCGGAGGGCGCCCTCGCGGCCCGGGGCACCGTTGATCCGCGCCTGCTCCGGCGGCTGCTCGCGGAGCCGTACTACGCGCTGCCGCCGCCGAAGACGACCGGCAAGGAGCTGTTCCACGCCGGTCATCTGCGCCGTGCGCTGTCCGGGCTGGGCACGCTGCCCGCCGAGGACGTGCTCGCCACGCTGGCCCGGCTGACCGCGGAGACGGTCGCCGACGCCGTGCGACGGGTGGGCGGCACGGAGGTGATCGCCTCGGGCGGCGGTACGCGTAATTCCGTGCTGATGGGGATGCTGCGCGAGCGGCTGGCGGGGGTGCCGGTGCGCCTCTCGGACGCGCTGGGCCTGCCCTCGGCCGCGAAGGAGGCGTACGCCTTCGCCGTCCTGGGCTTCCTGACCGTGCACGGTCTGCCGGGCACCGTTGCGACGAGCACCGGCGCCCGGCACCCGAGCGTGCTGGGTTCGGTGACGCCGGGGCGGAACGGGCTGCGGCTGCCGCCGGCGGGGCCGCCCGCCCCGGAGCGGCTCGAGGTGCGGGATCCGCGCGGCGACGGTACGTGACGGTGTGTCCGTTATCGGCGGTGAACGGCCCCGGTCCCTCTCATCCGGCTTTCACCGTCGCCTCTTACGGTGGGGTCATGACGCAGGTGACTCCCCCCGGGTGGTACCCCGATCCCGGGCAGACAAGTGACGGTCCCGCCACCGAGCGCTGGTGGGACGGCAAGGCATGGACGGACCAGATCCGTCCCGCGGGACCGGCCGCCGCCTGGGGCCCACCGACGGGGCAGCCTGCCGCGGGGGAGGCTCCGGGAGCGGGTCCGGGTCCGGCGTACGGCGCTCCGACCGGTCAGCCGGTGCAGCCAGGACAGCCGGGCCAGCCCGGCCAGCCGGGCCAGCCGGGCCAGCCGGGGACGTTCGGGCAGGCCGGTTTCCCGGCGTACCCGGCGTACCCGGCGCACCCGGGCTATCCCGGGTATCCGGTGCAGCCGCCGGCGTCCTCGCGCCGCGGCCTGCGGACGGGTATCGCGGCCGCGGTGGCCGCGGCGGTCCTCGCGAGCATCGGGTTCGGCGTGTACGCGCTGACCAAGGACGACGGGGGCGGCGCGAGCCGTGCGGACTCGCAGCAGGAGCGGGACGGCCGGGAGGACGGCCCGTTCGGTGACGGTGACGGCGGCTCGGAGGGACCGGACGACGGCCGGTCGCCCGGCCCCGGCGAGCCGCAGGCGCCGGAGGTGGAGGGCGGCGGCACGCTCGCCGACACCGTGAACGGCATCAGCATGCCGGTGCCGGACGGCTGGACCGGGCAGGCGATGGACGTCGGCGCGCAGATGACGTCCGACGACACCTACCCCTGCCCCGGTGAGACCTCCCAGACCTGCACCAAGGGCGGCGCGTACTCGGCGCCCGCCGCGCTGCTGGGCACCAAGGGCGGCACGGCGGAGGCCGTCGCGAAGGCGGACATCGCGGCCAACGCCAAGGAGTCCTACGGGGGCAGCTCGTACGGGGAGATCACCTCGCACCAGGTGCTGGCGTCGAAGACGGTCACGGTGGCCGGGCAGAAGGGTTACCTGGTCCGCTGGAAGGCGGTCACCAGCAAGGGCGCCGACGGCCTGGTCCAGTCGCTCGCGTTCCCCTCCCCCGCCGACGGCGACCGGATAGTCGTGGTGCGCTGCGGAGTGGACGCCGATCAGAAGGTGTCGCTCCTCGACGAGATCACCGAGGGCATCGAGGCGGGCCCCGCCGACGGCGACGGCAACGGACAGGACGTCTGAGCCGACCGCGTCGGCGCCCGCGCCCGGTGCCGGCATGTCGGCCGGGTGGGGCTCCTCTCCGCTCCAGAGGAACCCCACCCGGCCGGGGGGTGCGCGCCGCCCCCGTCCCCACGGTGCGGCGCGGTCGGACCGGCCGTCCAGTCATCCCATGGACGGCGCGATCCGAGTACTAGGTGAGGCCGAGCGCGGGGAGCACGGCGGCCTCCATGAACCGGACCAGGTAGTCCGGGTCGGCGTAGCGGCCCTCCAGGACGGGCCGCACCCGCAGCACGCCGAACAGCTGCGCGGGGATGAACGGCAGTGCCGGGTTGCCGGCCGCGACCTCGCCGCGTTCGACACCGCGGCGCAGGATCTCCTCCAGCGCGGCGATCTCCGGCTCGATCAGCGCCTCGCGCAGCGCGCGGGCGAGCTCCTTGTCCTGCATCACCGCGTGGCCGAGCGCCTGGTGCAGCTTGGTGTCCTTCGCCGACCACGCGGCGGCGCAGCGGGCGACCTCGCGCAGGTCCTCGGCGAGCGAGCCGGTGTCGATGCCCGCGAACCGCACTCTCCGGCTGGAGCGCAGGGCGGCGGCGACGAACTGGGGTTTCGTCTTCCACTGCCGGTACAGCGTGGACTTGCTGCAGCGGGTGCTGGCGGCGACGCCCTCCATGGTGACGGCGTCGTAGCCGCACTCCCGGATACGGTCCAGGACGGCGTCGAAGAACTCCTGCTCGCGCTCGGGCGTGAGCTTGGAGCGGCGCGAGGCGACGACCGGGTCCGGTCGGTCCGCGGCCTGCGACGTCATCGGCTTCTCTCCCTGGGGGTCAGTGCGGGACTGCCTTTCGATACGCCAGTGTACCGGTACTCATCCGTATCGGTACACTGGCGTATCGGTACGCGGCCGTATCGATAACCTCGCCGCCCGCGCACCGGGAGCCACAAGCTCCCCATGGACCACATGCACCACCGTCAGCGAAGGGGCCGGGGGATGAATGCCCGCACCGAGCCTGCGCCAGCGGAGCCGGGCAGCGCGACAGCGCGGCCGCCGCTCGTCAGGGAGCTTCTGCTCGTCGCAGGGCTCTTCCTCCTCTACAAGTCCGGCCGCCGGCTGGCGACCGGTCACACGGACGCGGCCTTCGGCAACGCGCATCACGTGTGGGACCTGGAACGAGCGGTCCTGCTGCCCGGCGAGGGGGCCGTGCAGTCCCTGCTGCTGCACGGCGACCTCCTGGTCCGCGTCGCGAACACCTACTACGCGACCGTGCACTTCCCCGCCACCGCCGTCTTCCTGATCTGGCTGTACCTGCGCCGCCCCGGCCACTACCTGTGGGCACGCCGGGTGCTGGCGGCCGTGACCGCCGCGGCGCTCGTGCTGCATCTCACGTTCCCGCTGGCCCCGCCCCGGATGCTCGCGGCGGCGGGTCTGATCGACACCGGGCGGGTGTACGGGCCGTCGGTGTACGGACCGCCGTCGACCGACACCCTCTCCAACCAGTTCGCGGCGATGCCCTCGCTGCACTTCGGCTGGGCGCTGATGGTCGCGATCGGACTGATCGCCGCGACCCGCTCCCGTCTGCGGTGGCTGTGGCTGGCGCACCCGCTGCTGACCCTGCTGGTGATCGTGGGCACGGCGAACCACTACTGGCTCGACTCCCTCGTCGCCGCGGCCCTGCTCGCCCTCGCCCTCGCCGTGCTCCGCCCGCCGCTGCGGACGACCGCTCCGGTGCCAACGCGCCAGGTCTCGGCGACTGGGGCCGCCGCGCCGGTGCAGGATCCCGGTGCCGTACGGCCCGCCGGCGCACCCGCCGAGCCGCACGAGCTGGTGGAGGCGGGCCGATGAGCGCCATGGCCCTCGCCCTCGTGCTGTCGGTGTTCTCCGCCGTCGCCTACGCCGCCGCCGCGGTCGCGCAGGAACGGCTGGCCGCGCGCAGCCCCGGCTCCGGGGTGCTGCGGCTGCTCGGCGGCGCCGCGTGGTGGATCGCGGTGGCGCTGAACGCCACCGGCGCGCTGCTGCACGTCGTCGCCCTGAAGTACGGGCCGTTGACCGTGGTGCAGCCGCTGGGCGCGCTCACACTGGTCGCGGCGGTGCCGCTCGGTGCGCGGATCGCCGGGCGGCGGGTGAGCGCGCCCGAGTGGCGGGGCACCGCGTTCACCCTCGCGGGCCTGACGGCGGTCCTGGTCACGGCGTCCGGCCCGGCGCCCGACGACGTGCTCAGCGTCCAGGAGGCGCTGGCGGTCGCCGGGGTCACCGCGGTACTGATCGGCTCGCTCGCCCGGCCCGGCGCCCGGCCCGGGCTGCGGCACGCCACCGCGTCCGGGATCGCCTCCGGTGTCGCCTCCGCGCTCACCCAGACCGTGACGGTCGCCGCCACGGACCACTCCGGCCCCGTGCTCGACGTCCAGGTGATCGCGGTCGCTCTGCTCGTCGCGGCGCTGGCGACGGGCGGGCTGCTGCTGGCGCAGGCCGGTTACCGGGGCGGCCTGGGCGCGCCGCTGGCGATGGTGACCCTGGCCAACCCGGTGGCCGCCGCGGTGATCGGCCTCTCCCTGCTCGGCGAGCGCCTCCAGGGCGGCCCCGCGGGAGTGCTGCTGGCACTGGCGGGGGCGGGGCTCGCGGCCTGGGGCGTGGTGCTGCTCGCGCGTACGCCACCTCAGCAGGCACCCGCGACCGCGACCGAGCCGGAGGCGCCCCGGGCCGCCGTGTCCCGGCCGGAGGCCCTGGTGCCCCGGCAGCCGCAGCCGGGTCCGGGGCACCTGACCCCGCTCTGAGCGGGGAGGGCGGTCACTCGGTGACGATCGCCGGGTCGCTCACCCCGGGCTGCCCGTTCTCCACGTGCCCGGCGAAGCGCCGCAGGTACCCCGGTTCGGCGTCGGATGTGACCGTCAGGTCGTACCAGCGCCGGCTCGCCGCGAGGTCGACGGTGTGCCGGACGACCGCGCCGGGCCGCACCCGCAGGCTCCGCGTGGTGCCCGTGTAGCGGTCGGCCAGCTTCAGCACGACCGTGCCGGAGCCCCGGTTGGTGAAGGTCAGCTCGATGTCGTCGCCGGTGTGCCGGGCGGTGACCTCCGGACCGGCCTTCTTGTTCGGGCCCTGGAAGACGCGCAGGAAGCCGTTGGGGCCGTGCACGGTCAGGTCGTACGAGCCCTTGGAGTAGACCGAGTTCCAGGTGTCGGAGATGCTCTTCCCGGCTTCGGTGGTGTAGGTCCACGGGCCGTCGGTGCGGCTGCCGGAGGTGACCAGGAAGGCGGCCCCGGCCTTCGCCCCCGAGGCGAAGGTGAGGGTGAACTTCCCGGCCGCCACGTCTGCCGAGCCGTCCACCAGCGGTGCGTACCTCAGCGGGCGGGCCGGGCGCAGACCGCGCTCCTGCCGGGGCATGTCGGGATGCACGGGCGGGACCGGCCGGTAGTCGGGGTGGCGCTCGCGGTCCGGCGGCGCGTAGCCGTCGGTGCCGGGCAGTGCGGCCGGGCGGCTGTCGGTGCGGGAGAAGTCGAACGCGGCGGTGAGGTCGCCGCAGATCGCGCGCCGCCAGGGCGAGATGTTCGGTTCGTGGACGCCGAAGCGGCGTTCCATGAACCGGATGACGGAGGTGTGGTCGAGGGTCTCGGAGCAGACCCAGCCGCCCTTGCTCCAGGGCGAGACGACCAGCATGGGCACGCGCGGGCCGAGCCCGTAGGGGCCGGCGGGGCGCCTGCTGTCGCCCGGGTAGAGGTCGAGGGAGACGTCGACCGTGGACCTGCCGCGGGAGGCGTCCATCGGCGGCAGCGGTGGCACCACGTGGTCGAAGAAGCCGTCGTTCTCGTCGTACGTGATGAACAGCGCCGTCCTCGCCCAGACCGCCGGGTTGGAGGTGAGCGCGTCGAGGACCTGCGCGATGTACCAGGCGCCGTAGTTGGACGGCCAGTTGGAGTGCTCGGAGAACGCCTCGGGGGCGGCGATCCAGGAGACCTGCGGCAGGGTGCCCGCCTTGACGTCGGCGCGCAGCCGGTCGAAGTAGCCGTCGCCGTTCCTGACGTCGGTGCCGGTGCGGGCCTTGTCGTGGAGCGGGTCGCCGGGCGCGGCGTTCCGGTAGGTGTCGAAGTAGAGCAGGGAGTTGTCGCCGTAGTTGCCGCGGTAGGCGTCGGAGATCCAGCCCCAGTGGCCGGCCGCGTCCAGGCCGTCGCCGATGTCCTGGTAGACCTTCCAGGAGATGCCGGCCTTCTCCAGGCGCTCGGGGTAGGTGGTCCAGCCGTAGCCCAGTTCGTCGTTGCCGAGGACGGGGCCGCCGCCCGTGCCGTCGTTGCCCGTGTGGCCGCTCCACAGGTAGTAGCGGTTCGGGTCCGTGGAGCCGATGAACGAGCAGTGGTAGGCGTCGCAGACGGTGAAGGCGTCGGCGAGCGCGTAGTGGAACGGGATGTCCTCGCGGGTCAGGTACGCCATGGTGGTGGTGCCCTTGGCGGGGATCCACTGGTCGTACTTGCCGCCGTGGTAGGCCTGCTGGCCGTCGGTCCAGCCGTGCGGCAGGCCCTCCAGGAACTGCATGCCGAGGTCGTCGGCGTCCGGGTGGAAGGGCAGCACGTCCTTGCCGCCGTCCGCCTGGTGCCAGACGGGCCTGCCGTTGTCGAGGGTGACCGGGCGGGGGTCGCCGAAGCCGCGGACGCCGCGCAGTTTCCCGAAGTAGTGGTCGAAGGAACGATTCTCCTGCATCAGCACGACGATGTGCTCGACGTCCTCGATCGTTCCCGAGCGACGGTCGGCGGGCAGGGCGGCGGCGCGCTCGATGCTGCCGGCCAGCGCGCTGAACGCCGTGGTGGCACCCGCGACCTGGAGGAATCTGCGCCGGTTGACTTCGGGCATGGGTGGGGACCTCTCGTCCTGACGTTGTTCGACCGGCCGGATGGGCGTGACGGAATGCGCGCGGAAGGAGTGTTCCAAGAGCACCAAACGTCAGGGAAGGGTGTGGTGGCGCCCATGTGAAAGTCACGGGTACGTGAGGTGTGTTTCCGGCCGAAGCGGAGGACGGGGAGGACGGGGGACGGCGGCACCCACGGGGCGCGCCCCGGTCCGACCGTGGCGCCGTCGGCGACCTGAACGCCGGCGGTGCCCGGTCAGACCTCGGGGGCGGGGACCACGCTGAGGTGGCCCGCCGCACGGCGGGCGCGGACGCGCCGGCGCGGGGCGGACGCCGCGCGGCGCGGCTCGCGCAGCACCAGCGTCAGCCGGGTGTAGCCCAGGTCCTGCAGGGTCTTGGGGGTTTCGCCGACGATACGGCAGTCCGTGGCGCCCCAGCGCGGATCGGGGTGCAGCAGCGGACGGACCGCGCCGTCGTGCTCGACGGCCGCCTCGCCGACCGCGCGGATCCAGTGCGGCAGGCCGTGCCGGTAGGCGGCCTCCATGATGGGGTCCTGGGCGATCTCCCGGCGGATCGCCTGGAGCCGGTGGTCCTGGCCCTGCCGCTCCAGGGCGGCGGCGAAGTGCGCCAGCATCGGCAGGCACCAGCGCGGCTCGTGCTCGCCGAGGACGGTGCCCGCGTCGGGGTGGAACAGGACGAATCTGAGGAAGTTGTCCCACGGCATGGCCGTGGGGTGCGGTCCCACGCCCCGGAAAAGTGTCTCGAACGCGCTGTTGGCGACCACCACGTCCCAGGCGTCGTCCACGACGACGGAGGGAAAGGGGACGGCCTGGAGCAGTGCGGCGTAGTCCTCCAGATACGCCTGGGCCTCGG
>NZ_MUND01000218.1 GCF_002154375.1 Streptomyces glaucescens | reverse complement strand
GGACGGCACGGTGACGGTCAGGAACGCCGACCACAACCGCACCATCCCGCCGGACGGCACGGTGACCTTCGGCTTCACCGCCACCTCGACCGGGAACAACCTGCCGGTCGGCTCGGTCACCTGCGTCAACCCGTAACACCGGCAACGACGGCGCCGGCTCCCGCACCCGCGGGGCCGGCGCTCCCGTGTGAGCGGGTCCTCAGGCGGTGAGCGCGTCGGCGTGGTCGTTGACGGGCTGCGGGGTGCCCGTCAGGTCCAGCACGAAGAGCGGTACCCCCAGCGCGTCGGCGCGGGCACGGGCCTCGTCGGTGTATCCGGCGAGCGCGAAGTAGACGCAGGCGCGGGACTCCGCCAGCGCGGTCAGCCACAGGCACTCCACGTCGCGGGCGTCCCCCGGGCGCACGGTCGGGTCGACCCGCGCCAGCAGACCGGGCGCGGCCAGCCCGATGCCGGACGGCGGCCGGGCGTCCGCGCGGCGGACGTCCCGGTGGCCGAGCCAGCGCAGATACAGGGCGGCGGCGGTCACCGCGTCCCGGGCGGTGCGGATGGTGACCGGCTGGAAGGGCGGGCGCACCGGTGCCGGGGGAGTGTCCCGGGGCGCGCCGTCCGCCTGCCTCACGGGGACGCGCAGCACCGTGCCGCAGGTACAGCCCAGCGCCGGGTGCGGCCACGGGGCGGGGCGGCCGCAGGCGGCGCAGCGCACGGTCACCCACTCCTCGTCCCAGGAGCGGTGGGTGACGGGGGTGGCCGGTGCGTGCGGATCGAGGGGCGGGGCGACGGGCGCGCCGCAGGCGCACGGATAGACGGGCGCGCCGCAGGCGCACGGATAGACGGGCGCGGCGTACAGGTGGGCGCGCCGGCAGACCGGACAGCGCACCGACACGCTCTCGGGCATGCCCTCAGCATCCTCCGCCGGGCGCCCGCTTGTCCGTTGCTTCGGCGGTTCGGTCCTGACGCCCGGTCCGCACCGCGACGTCTGGTGCGGACGTCCCTTGACGGCTTTCGCGACTCCCCTTAGATTGCTTCCAGATAGTAGAAGTTGATTTCCGCAATACGGAAAACATAGCGGAATCGGCGAAGACAGCGACACCGGACATCCGGAAGGTGCTCACCGCGGGGGCGCGACGGGAGTGCGTATCCGACAGCCGAAGCAGGAGTTCCCATGGCTCGTATGACCGCTGCCCGCGCGGCAGTCGAGATCCTCAAGCGCGAGGGTGTCACCGACGCGTTCGGTGTGCCCGGCGCGGCGATCAACCCCTTCTACGCGGCGCTCAAGGCCTCCGGTGGCATCGCGCACACCCTCGCCCGCCATGTCGAGGGCGCCTCCCACATGGCGGAGGGCTACACCCGCACCCACCCCGGCAACATCGGCGTCTGCATCGGCACCTCGGGCCCGGCCGGCACCGACATGATCACCGGCCTGTACTCGGCGACCGGTGACTCCATCCCCATCCTCTGCATCACCGGCCAGGCCCCGACCGCGGTGATCCACAAGGAGGACTTCCAGGCCGTCGACATCGCCTCGATCGCCAAGCCGGTCACCAAGATGGCGGTGACCGTCCTGGAGGCCGCGCAGGTCCCCGGCGTCTTCCAGCAGGCCTTCCACCTGATGCGCTCCGGCCGCCCCGGCCCCGTCCTCATCGACCTGCCGATCGACGTCCAGCTCACCGAGATCGAGTTCGACCCCGAGACGTACGAGCCGCTGCCGGTCTACAAGCCCGCCGCGTCCCGCGCCCAGATCGAGAAGGCGATCGGCATGCTCAACGCCGCCGAGCGCCCGCTGATCGTCGCGGGCGGCGGCGTCATCAACGCCGACGCGGCCGACCTGCTGGTCGAGTTCGCCGAACTGACCGGCACCCCGGTCGTGCCCACCCTCATGGGCTGGGGCGTCATCCCCGACGACCACGACCTGAACGCCGGCATGGTCGGCCTGCAGACCTCGCACCGCTACGGCAACGCGACCTTCCTGGAGTCCGACTTCGTCCTCGGCATCGGCAACCGCTGGGCCAACCGCCACACCGGCAAGCTGGACGTCTACACCGCCGGGCGGACGTTCGTGCACGTCGACGTCGAGCCCACCCAGATCGGCAAGATCTTCGCCCCGGACTACGGCATCGCCTCCGACGCCAAGGCAGCCCTGGAGCTGTTCGTCGAGGTGGCCCGCGAGCTGAAGGCCGCGGGCGAGCTGCCCGACCGCTCCGCCTGGGCCGCGTCCGCGCAGGAGCGCAAGGCGACCCTGCTGCGCCGCACCCACTTCGACAACGTGCCGATCAAGCCGCAGCGCGTCTACGAGGAGATGAACAAGGCCTTCGGCCCGGAGACGCGGTACGTCTCCACCATCGGCCTCTCGCAGATCGCCGGCGCGCAGATGCTGCACGTCTTCAAGCCGCGCCACTGGATCAACTGCGGCCAGGCCGGCCCGCTCGGCTGGACCATCCCGGCGGCGCTCGGCGTCGCCAAGGCCGACCCGGACGCGCAGGTCGTCGCCCTCTCCGGCGACTACGACTTCCAGTTCATGCTGGAGGAGCTGGCGGTCGGCGCGCAGCACAAGATCCCGTACGTCCACGTCCTGGTCAACAACTCCTACCTCGGCCTGATCCGCCAGGCGCAGCGGGCGTTCGACATCGACTTCCAGGTCAAGCTGGAGTTCGAGAACATCAACTCGCCCGAGCTGGGCGTCTACGGCGTCGACCACGTGAAGGTCGCCGAGGGCCTCGGCTGCAAGGCGATCCGGGTGACCGACCCCAGCGAGCTGGCCGCCGCCTTCGAGCAGGCGAAGAAGCTGGCCGCCGAGTTCCAGGTGCCCGTCGTCGTCGAGGCGATCCTGGAGCGCGTCACCAACATCTCCATGTCCGGCACCAACGACATCAGCAACGTCGTGGAGTTCGAGGAGATCGCGACCGAGCCCGGTCACGCCCCGACGTCGATCAAGACGTTGAAGGCCTGACGCACACGGCGGTGAGGGCGGCCCGTCCGGGGGACGGGCCGCCCTTTCGCATGCCCGCGCGCGGGCTCAGCCGGAGCCGCCGGCGTCCCCGCCCCCGCACATGGGCGCCGCGCCCCCGTACCCCCAGGAAGGACCCGTGCCCCTGACGTCCGCCACCTCGACCCTGGGCAGCAGTCCCGCCCGCAGCGCGAACCGCGGCATGAGCACCCGCAGGGCCGCCTCACCGTGCAGGGCGACGGCGAGCAGCTTGTCGTCGTCGGTCAGGCCGTACCGCCGGGCGGGCAGCGGGTGCCGGGACCGCAGGGCCTCCACCTCGCGCCGGGCGCTGCGCGTCGGCCCGAGGAAGGGCCAGCGCAGCAGCCCGGCCTCCGCGAGCGGGATGCGCATCTCGGCCACGGCCAGCCGGACCTCCGGGTCCCGGACCAGTCGGCGGAACCGGGCCGGTCGCCGCAGGGCGCTGCCGACGGCGCCCTCCAGGCCGCCCTGCCCGGCCTCCGGCGCGGCCCAGAGCGTGCCCGGCGGGCCGGGTTCCACCGTGCCCCGCAGATACAGGGCCACCACGGCGACGGTGACGGCGGCGCGCGGGCCGCCCCGCAGCAGTGCGATCTCGTGCGGCGCCAGGGCCGCCGTACCGTCGCTCATGGCACTCACCCCCCGTGCCGGGGCCCGCCGCCCCCGTGCCGACGGGCCCCGTGACAGCACTCTGCCCGCTCCCGGGGGCCGTTGACGCCTCCCGGGTGCGGGTTCAGAGGTTGATTTGAGCATGACGTAGCGGCCGTACGACCGCTGACGTACGGACGCTCAGGCCTCGTGGCGCTCCGACAGGCCCGGCCAGTCGTCGGGCCCGCCGCCCTGCCACTCGATGAGGTCGTTCTCCGCCACGTCCGTGACATACAGGTCGGCCAGCCGCAGGATCTCGCCCACGTCGTCGGCGTGCGTGGCGATGCCCAGCGTCTCGTCGCCCTCGGTGACCCGGCGCGAACCGTCCAGGGCGGGCGGATGGACCACGACGTGCGGATGGTGCGATGCGTGTGCCATGCCTTCAGGCTGCTGCGGGCGGACGCGATCCGCACCCCGGAGCGGGCACGGGAAAGCGCCGGGTGCGGGACCGTCCGCACCCGGCGCTCGTCCGGGGTGATGCTGGGACCGCGGCGATGCGACGGAGCCGGACGAACCCTTCCCTCTGGTCGAGAAGGGGATCACCGCTCCTTCACCACCGCACTGGCTCGCACGCGCCGCGGTCCGCACCCTGTCCACGCCCGCCCGTGCCGGACGGCCACCCCTCATCCGGGCCGCCCGGCGGCCGGGCGTGGACAGGGAGTCTCAGTCCTCGCGCAGGGCGCGGACCGCCTCCTCCACGCGCTTGCCGTACTCCGGGTCGGCGGCGTGGAAGTGGGCCAGGTTCTTCTCGATCACGTCGTCGCGGGAGACCTGCGAGAGGCCGCCGGCGATGTTGGCGACGAGCCGGGACTTCTCGTCCTCGCTCATCAGGCGGTACAGCTCGCCCGCCTGGAAGAAGTCGTCGTCCTTGGTGTGCTGGGGCGCCACGTGGGTGCCGGTGTGACCGTTCACCGCGAGCGGGGCCGACAGCGGGCGGCCGGTCTCGACCGGGCCGTCGTAGGAGTTCGGCTCGTAGTTCTTGGCGTGGCGGCCCTGGCCGTTGTGGGCCATGAAGCCGTCCCGGCCGTAGTTGTTCGCCTCGGTCGCCTTCGGCGCGTTCACCGGGAGCAGGGTGTGGTTGACGCCCAGGCGGTAGCGCTGCGCGTCGGCGTAGGCGAACAGCCGGCCCTGGAGCATCTTGTCCGGGGACGGGCCGATGCCGGGCACGAAGTTGTTGGGGGAGAACGCGGCCTGTTCGACCTCGGCGAAGACGTTGTCCGGGTTGCGGTCCAGCACCAGGCGGCCCACGCGCCGCAGC
Source organism: Streptomyces glaucescens (assembly GCF_002154375.1). Lineage (GTDB taxonomy): Bacteria > Actinomycetota > Actinomycetes > Streptomycetales > Streptomycetaceae > Streptomyces > Streptomyces glaucescens. The sequence continues at coordinate 3,953 of NZ_MUND01000218.1, read as the reverse complement.
GGGTAGTCCTTGTGCGGCCACACCTTGGTCAGGTCGAACGGGTTGAAGCGGTAGTCCGCCGCCTCGGCCGCCGGCATGATCTGGACGTACAGCGTCCAGGACGGGTTCACGCCCCGCTCGATCGCCTGGAGCAGGTCCGTCTGGTGCGAGTTGGCGTCCTTGCCGGCGACTTCCTGGGCCTGCTCGGTGGACAGGCAGCGGATGCCCTGGTTCGTCTTGAAGTGGTACTTGACGAAGAAGGCCTCGCCCTGCTCGTTCGTCCACTGGTAGGTGTGCGAGCCGTAGCCGTTCATGTGGCGGTACGACGCCGGGATGCCGCGGTCGCCCATCAGCCAGGTCACCTGGTGGGTGGCCTCGGGGGAGTGGGCCCAGAAGTCCCAGACGTTGTCCGGCTCCTGCTTGCCGGTGAACGGGTCGCGCTTCTGCGAGTGGATGAAGTCGGGGAACTTGATCGGGTCCTTGATGAAGAAGACCGGGGTGTTGTTGCCGACGAGGTCGTAATTGCCTTCCTCGGTGTAGAACTTCACCGCGAAGCCTCGCGGGTCGCGCACCGCGTCCGCGCCGCCCAGCGAGTCGGCCACCGTGGAGAAGCGCACGAACACCTCGGTGCGCCTGCCGATGTTCTTGAGGAAGTCGGCGTGCGTGTAGCCGGTGACGTCGTCGGTCACCTCGAAGTAGCCGTAGGCGCCCGAGCCGCGGGCGTGCACCACGCGCTCCGGGATGCGCTCCCGGTTGAAGCGCGCCAGCTTCTCCAGGAGCTGCTGGTCCTGGATCAGGAGAGGGCCGCCGACGCCGGCGGAGGCGGAGTTCTGGTTGTCGGCGACCGGGGCGCCGGACTCGGTGGTGAGCACGCGCTTCGACATCGTGGACCTTCCGTACGAGGGGCAGCGAAAAATCATTTCCGCTTCGTGGAGCCTAGAAGTGGGCCGATCTGAGCGTCAACAGTTTGTTGAAGTCGGATTCCGGGCGACGCCGCCGCCTGGGCGCGACAGGACAGGTGTCAGCGGCGCCGCCGCCCGGGGTCTGGGTGCGGGCCGGGTCAGACCTGGGCGCCGGACAGGCGCTCGACGGCCCGCAGCAGGGCTGAGTGGTCCAGGCCGCCGTCGCCCTGGGCGCGCAGCGAGGCGACCAGCTGGGCGACCACGGCACCGACCGGCAGGGCCGCGCCGACGTTGCGGGCCGCGTCGGTGACGATGCCCATGTCCTTGTGGTGCAGGTCGATGCGGAAGCCCGGCTTGAAGTCGCGGTTCAGGAAGTTGTCCTTCTTGCGCGTCAGCACGGTCGAGCCGGCCAGGCCGCCGTTGAGGACGTCCAGCGCGGCCTGAAGGTCCACGCCCGACTTCTCCAGGAAGACCACGGCCTCGGCGCACGCCTGGATGTTCACCGCGACGATGAGCTGGTTGGCGGCCTTCACCGTCTGGCCGGAGCCGTGCGGGCCGCACAGCACGATGGTCTTGCCGAGCGCCTCGAGGATCGGCTTGGCCTCGTCGAAGTCGGCCTGCTCGCCGCCGACCATGATGGACAGCACGGCCTCGATGGCGCCGGCCTCACCGCCGGAGACGGGGGCGTCGAGGACGCGGATGCCCTTCTCCTTCGCGTTCTTCGCCAGGTCGACCGAGGTCTGCGGGGTGATCGACGACATGTCGATCAGCAGCGCGCCGGACTTCGCGTTCTCCAGGATGCCGTCCGGGCCGTAGGCGATGGCCTCGACCTGCGGGGAGGCGGGCACCATCGTGATGACCACGTCGGCGTCGCGGACGGCTTCGGCGATCGAACCGGCGGCGGTGCCGCCCGCGGCGGCCAGGCGGTCCAGCTTCTCCTTCTCCAGGGTGTAGCCGGTGACGCCGTAGCCCGCCTTGATCAGGTTCTCGGACATGGGGGAGCCCATGATGCCGAGGCCGATCCACGCGATCTTGGGGAGGTTGTTGCTCATGAGGGTGCCTCTTTCAGTGCAAAGTGGTCAGCGGGCGGCGCGGGCCTCGGCGGGCAGCCAGTCGAAGGCCTCCGCGCTGGGGCGGTCGCCCGGCTTGTACTCCAGGCCGACCCAGCCGTCGTAACCGGCCTTCCTCAGCTGGTCGAGCAGCTGCTCCAGCGGGAGGGTGCCGGTGCCGGGGGCGCCGCGGCCGGGGTTGTCGGCGATCTGCACGTGGCCGGTCCTCGCGGCGTACCGCTCGATCACCGACGGCAGGTCCTCGCCGTTCATGGACAGGTGGTAGAGGTCCATGAGGAACTTGGCGTTGCCCAGCCCCGTCGCCTCGTTGACCTTGTCGACGACGCCGACCGCCGCGGGCGCGCTCACCAGCGGGTACAGCGGCGACTCCGGCTGGTTCAGCGCCTCGATCAGCAGGATCGCGCCGATCCGGTCGGCGGCCCGGGCCGCGAGCGTCAGGTTCTCCAGGGCCAGGGCGTCCTGCTCGGCCGGGTCGACGCCCTCCACGCGGTTGCCGTAGAGCGCGTTGAGTGCCGTGCAGCCGAGGGAGGCGGCGAAGCTGGCGGCCACGTCGACGTTGGCGCGGAACCGCTCCGACTCCTCGCCCGGGACCGACAGGGCGCCGCGATCCGGGCCCGGCAGCCGTCCGGCGTAGAAGTTGAGGCCGGTGAGCTGGACGCCCGCGTCCTCGATCGCCTTCTTCAGCGCGTCCAGCTCGGACCGCTCGGGGGTGGGGGAGTCGATCCAGGGCCACCACAGCTCGACCGCAGTGAAGCCGGCCGTGGCGGCGGCCGCGGGGCGCTCCAGGAGCGGGAGTTCCGTGAAGAGGATCGACAGGTTGACGTTGAAGCGCTGGTCTGCGAATCCCATCGGGGCCGCGCTCCCTTCCTGGCTTGCTGTCCGCTCGCTATTTCGCATTGCGGAAGTTGATTTCTGCGTATCGGAATACACGGGAAGACTGCATGCCGTCGGGGAGGGCTGTCAAGAGCCGGATCCCTCCGGGCCGTCCCGAAAGCCCGTACCGCGCGTTAGGTTGAGCGCGTGCGACTGCGAGTGGAATTCACGACCGAGCCCTTCGACCTGGACGAAGCACCCGCGCACGCGCTGGTGGCCCGCGAGGTCATCGAGGCGGCCGAACTGGACGAGGTGGACGTCGGCCCGTTCGGCAACACCGCGGAAGGCGGCGCCGACCGGGTCCTGACCGCCGTCGACGCCCTGCTGCGCAAGGCCCTGGAGGCCGGTGCCACCCGGGTCTCGCTCCAGGTCAACGTGGTCGGAGAGGGCGAGCGGTGACCGGGTCCGGCGACGAGCCCTTCATCACGGCCGTGAAGCCGCTGATCGACGCCATCGGCGGCGACATGCTGCCGCCCGACGAGGCCGGCCCGGACGACGTGGTGCTCTCCTGGGAGGGCGCCGACGTGGTCGCCGTGCGCCTGCCGCAGCTCGCGGACTCCCTCGACCACATCCTGGCCGCCATGGAGCGCAAGCGGGGCAAGCCGCTCGCGGAACTGGACCGCAAGGCCAAGCAGGAGGTCGTCCGGACGCTGGAGGCGCGGGGCGCCTTCGCCGTCCGGCACGGCGTGGAAACCGTGGCCGGCGCACTCGGCGTCAGCCGTTTCACGGTCTACAACTACCTCAATCGGGAGAAGGAGGCCTGACCGGCCCGGAGCGCGTGAACTGGCGCACCGGTGCCGGGTGGTGGCCGGAGGGCCGGCGCCGGGCGGTGCCCGCGGCTGGTGTCGGGTGGTGTCGGGTGGTGCCCGGAGTCTGTGTCGGGTGGTGCCTGGGGATCGGTGTCGGGCGGTGCCCGGGGTGCGTGCCGGGCGGTGCCCGGGGGCGGCGCCGGTGATGGTCGCGAGGTCGTTCGCCGATGCGGTGCCTCCAGGGCGCCGGCCGGCGTCCGCGCGACGGCGCGGCTGGGCCGACCGGTCTCGGAAGCCCGGGAGCCCACGGCGGCGAGCGACCTCGCGGCTGCGGTGAGCTCCACCGGCTCACCCCCCCACGAGTGCGGGGGCCGGCCCCC
>NZ_MUND01000217.1 GCF_002154375.1 Streptomyces glaucescens | reverse complement strand
GCCCCGTCATCGGTCCCCCCGCAGAGGGCCGCTGCCACGTCATCCCTTGCCGGGCGGATCCGGCCCGGGACTACCTATCAGGGTGTCGCCACTGTCTACGAGGCCGGAGTCGGGGACGGCGCCTGCTCCTACGGCCCGAGCGACGACATGATGATCGCGGCGATGAATACCACCGACTACGAGACGTCCCAAGCCTGTGGGGCGCACGTGCTCGTCCGCGGGGCGAACGGCGCCTCGGTCACGGTCCGGATCACCAACGAGTGCCCCCTGCCCTGTGCACCCGGCCAGCTCGACCTCAGCGAGCAGGCCTTCGCCGAACTGGCCCCCGTGGCGACCGGCCGGATCGCGATCACCTGGAGCCTGTTGAGCCCCGAGACCGCGGGCACGATATCGATCCGCTACAAGACCGGATCCAGCCCCTACTGGTGCGGCATCCAGGCCCTCGGCCACCGCAACCCGCTCGCGCGACTGGAAGTCCGCACCAGCGGCGGCTGGCGCCGACTGGACCGCACCGAGTACAACTACTTCCTCTCCCCCGACGGCAGCGGGTGTGGCGGCGCCATCAGGGTCACCGACATCTACGGAGAACGGCTGACCATCGACGGGATCGCTCTGCGGCCGGAGGTTGTGCAACCGACACGGGTCCAGTTCGCACGGCACTGATCTGTCCGACCACCCTGCCACCTCGCCACGGAGGACACTCGAGGGGCGGCAGCCCGCTGCGGGCATGGCGGGAAGCGTCGCGTCCGCCGCCCTCAGCCGTGCCCGCCGCCCTCACGCCCGTCCGCACGAGCCGACGGCAAGCGGTCGGTGGCGCTGGACAGCCCAGTTGAGCCGAGCGAAAGTTTCCGGCCTGTGGCAACCCTTTGCGGAGCCTGTGACGACAAGGAGCCGGATCCGGCCATTCATGAGCCTGGATCCGCCTCTCGTCTGTTGCGCCGCACGCAAGGAGAACACCCCCCATGAAGAACCCCGCGAACGGCGGGCGCCGCGGTCGTCACCGCCGGCGATGGACCGCGACCGGCCTGCTGCTCGGCGCGCCCGCCCTCGTCGTGCCGTACCTGCTGTCCGTGCAGGAGGACTCGCAGGCCGCGACGGTCGACGCCGAGGCCTACTACCGGCTGGTCTCCGTGCACAGCGGGAAGGTGCTGGACGTCGACGGCTTCTCCACCGCCGACGGCACCCGTATCCAGCAGTGGACCGACCAGAACACCGCCAACCAGCAGTGGAGGCTGAGACCCACCGGGGACGGCTACTACGAGCTGGTGAACCGCAACAGCGGCAAAGTGCTGGGCATAGCGGGCGATTCGACCGCCGAGAAGGCCGCCGCCGAGCAGCAGACCGACAGCTCCTCCACCTCCCAGGAGTGGCGCATCGACGAGGTGAGCGGTTCCGGCGCCGTCACCTTCACCTCCCGCAGGAGCGGCCGCGTCCTGGACGTCTCCGGAGCGTCCAGGGCCGACGGCGCGGCGGTCATCCAGTATCACGGCAGGGGCAGCGCCAACCAGCAGTGGAAGCTGGTGAAGGCGGCCCGGACACAGGCGGCCGCGGCCGGACCGTACGTGTGGAACAACGCCCAGGTGGTGGGCGGCGGTTACGTCACCGGGCTGGTGTTCAACCCGCGCGAGAAGGGTCTGCTGTACGCGCGCACCGACATGGGCGGTGCCTACCGCTGGGACGCCGCGGCCGAGCAGTGGATCCCGCTGACCGACTGGGTCGGCGAGAAGGACTGGAACCTGCTGGGCATCGATTCGCTGGCCACCGACCCCGTCGACCCCGACCGGCTCTACCTCGCGGCGGGCACCTACACCAACGGCTGGGCGGGCAATGCCGAGCTCCTGCGCTCCACGGACCGGGGCCGCACCTTCCAGCGCACCGCTCTGCCTTTCAAGCTGGGCGCCAACGAGCACGGCCGCGGGGCGGGCGAGCGGCTGGCGATCAACCCCGCGGACAACGGCACCCTGCTGCTGGGCACCCGCAGGAACGGCCTGTGGCGCAGCACCGACCACGGTGTGACGTGGAGTCAGGTCGCCTCGTTCCCCGTCAAGGACGGGGCGAGCAGCGGGGCGGGCATCGCCTTCGTGACGTACGGCCCGGCCGGCAGCGGGACGGTCTATGCCGGCGTCGCCGACAAGTCCACCTCCCTGTACCGCTCCACCGACGGCGGCAGCACGTGGCAGGCTGTCCCCGGGCAGCCCACCGGCCATGTGCCGCAGCACGGCGTGTTCTCCGGTGACGGCTCGCTGTACCTGACGTACACCGACAATCTCGGACCCAACGGCGTCACGGCGGGCTCGGTGTGGAAGTACACACCGGTCGGCGGGGCGTGGAAGAACGTCTCCCCGTCCCAGGGCGGCTACGGGTTCTCCGGTCTGGCCGTCGACCCGCGCAAGCCGTCCACGGTGATGGTCACCACTCTCGGCCGCTGGTGGCCCGAGGACGAGATCTACCGCAGCACCGACGGCGGCACGACATGGCAGGCACTGGCCGGGAAATCGGTGCGGAACGCCTCGGCCGCTCCGTACATCGGCACCCACACCGGGCATTGGATGACCGCCCTGGCCATCGACCCCTTCGACTCCGGGCACGTGCTGTACGGCACCGGCAACGGCATCTGGCGTAGCAAGGACGCCGACGCGACCGACAGCGGCGGCACGAGCCACTGGAGCGTGGGGGCCCGCGGGCTGGAGGAGACCGCGCTGCTGGACGTGATCGCCCCGCCCGGCGGTGCCACCGTCGTCACGGCCATGGGGGACCAGGGCGGCTTCCGCCACGACGACCTGACCAAGGTGCCCGCCGGGCGGCTGAACAACCCGATGATGACCAACAGCACCGACATCGATTTCGCTCAGGCCCACCCCTCGACGATGGTCCGTGTCGGCCGTGGCGGTGCGCAGGACGGTGCCTACTCCACCGACGGCGGCGTCAGTTGGAGAGGCTTCACGTCAGAGCCGGTGGCCGGCGCCCAGGACGGCCGTGTCGCGCTCGCGGCGGACGGCTCCACCATCCTCTGGACCCAGGCCGGCCAGGCCCCGTACCGCTCGACCGACAAGGGGGCGAGCTGGTCGAAGGTCAGCGGTCTGGGCACCGGCGCCGTGGCCGTCGCCGACCGCTCCTCGGCCGGCACCTTCTACTCGCTGGCCGACGGCACCCTCTACGCCAGCACCGACGGCGGCGCGACCTTCACCGCCCGCGCCACCGGTCTGCCCGGCGGCGAACTCACGGCCGTCCCCGGCATCGCCGGAGACCTGTGGATCGCCGGCGGTGGCGAGGGGCTGCTGCACTCCACCGACGGCGGCCGCACCTTCACCACGCTCAAGACGGTGAGGTCCGCCTCCGCCCTCGGCTTCGGCAAGGCCGCGCCGGGCGCCGGCTACCAGGCCCTGTACCTGATCGGGACCGTCGACGACGTCACCGGCGTCTTCCGCTCCACCGACAAGGGCGCCACCTGGCTCCGCGTCAACGACGACGCCCACCAGTGGGGCAGCATCGGCGGTGTCGGCGTCATCACCGGCGACCCCGACACCTACGGGCGCGTCTACGTCGGCACCAACGGACGCGGCCTCCAGTACGGCGACCCGTCCTGACCCCAGCGCCCGAGCGGGGCCGCAGGCACAACCGCCCGCGGCCCCGCCATGGCCGAGGGGCCTCGTCCCGGTCCGCACGAGCCGCGGGCGGCGCCGGGCCGTCCGGGCGACGCCCGGGGCGACCCCGCAGCGTCAAGGTCCGACGGCCCCGGCCAGCCGCGCCGCGAACTCCGCGACCGCGGCGCGTACGTCCTCCGCCGTCCACTCCAGGCCGGCCGCCCGGACGTACACCTCCGTCATCGCGAGGCCGGGTCCCTTGGCGTCCCAGGGGTTCGCGAAGAGGACCGTCCCGGTCTCCTCGGCCGTGCGGACCGCGGCCTCGGTGACGACATCGACGTCGTACGGCAGCCACACCTGGAACTCGTGGGTGTGCGGCACCTCGGGGTGGACGCGCGCCCACGGCAGCCCGGCCGCCGCGAAGCCCTCCCGGAGCGCGGCGGCCACCACGCGCGCGTGCCGCACGTACTCCGGCAGCCGGGGCAGCTCCCGCTCCAGCCCGGCGAGCGCCGACAGGACCGTGGGGAACTGCTGGAACACCGTGCCGCCGTAGCGGTGCCGCCAGACCTTCGCCTCCTCCACCAGGGTCTTCGGGCCGGCCAGCGCCGCGCCGCCGTAACCGTCGAGCGACTTGTAGAACGACACGTACACGCTGTCCGCCAGGCCCGCGATCTCGCTGAGGGGGCGGCCGAAGTGGACCGTCGACTCCCACAGGCGCGCGCCGTCGAAGTGCACCACCGCCTCGCGCTCGCGCGCCGCCTCCACGACCTCGGTCAGCTCCTCCCAGGACGGCAGCGCGAACCCGGCGTCCCGGAGGGGCAGCTCCAGCATCAGGGCGCCGAACGGCTCCGGGAGGTCCCGCACCTCGTCGGCGGTCGGCAGCCGCGGCTCGCTCGTCACATGGACCGGACGCAACCCGCTGACCTGGCTGAACGCATGTCGCTCGTGCACCTCCGGGTGAGCGAGCGGGTGCAGGGCGACGACCGGGTTCCCGGTGCGGCCGGCCCAGCAGCGCAGGGCCACCTGCTGGGCCATCGTGCCGGTCGGGAAGAACGCGGCGGCCTCGGTGCCGAGCAGCCCGGCGACCTTCTCCTCCAGGGCCTCCACGACGCCGTCGCCGTACATGTCGGCCCGTTCGTCCAGGTCGTACAGCTCGGACGCCGTCTCCAGCAGTGCCAGCCGCTCCCTGAGCGTGAGCTGAAAACTGGGGCGCGCGAGAATGCGCTGCGCGCTCCGAGACGCGCTGATGCGCCGCTCCCGGCGCTGCTTGCGCCGCTCGTCGTCCGACAACGGCTCCGGTGCGCTCTGTTCGGCCATATCGCTCATGTCCGCGATCATCGCCTGCGGCGGCCCGCGTGGGCAGCCCGATTTCGCGCAGCCCGAAGGGGAACCTCGGACAGAAACCCACAGCCTGTGGACAACCGAACGCCCCTCGAACCGATCGCGTTAACATGACGAGAAATCGTCCGGTACCCAGAGCGGACTGGAACGGGAAGGCCGCCGTCGCGTGAGTACAAGCCAACAGCCAGATCCCCGGGACCGCCCCGCGCGGCTCACCGTCGGCGTCGTCGGCGCCGGCCGCGTGGGCCCCGCCCTCGCCGCGTCCCTCCAGCTCGCCGGACACCGCCCCGTCGCCGTCTCGGCGGTCTCCGACGCCTCCCGCAGGCGCGCCGCGCTGCTGCTGCCCGACGTACCCGTGGTCCCGCCCGCCGAGGTGCTGGAACGCGCCGACCTGGTGCTGCTGACCGTCCCCGACGACACCCTGCCCGGCCTCGTCACCGGCCTCGCCGAGACCGGCGCCGTGCGGCCCGGCCAGCTCCTCGTGCACACCTCCGGGCGGTACGGCGCGAAGGTCCTGGACCCCGCCCTGCGCGCGGGCGCCCTGCCGCTGGCCCTGCACCCGGCGATGACCTTCACCGGCACCCCCGTGGACGTGCAGCGGCTCGCCGGCTGCTCGTTCGGCGTCACCGCCCCGGACGAACTGCGCCTCGCCGCGGAGGCCCTGGTCATCGAGATGGGCGGCGAGCCGGAGTGGATCGCCGAGGCCGGCCGGCCGCTCTACCACGCGGCCCTCGCCCTCGGCGCCAACCACCTCGTCACCCTGGTCGCCCAGTCCATGGAACTGCTGCGCACGGCCGGTGTCGCAGCCCCCGACCGGATGCTCGGCCCGCTGCTCGGCGCCGCCCTCGACAACGCCCTGCGCTCCGGTGACGCCGCCCTGACCGGGCCCGTCGCGCGCGGGGACGCGGGCACCGTCGCCGCGCACATCGCGGAGCTGCGCGCCCACGCCCCGCAGACCGTCGCCGGCTATCTGGCGATGGCCCGCGCGACCGCCGACCGGGCGCTCGCCCACGGTCTGCTGAAGCCGGAACTCGCCGAAGACCTGCTGGGCGTGCTCGCCGACGGCGCCGCGCTGCCCGAGAACGGGGGAGACCAATGAGCCGCGACTTCGAACTCGTCCCCACTCTGGACGACCTCGGATACGTCCTGGAGCACTTCTCGGTGCCCGGCCGCACCGCCGTCGTGATGACCATGGGCGCGCTGCACGAAGGCCACGCCACCCTGATCCGCACCGCGCGGGAACACGTCGGCCGCAAGGGCTACGTGGTGGTCACCGTCTTCGTGAACCCGCTCCAGTTCGGCGCGGGCGAGGACCTGGACCGCTATCCGCGCACCCTGGACGCCGACCTGAAGACCGCCGAGCAGGCGGGCGCCGACATCGTGTTCGCGCCGTCCGCCGACGAGATGTACCCGGACGGCAGGCCCGAGATCACCTTCCGCGCGGGAGCCATGGGGGAGCGCCTGGAGGGTGCCTCGCGGCCCGGCCACTTCGACGGCATGCTCACCGTCGTCGCCAAGCTGCTCCACCTCACCCGCCCCGACGTCGCGTTCTTCGGGCAGAAGGACGCCCAGCAGCTCGCCCTGATCCGGCGCATGGTGCGGGACCTGAACTTCCCCGTCGAGATCGTCGGCGTACCGACCGTCCGCGAGGAGGACGGCCTCGCCCTGTCCAGCCGCAACCGCTACCTCTCCCCCCAGGAGCGGCGCACCGCCCTCGCGCTGTCCCGCGCGCTGTTCGCCGCCCAGGACCGGCACGTCGCGCTGGAGGCGCTGCGCGCGCGAGCCCTCGAAGTGCCCTCCACGCGCGCGCGTGCCGAGGCGTTGAGCGCGATAGGGGAGTCCCGCGCGGCGGCCGACGCACACGCCGTCGCCAAGGCCGTCCCCGGCGGCCCGGCCGAGGTCCGCGCGGCGGCCCGGCTGGTCCTCGACGAGGCCGCCCGCCTCGACCCGCCGCTCGCCCTGGACTACCTCGCCCTGGTCGACCCGTCCGACTTCACCGAGGTCGGCGACGACTTCACCGGTGAGGCGGTCCTCGCCGTCGCGGCCCGGGTCGGCGCGACCCGGCTGATCGACAACATCACCCTCACCTTCGGAGCCGCCTCGTGACCAGCACAGGCATACGACTGCACGCGCCCGCTCCGGGCTGGTCCATCGACGCGGACGTGGTGGTCGTCGGCTCCGGCGTGGCCGGCCTGACCGCCGCCCTGCGCTGCGAGGCCGCCGGTCTGCACACCGTCGTCGTCACCAAGGCCCGCCTCGACGACGGCTCCACCCGCTGGGCCCAGGGCGGCATCGCCGCGGCCCTCGGCGAGGGCGACAGCCCCGAACAGCACCTCGACGACACCCTGGTCGCGGGCGCGGGCCTGTGCGACGAGCAGGCGGTGCGGATCCTCGTCACCGAGGGCCCCGACGCCGTACGGCGGCTCATCGAGACCGGCGCCCAGTTCGACGAGTCCGACGAAGGCGGCCTCGCGCTCACCCGCGAGGGCGGCCACCACCGCCGCCGTATCGCCCACGCGGGCGGCGACGCGACCGGCGCGGAGATCTCCCGCGCGCTGGTCGAGGCGGTCCGCGCGCGCGGGATGCGCACCGTCGAGAACGCCCTCGTCCTCGACCTCCTCACGGACGCCGACGGCCGCACGGCGGGCGTCACCCTGCACGTCATGGGGGAGGGCCAGCACGACGGCGTGGGCGCCGTGCACGCCCCCGCCGTGGTCCTCGCCACCGGCGGCATGGGCCAGGTCTTCTCCGCCACCACCAACCCGTCGGTCTCCACCGGCGACGGCGTGGCCCTCGCGCTGCGCGCGGGCGCCGAGGTCAGCGACCTGGAGTTCGTCCAGTTCCACCCGACCGTGCTGTTCCTCGGCCCGGAGGCGGAGGGCCAGCAGCCGCTGGTCTCCGAGGCGGTCCGCGGCGAGGGCGCCCACCTGGTCGACGCCGACGGGGTGCGCTTCATGGTGGGGCAGCACGAGCTGGGCGAACTCGCCCCGCGCGACATCGTCGCCAAGGGCATCATGCGCCGCATGCAGGAGCAGGGCGCCGAGCACATGTTCCTCGACGCCCGGCACTTCGGCGCCGAGATGTGGGAGCACCGCTTCCCGACCATCCTCGCCGCGTGCCGCGCCCACGGCATCGACCCGGTGCGCGAGCCCATCCCGGTCGCCCCGGCCGCCCACTACGCCTCCGGCGGCGTGCGCACCGACCCGCACGGCCGTACCACCGTGCCCGGCCTCTACGCGTGCGGTGAGGTCGCCTGCACCGGTGTCCACGGCGCCAACCGCCTCGCCTCCAACAGCCTCCTCGAAGGGCTGGTCTACGCCGAGCGCATCGCCGCCGACATCGCCGCGGCCCACGCGGACAGCGGCCTCCGCGCGAGCGTTCCCGAACCGGCCCCCTGCCCGGAGGTCCCCGCGCACCCCCTCCAGCCGGCCGAGGCCCGCTTCACCATCCAGCGGATCATGACCGAGGGCGCGGGCGTGCTGCGCTCCGCCGACTCCCTCACCAAGGCCGCCGACCGGCTCCAGCGGCTGCACTCCGAGGCCCGCGACGCGCTCACCGAGAACGGCAAGACCGCCGAGCCCGGCGTCGACACCTGGGAGGCCACCAACCTGCTGTGCGTGGCCCGCGTCCTGGTCGCCGCCGCCCGGCTGCGCGAGGAGACCCGCGGCTGCCACTGGCGCGAGGACCACGCCGACCGCGACGACACCGCGTGGCGCCGCCACATCGTCGTACGGCTCAATCCGGACCGCAGCCTCGCCGTACGCACCACGGACACCGCAGACTTTCCCCCGACCCGGCCGAACCCCCCGGCGCACCGTCCCCAGGAGCAGTGAGAGCAGTGAGCACCCCCGACCTTCCCCTCGCCCAGAACGGCGGCTGCGGCGACGGCTGCGCCTGCGGCGCGGACACCGACGAGGCCTACCTGGAGTGCGGCCTCGACCCCGCGCTCGCCCAGCTCCTCGCCGACGCCGGACTCGACCCCGTCGAGATCGAGGACATCGCCAACGTCGCCATCCAGGAGGACCTGGCGGGCGGCGTCGACGTGACGACCGTCGCGACCATCCCCGAGGACGCGGTCGCCACCGCCGACTTCGTCGCCCGCGAGGCGGGCGTGGTGGCGGGTCTGCGCGTCGCCGAGGCCGTCATGTCGATCGTCTGCGAGGACGAGTTCGAGGTGGAGCGCCACGTCGAGGACGGCGACCGCGTGACGGAGGGCCAGAAGCTGCTCTCGATCACCACCCGCACCCGCGACCTGCTCACCGCCGAACGCAGCGCGCTCAACCTCCTGTGCCGCCTGTCCGGCATCGCCACCGCCACGCGCGCGTGGGCGGACGTTCTGGAGGGTACGAAGGCACGCGTGCGTGACACCCGTAAAACCACCCCCGGCCTGCGGTCGCTGGAGAAGTTCGCGGTCCGCTGCGGCGGCGGCGTGAACCACCGCATGTCGCTGTCCGACGCCGCCCTCGTCAAGGACAACCACGTGGTCGCCGCGGGCGGCGTCGCCCAGGCCTTCCGTGCCGTGCGCGAACGCTTCCCCGACGTCCCCATCGAGGTCGAGGTCGACACCCTGCACCAGCTGCGCGAGGTCGTCGACGCGGGCGCCGACCTGATCCTGCTGGACAACTTCACGCCGGGCGAGTGCGAGGAGGCGGTGGCCATCGTCGACGGGCGCGCCGCCCTCGAGGCCTCCGGCCGGCTCACCCTGGGCAACGCCAAGGCGTACGCGGACACCGGCGTCGACTACCTCGCGGTGGGTGCCCTCACCCACTCCTCGCCGATCCTCGACATCGGCCTGGACCTGCGAGCGGCGGAGTAGGAGACGGGGGGACCGGCCATGCTGCTGACCATCGACGTAGGCAACACGCACACCGTGCTCGGCCTGTTCGACGGCGAGGACATCGTCGAACACTGGCGCATCTCCACCGACGCCCGCCGCACCGCGGACGAGATGGCGGTGCTGCTCCAGGGCCTGATGGGCATGCACCCGCTGCTCGGCGACGAACTGGGCGACGGCATCGACGGCATCGCGATCTGCGCGACGGTCCCCTCCGTCCTGCACGAGCTGCGCGAGGTCACCCGCCGCTACTACGGCGACGTCCCGGCCGTCCTCGTCGAACCCGGCGTCAAGACGGGCGTGCCGATCCTCACCGACAACCCCAAGGAGGTCGGCGCGGACCGCATCATCAACGCGGTCGCCGCGGTCGAGCTGTACGGCGGACCCGCGATCGTCGTCGACTTCGGTACGGCGACGACGTTCGACGCGGTGTCCGCGCGCGGGGAGTACGTCGGCGGGGTCATCGCGCCCGGCATCGAGATCTCCGTCGAGGCGCTCGGCGTGAAGGGCGCCCAGCTCCGCAAGATCGAGGTCGCCCGGCCGCGCAGCGTCATCGGCAAGAACACCGTCGAGGCGATGCAGGCGGGCATCGTCTACGGCTTCGCCGGACAGGTGGACGGCGTCGTCAACCGCATGGCCCGTGAACTGGCCGACGACCCCGACGACGTGACCGTCATCGCGACCGGCGGCCTGGCGCCCATGGTGCTGGGCGAGTCCTCGGTGATCGACGAGCACGAGCCGTGGCTGACGCTGATCGGCCTGCGGATGGTGTACGAGCGGAACGTGTCCCGCATGTGAGCCGGCGTCGCACCGGGAGCCCCCTGTACGACCTGCGCATACGGGTGGCTCCCCGCGCCACACCGACGTTCCGTGCGAAGTTTGTCTGATTAGCGCGTATCGTCGCCGCATGCCCACGCCCTACGGATCCCGCGGCGGCATGGCGTTCGGTGTGGAGGAGCTGCGTGTGCTCCGCCGCGCCCTCGCCCTCGCCCTCCAGCCCGGCCGGCCCTCGGCCGAGGACGTCCAGGACTGCCTCCGCCTCGCCGACACCCTCGACGAGGCGATGGCCGAGGGAGCCCGTCTGCGGGCCTTCCTCGTGGCCGACCTCGCCCGCTACCGCGCAGCCCTCCCCGGCACCGCCGCCGGCTACGTCACCCTCCTGGAGGAGGCCCTGAGCGCCGGCCACCGCCCCACCCCCGACGACCTCGCCGCCCTGCGCGCCCTGCGCGGCAACCCCGTCGCCGCCGCCCTCCTCGACCGCTGCCAGGCCCTCGCCGAGCAGGACGTCCGCGCCCGCCTGACCCGCCACACCGTCCCGGACCCGGCCGCGCGCCCCAACCCGCTGCTCCCGGCGTCCCGCACCCGCCTGCTCGCCCTCCCCGGAGGCCGCCGCACCGACGGGAGCGCCGCCGACCGGCCCGCCCGGCAGCCCGAGAAACAGCCCGCGCAGAAGCCCGCCC
>NZ_MUND01000216.1 GCF_002154375.1 Streptomyces glaucescens | reverse complement strand
CTGGTGCTGCTGCTGCTCGCCCTGCGGGTGCCGACCCGGGTGGCGTTCGAGGCGCTGGCCGTGACGGCGCTGGCCACCTATCTCCTCCAGGGCGTCATCGGTGCCTCCCGCTACGCGAGCACCGGTGTGGTGGCGGTGTCCGTGTTCACCTTCGTCGTCCTGCTCGGCACCGCCCTGCGCGGGCGCCGCGAGGCCCGGGACGAACTCGGCCGGCAGGCCACGATGACCGCCGAGGAACGGGCCCGCCGCACCGTCCTGGAGGAGCGCAGCCGGATCGCGCGCGAGCTGCACGACGTCGTCGCCCACCACATGTCGGTGATCTCCATCCAGGCGCAGGTCGCCCCGCACCTGGTGGAGAACCCGTCGGAGGAGCTGAAGGAGAACCTGGCGGGCATCCGGCAGAACGCGCTGGAGGCGCTGACCGAACTGCGCCGCGTCCTCGGCGTGCTGCGCTCCGAGAACCCCGAGGACCCCTACGGCCTGGGCGAGTCCGGCACCGGTGCCGCCCCGGACGCCCCGCAGCCCACCCTGGACCGTCTGGACGCCCTCATGGAGAACACCAGGGCCGCCGGGCTGCGTGTCACCGCCGACGTCCGGGGCGAGCCCCGCCGTCCGTACCCGCCCGGGGTGGAGCTGTCGGCGTACCGGATCGTGCAGGAGGCGCTCAGCAACGCCCTGCGGCACGCGCCCGGCTCCGAGGTCCGCGTCCGGGTCGACCATGTGCCGCAGGGCCTGCTCCTGGAGATAACCAACAGCCGCCCGGAGCGTCCTGTGCAGCCCTCCCCGGGGGCCGGACACGGGCTCCTCGGCATGCGCGAGCGCGCGGCGATGCTGGGCGGCCATGTCAGCGCGCTGCCGACCCTGCACGGCGGGTTCAGCGTCGTCGCCTTCCTGCCCAGGGACGGCGTCGCCCGCGACCTGGTGGGCGACGACTTCCAGGGCCCTTTGGGAGCGGAGTACATCTTTCCCGAGCCCCCGACAGGAGAAGAGATCCCATGACGAGCGGCACGATCCGCGTACTGATCGCCGACGACCAGCAGATGGTCCGGCAGGGCTTCACCGTGCTGCTCAACACCAAGCCGGACATCGAAGTGATCGGCCAGGCGGTGGACGGCCTGGACGCGGTCGCCAAGGTCGCCGAACTCGACCCCGACGTGGTGCTGATGGACATCCGCATGCCGGAGCTGGGCGGCATCGAGGCCACCCGCCGCGTCACCGCGTCGACGCAGCGCACCCGCGTGCTGGTGCTGACCACCTTCGACCTCGACGAGTACGTCTACGAGGCGCTGCGGGCCGGTGCCTCCGGGTTCCTGCTGAAGGACGCCTCCGCGGACCAGCTCGCCGAGGCGGTACGGGTGGTGGCCGCGGGGGACGCGCTGCTCGCGCCCGGCATCACCCGGCGGCTGATCGCCGAGTTCTCCCGCCTGGACGGCGCGCCCCGGGGGCCGCTCAAGGAGCGCGTCGCCGACCTGACCGAGCGGGAGACGGAGGTACTGGCGCTGATCGCGCGGGGCCTGTCCAACGCGGAGATCGCCCGCCACCTGGTCGTCGCGGAACAGACCGTGAAGACGCATGTCAGCCGGATCCTGGTCAAGCTGGGCCTCAGGGACCGGACGCAGGCGGCGGTGTTCGCGTACGAGTCGGGGCTGGTGCGGCCGACGGGCTACTGAACCGGCCCCCGGGAGGCCGCGGGGGCGACCCGTAGTACCTGAGACGGACGCCGAAGAACCCCTCTCGCTGGTGACGACCGGGACCCCGCCCCGGCCTAACGTTTCGGACGTGACCGAGACGCCCCAGACGCACACACCGCCCCCGCCGAACGGCGCGGACCCCGCGTTCGCCCCGTACAAGCCGCGCAGCCCCGAGTACCGGCTGGCCGCCGACGCCCTGCGCGGTCTGCGGCAGGACCTGTTCACCGGTGCCTTCGCCTACCGTCCGCTGCCCCGCATGGCCGTGGACGGCCCCGTCACCCGGCGGCTGGGCGGCCGGCTCGGGGAGTACGCGTCCTGGACCCCGCACGCGCTGATCGCCGTGGCCGGCTTCCTGGCGCTGCTGGTCACCTCGACGACCCACGGCGGCGGGAACCTGGGACTGCTCGTCGGCCTGTTCACCCTGGCCCCCGTGGTGCTGACCATGGTCCGCCCGGTCCTCGCGTTCTGGGCGTCGCTGGTCGCGACCCTGCTCGGCACCGTCCTGAACGGCGGCTACAGCGACTGGCCCTGGCCGCCCGGCGCCTTCATCTCCCACCTGGTGGTGCTGGCGGTCGTCGCGATCCGCACCCGGCCGCGCACGGCGGCGTGGACGTGGGCACTGACCGCGGTGTACGGCTTCTTCGCCGAGAGCCTCTTCGGCTGGGATCACTACACCACCAACACGGCGCCCATGCTGGTCGTCTCCGCCCTGGTCCTGCTCGCCATCACGATCTGGCACATACGCCGGGAGGCCGAACAGGAGGTGACCGCGCAGCAGACGGTGACCGCGCACGAGCGGTCGAGGCGCACCCTCCTGGAGGAGCGCACCACCATCGCCCGCGAGCTGCACGACGTCGTCGCCCACCACATGTCGGTCGTCGCCATCCAGGCCGAGGCAGCGCCCTACCGGGTGGAGAACCCGCCGCCGGAGCTGGAGCGCGCCTTCGCGACGATCCGGGAGAACGCGGTGGCCGCCCTCACCGAGCTGCGCCGCGTGCTGGGCGTGGTCCGCGCCGAGGACTACGAGGCCCCGGACGCCCCCCAGCCCACCCTCGCCGACCTGGACGCGCTGCTCGCCAATGTGCGCGACGCGGGCCTCGACGCCGGCAAGACGGTGACCGGCGCGGTGCGCGAACTGCCGCAGGGCGTGGAGCTGTCGGCGTACCGGATCGTGCAGGAGGCGCTGAGCAACACCCTCCGGCACGCGCCCGGCGCGAGCGCCCGCGTGGAGATCGGATACGTTCTCGGGGGCCTGGGCCTGCGCATAGTCAACGGGCCGCCGCCCGAGCCCTCCCTCGTGAAGCCCTCGCCCGGGGCGGGCCACGGCATCACCGGGATGCGCGAGCGGGTCTCCATGCTGAACGGCGAGATGACGGCGGGCCCCACGGACGAGGGAGGGTACGAGGTGACGGTCTTCCTGCCCGTCCCGGCGGCGAGCGAGGGTGACGCATGACCATCCGCGTCCTGATCGCGGACGACCAGATGATGGTGCGCGAGGGCTTCTCGGTCCTGCTGAACGCGATGCCGGACATCGAGGTCGCCGGCGAGGCGGTGAACGGCCGGGACGCCGTGGCGAAGGTCCGCGAACTCGCGCCGGACGTGGTGCTGATGGACATCCGCATGCCGGAGCTGAACGGCATCGAGGCGACCCGGGAGATCGTCGCCGCGGACGGCGCGGCGAAGGTGCTGGTGCTGACCACCTTCGACCTCGACGAGTACGTCTACCAGGCCCTGCGCGCGGGAGCCTCCGGCTTCCTGCTCAAGGACGCCTCCGCCCGCCAGCTGGCCGAGGGCGTGCGGGTGGTGGCGTCCGGTGAGGCGCTGCTCGCCCCGTCGGTCACCAGGCGGCTGATCACCGAGTTCTCCAAGCTGTCCGAGGTCCCGAAGCTGCTGCCGCAGGCGCAGGAGGCGTACGGCGATCTGACCGACCGGGAGACGGAGGTGCTGGTGCTCATCGCGCACGGCCTGTCCAACGCGGAGATCGCGTCGCGGCTGGTGGTCGCCGAGTCCACGATCAAGACCCATGTGAGCCGGATCCTGGTGAAGCTGGGCCTCAGGGACCGGACGCAGGCGGCGGTGTTCGCGTACGAGGCGAGGCTGGTCACCCCGGGATGAGCCGGGATGAGCCGGCCCTGGTCAGTGAGGGGTGCGCCGGGCTAGCGTCCGGTCATGGCAGCCTTCGACCCGTGGGACCCGGCGTTCCTCGCCGACCCGTACCCCGCCTACGCCGAGCTGCGTGCCCGGGGCCGCGTGCACCATTACGAGCCCACGAACCAGTGGCTGGTCCCGCACCATGCGGACGTCTCGGCGCTGCTGCGCGACCGCCGGCTGGGGCGGACGTACCGGCACCGTTTCACCCACGAGGACTTCGGCCGCACCCCGCCCCCGCCGGAGCACGAGCCGTTCCACACCCTCAACGACCACGGGATGCTGGACCTGGAGCCGCCGGACCACACCAGGATCCGGCGCCTGGTGTCCAAGGCGTTCACCCCGCGCACGGTCGAGCGGCTGGGGCCGTATGTGGAGGCGCTGGCCGGGGAGCTGGTCGACGGGCTGGTCCGGCGCGGCGGCGGTGATCTGCTCGCCGAGGTCGCCGAGCCGCTGCCGGTGGCGGTGATCGCCGAGATGCTGGGCGTCCCCGAGACCGACCGGGCGCCGTTGCGGCCCTGGTCGGCGGACATCTGCGGGATGTACGAGCTGACCCCGTCCGAGGAGACGGCGGCGAAAGCGGTCCGGGCGTCGGTGGAGTTCTCGGACTACCTGCGCGACCTGATCGCCGAGCGCCGCAAGGAGCCCGGTGACGACCTGATCTCCGGGCTGATCGCCGCCCACGACGAGGGCGACCGGCTCACCGAGCAGGAGATGATCTCGACCTGCGTGCTGCTGCTGAACGCGGGCCACGAGGCGACGGTGAACGCCACGGTCAACGGCTGGTGGGCGCTGTTCCGCAACCCGGACCAGCTGGCGGCACTGCGCGCGGACCACTCCCTCGTCCCGTCCGCGATCGAGGAGCTGATGCGCTACGACACCCCGCTCCAGCTCTTCGAGCGCTGGGTGCTGGACGAGATCGAGATCGACGGGACGACGATCCCGCGCGGCGCCGAACTCGCCCTCCTCTTCGGCTCCGCCAACCACGACCCGGCGGTGTTCACCGCTCCGGGCCGGCTCGATCTCACCCGCGCGGAGAACCCGCACATCTCCTTCAGCGCGGGTATCCACTACTGCATCGGCGCCCCGCTGGCCCGCCTCGAACTGGCCGCGTCCATGAGGGCACTGCTGGAACGGGCCCCCACCCTGACCCTGGCCACGGAGCCGCACCGCAAGCCGAACTTCGTGATCCGGGGCCTGGAGGGCCTGACCGTGGAGATCCGCTAGGGGGCGTCGCGGGGCAGACGGGAGTTTGACGACACCCCCTAGGACCTGTCTGATAATTGATCTTGTGGTGGGTCGGGGTGAGCTGACGGATGCGGCGTGGGAGCGGATAGCGCCCCTGCTGCCTGGTGTTGACGGACGGGGTCGTCCGTGGCGTGATCACCGGCAGGTGATCAACGGGGTGTTGTGGCGGTTGCGGACCGGTGCTCCGTGGCGTGACCTGCCGGAACGCTATGGGCCGTGGCAGACGGCCTATGAACGGTTCGCCCGCTGGGAGGCGGACGGAACCTGGGCTCGCCTGCTCGGGCAGGTCCAGGTTCGCGACGACTCCGTCGGGGCCGTGGAGTGGACGGTGTCGGTCGACTCCACGATCAGCCGGGCGCATCAGCACGCCGCTGGTGCCCGCAAAAAGGGGCGGCGGCGGGGGACGAACTGGAAGATCCGGCATGTCCGTCGGCTGGCCAGGCGCTGGGCCGGTCCCGCGGCGGGCTGACCACAAAGATCCATCTCGCCTGCGACGGCCGGGGC
>NZ_MUND01000215.1 GCF_002154375.1 Streptomyces glaucescens | reverse complement strand
CGGCGTGCCCACGCTCGAAGGCCAGTACGTCCTCAAGAACGTCATCCTGGTGGCCGCCTGCCTCACCGTCACCGCCGACGAGCTCACCCGTTGAGGCCTGCCGTCACCCCACCACCCAGCCCACTGGAGAGCCCGGCATCCGGTAGCAGCAACCGGTCAGCTCCCCGGCATGCCTCAAGCCCTTCCGCCGTCGCGCCTGCGATCCCGACCGTGGCGAACGGCACCGTCGCCTTCGGCCAGTCATTCCTGTGGGTGTTCACGCCGAGCGGACCGGTTGGCGAGCAGAAGGCCCACCCAGACCAGAACATGACAGGACGACACGGCGATACTCGTCCCGCTGGAGCCCTCGGTCACCCGCCAGAGCAGGAGTCCGACGGCCATGCAGAGCATCGGCCAATAGATCCAGGTCCTCCATGACGCGCCTGGCATGGTCCACGACGCCGGGGTGCGCGCACTGGAACGCTGTCGCACCGGGTCTCCCTTCTCGGACTCCGTCCGCTTGTCCGGGGGGTTTGGTCCAGGTGCCGGAAGTGACAGGGGGAAGCGGACCGGCCGAGGCGGCCGGGCGGGCAGTACCTGCCACAGGGCAGAGCCGGCTGCGGGAACAGGGCACCTCAGCGGCCGGGCCGCTCAGCGGGCGTGGTGGCGGCCCACCACCACGCCCGCTGAGGCGGAGGGTCAGCGTCTGCGGGCCCAACCGGAACCGATCCCGGCCACATGCAGAGCCAGAGCCATCAACCCCAGCAGCATCACATTCGTCGAAGAGAACACGTCGTTGGTGCCGATCTCTGCCGCATTGATCAGAAACGCAAAGAAGAACAGCACCGCCGCGACTATGCCGAGCATGAAGGAACTCCTCTCACACGGGTGAAACCCGTATGCCCCGCCACCGCCCTCGCAGGCCTGCCGGAGCCGCTGGATCGGCATCCAGGCAGCGACTGCTCCGGTGTGGGCCGGTCACGCGTGCTGCAGGCGCGGTGGTTGGACGTGAGACACGTGGTCCCCAGCGTCGTTCCACCGCGCTCGTGCAGGCCCCGTCCTCCACGACAGACTCGTACGCAGCGGGGTACGGCGGGTCAGCAGCCGCCGCAGTTGTAGTACGTCACGTCCCAGTGGTTGCCTTCGTCGGCGTAGATGTTGCCGGAGCCGGACTTCCACTGCGGGGCGCCGTCACCGCGCACGCCGATGTAGGTGAAGGTGTTCTTGATGTAGTTCCCGATGCACGTGTACTTGCTGTAGTCGAGTTTGTAGCCGTTCCAGTGCGAGTACGTGCCGCCGGCGTGGCCGGTCTCGGTACCGCCCGTGATGTTGAGGGCGCAGCCACTGGCGCTCTTGAGGGTCTGGGCGCCCTGCGCCGAGGCGAGGTTGAGCTGCTCGAAGGAGGTACAGGTCGGGTTGTTGCGGTCGGAGCAGCCGCCGGACGAGGACCAGGTGATCCCGGAGCTGCGGAACATCGATGTCGCGGTGGCGTGGCTGATCTTGGTGACCGCGTGGGCGTCGGTGGTGCCGGTCAGGACGCCGAAGCCGGGCGCGAAGAGCGCGCCGAGGACCAGGGCGAGCGCGGTGAGGAGCGAGCGCAGGGCGTTTCGTCGTGTGCGGGCCGGGGCCGTGTCGCGGGCCTGTCGACCGTTGGGGGTTCGCGGAGACCTCATGGGCTTTCCTCCTTGCCGACTTCGGCGAGTGGGTGCGGAGATGAGTGGCGGAGCCGGGCAGCGGACCGTGCGGTGCCCCAGTCGGTCGTCGTGCGCTCGGTTTCACTCATCCCGGCGCTGCCACTGCCGTTCCACCGGGCGAAGCGCGGGTTGCCGAGGACGCGGCACGAGCCTGCGGCGCCTCGCGGCGGAGGGTGCCCTCTAGAGGTGAACATGACAATCTGCTCCTCGGGAGGCGTGAGCGTCAGGAACCGCGTCACTCTTCTAGCAGTGATCCGCCGCCACGCGATAGACGTGCGAGCCGGCTAGTTCCTGGGCGCTCCGCCGAAGACGCGATGGTGAGCGAGCCGCACATCGGAGCCTTCGAACCGTGCGTCAATGGCACACCCCGCACAGCCCTCCCTCCGCAACCTCGTCGAGACCGCGAAGGAGCTCCTGCCGCTACCCCATGGTGGGCGCGCGCACCCTCATGCCCAAAACTATGGGGTCCCACCACATA
Source organism: Streptomyces glaucescens (assembly GCF_002154375.1). GTDB lineage: Bacteria > Actinomycetota > Actinomycetes > Streptomycetales > Streptomycetaceae > Streptomyces > Streptomyces glaucescens. The sequence goes on along the minus strand of NZ_MUND01000215.1, from coordinate 6,796 downwards.
CGCCTCTCACCTGCGCCTTCCTACCGTGTGGCGACACGCAAACGTCCCCGTCGAACGTCAGGAAGTGGTGCCGATGTCGTCGCCCGCGACCGCTCCCCCAGCCCCGTCCAACCTCAAGCGCATCGTCGCCGCCAGCCTCATCGGCACCACCATCGAGTGGTACGACTTCTTCCTCTACGGCTCCGCGGCCGCGCTCGTCTTCAATCAGTTGTTCTTCCCGGAGTCCGACCCCCTGGTCGGCACACTGCTGTCGTTCCTGACGTACGCGGTGGGATTCGCGGCGCGCCCGCTGGGTGCGCTGGTGTTCGGGCACTACGGCGACCGCCTCGGGCGCAAGAAGCTGCTGGTGCTGAGTCTGCTGCTGATGGGCGGGGCGACCTTCGCGATCGGTCTGCTGCCGACGCACGCGACGATCGGGACCGCCGCGCCCGTGCTGCTGACCGTGCTGCGGCTGGTGCAGGGGTTCGCGCTCGGCGGTGAGTGGGGCGGAGCCGTGCTGCTGGTGTCGGAGCACGGGGACGCGCGGCGGCGGGGGTTCTGGGCCTCGTGGCCGCAGACCGGGGCGCCGGCCGGGCAGTTGCTCGCCACGGGTGTGCTGTCGCTGCTGACCGCCGTGCTGTCGGACAGCGCGTTCACCAGCTGGGGCTGGCGCATTCCGTTCCTGCTGTCCGGGGTGCTGGTGATCGTCGGGCTGTGGATCCGGCTGTCCGTCGACGAGTCACCCGTCTTCCGGCAGGCGCTCGCGCAGGCCGAGGCGCGCAAGGCGGCGCGGGTGGCGGACGCCGAGAAGCTGCCGCTGGTCGCCGTGCTGCGGCACCACTGGCGGGACGTGCTCATCGCGATGGGCGCGCGCATGGCGGAGAACATCAGCTACTACGTCATCACCGCGTTCATCCTCGTCTACGCCACCACGGCGGCCGATGTCTCCAAGCAGACCGCGCTCAACGCCGTGCTGATCGCCTCCGCCGTCCACTTCGCGGTCATCCCCCTCTGGGGCGCGCTCTCCGACCGGGTCGGTCGCCGTCCCGTCTACCTGCTGGGAGCGGCCGGGGTCGGTCTGTGGATGTTCCCGTTCTTCGCGCTGGTCGACACCGGCGACTTCGGCAGCCTGCTGCTCGCGGTGACGGTGGGCCTGGTGCTGCACGGGGCGATGTACGCCCCGCAGGCCGCCTTCTTCTCCGAGATGTTCGCGACCCGGATGCGTTACTCCGGTGCCTCCATCGGCGCCCAGTTCGCCTCGGTCGCGGCCGGGGCGCCCGCCCCGCTGATCGCGACGGCCCTGCTGCAGAGCACCGGCGGCTCGACCTGGATCGCCCTGTACGTCATCGCGGCGGCGCTGCTGACGCTCGTCGCCGTGGGAGTGGCCAAGGAGACCCGCCACCGCGACCTGGCCGACATCGAGCCCTCCGGGGATGCCGCGCCCGAGAGCGCGCGGGCCGAGGACGCGCACACCGTCTGAGCGGCACCTCCGGCCGCGGTCCCCGGTACGGGTGCGTACGGGGGGACCGCGGTCAGTGGCGTTCCGGTGCCGAGAGGCGGTGCAGGCGCAGGGCGAGCTGGATCTCCAGGGCGCGCGACGGGGACTGCCAGTCGTCGCCGAGCAGCCGGCCCACGCGCTCCAGGCGCTGGGCGACGGTGTTGACGTGGACGTGCAGTGCGTCCTTGGTGCGGGCGGGACTCATCCCGGAGTCGAAGTAGGCGTCGAGGGTGCGCAGCAGCTCGGTGCCGCGTCGTTCGTCGTATCCCACCACCGGGCCTATGGTGCGGTCGACGAAGCCCGTCACGTCCCGTTCCCCGGCGAGCAGCAGGCCCAGGAAGCCGAAGTCGTCGGCGGCGGCGCCGTCCCCGCCGCGGCCGAGCAGGCGCAGGGCGTCGAGGCAGCGGCGGGCCTCGGTGTACGCCCCGGCCACGTCGTCCGGGTGGGCGGCGAGGTCCCGCACCGGCGGTGAGGCGCCGACGGTGACCGCCTCGTGGACGGCCGTGCCGAGGTGGCGGGCGGTGCGGCGGGCCAGCTCGGTCGCGCTGTCGCCGGGGGCCAGGGGCAGCAGCAGCACGGTGCCGCCGTCGCGGGCGGCGGCCAGTCCCCGCCGGGTGGCGGCGAGGTGGGAGGCGGCGGACCACAGGCGGCGCCGCGCGTCGGCCTCCTGGTCGGCGTCGGCGGCGGGGCCGTCGAGCCGGGCGGCGAGCAGCACATGGGTGGCGTCCAGGTCGGCGTGCAGCCGGGCGGCGCGCTCGCGCAGCAGGCGGGGGTCACGGTCACGGGCGTCCAGCAGGTCGTCCAGGAGTTCGCCGCGGACCCGCTGTTCGGCCTCGGCGGCGGAGCGGCGGGCGAGCAGCAGCAGCGAGGTGACCATCGCGGCGCGTTCGAGGGTGCGCTGGTCGACCGGGTCGAGGCCGGGGTGGCCGCGCAGCACCAGCGCGCCGAGGAGTTCACCGCCGGCCGCAACGGCGGCGATCCAGTCGTCCTGGTGCCGCACCGCGTGTCCTTCGGCGCGGGACTCGTCGAGCGCGCGGGCCGGGGCGCCGTCGGGCTCGGTGAACTCCACCGTGCCGTCCAGGACCTCGGAGACCGCGGCGGCCACGTCGTGCACCCCGCCGCCGCGCAGCACGAGTTCGGCGAGCCGGTCGTGCACCTCGGAGGCGCGTTCGATGACGGCGCTGCGGTCCTGGATGATCTCGTTGGCGCGTTCCAGACCGGCCAGGGCCGAGCGGGTCTCGGTGAGCAGGTTGGCGGTGTCGATGGCGGCGGCGGCCAGCGCGGCGAAGGAGCCGAGCAGCGCGATCTGCTCGCGTTCGAAGACCCGGGCGCGGCGGTCGGCGGCGAACAGCACCCCGATGACGTGCGGGCCCAGCATCAGCGGCACACCGAGAATGGCCACCAGTCCCTCGTCGCGCACACCCGCGTCGATGCTGGAGGTGTGCTGGAAGCGGTCGTCCTGGAAGTAGTCGTCGGTGACGTACGGCCGGGCCGTCTGGGCGACGAGCCCGCCGAGCCCTTCCCCCATGCCGAGCCGCAGCTGCTGGAAGCGGGCCGCGACCGAGCCCTCGGTGACCCGCATGTAGGTGTCGCCGCGGGCCGGGTCGTTGAGGCTGAGGTAGGCGACGTCGGTGCCGAGCAGGGAGCGGGCCCGCTGCACGATCGCCTGGAGGACGGCGTCGAGGTCGCGCAGCCCGGCAAGGTCGTGGGCGGTCTCGAACAGGGCCGACAGCTCGGCCTCGCGGCGGCGCCGTCCCTCCAGCTCGGCGCGGACCCGCAGCGCCAGCAGCTTGGCGCGCTCCAGCGCGGCGATCCGCTCACCGGGCCGGCCCTCGGCGCGGGCGAGCAGCACCGGCTGCTCGTAGGCGTCGGCGGACGCGCCGCGGGCCAGCAGCTCCAGGAACGGTGCCTCGACGGCGGCGGCCGGCGTGTCGAGGCCGGCGCCCGGCACCTGGGCCTGGGCGCCCGGCGCCTGCTGAGCTGACTGCACGTGATCGCGGGACATGCTCACAGGATTCACCATGACGCGGGCGCCCCGGCAGCCCTGTGGAAAACTCCGGTGCGGCCCGCGGGACTCAGTGTGCGGTCCAGCCGCCGTCGAGGACCAGCGAGGTGCCGGTGACGAAGGACGCCTGCGGTGCGCACAGGTACGCCACCGCCTCCGCGACCTCGGCCGGCTCGATGAGCCGCTTGACGGCGCTGTCCTGGAGCAGCACCTCGGACAGGACGCGTTCCTCCGGGATGCCGTGGGCGCGCGCCTGGTCGGCGAGCTGCCGCTCCACGAGCGGGGTGCGGACGTAGCCGGGGTTCACGCAGTTGGAGGTGACGCCGTGCGGCGCGCCTTCGAGGGCGGCGGTCTTGGACAGGCCCTCCAGGCCGTGCTTGGCGGCCACGTACGCCGACTTGTACGGCGAGGCGCGCAGCCCGTGCACGGAGGAGATGTTCACGATCCGGCCCCAGCCCTGCCCGTACATGTGCGGCAGGGCGCCCCGGATCAGCCGGAACGGCGCCTCCAGCATCACGGTGAGGACGGTGTGGAAGACGTCGGGCGGGAACTGCTCCAGGGGCCGGACGAGTTGCAGTCCGGCGTTGTTGACGAGGACGTCGGTGCCCGCGGCGACGAGTTCGGCGGCGTCCAGGTCGGTGAGGTCGAGGACGTGCGGTTCGACGGTCCCGGCCAGGCCCGCGGCCTGCTCGGTGAGGGCTGCCAGTCCGGTGTCGTCCCGGTCGACCGCTCTGACCTTGGCTCCGGCGGCCGCGAGCCGCAGCGCGCAGGCGCGGCCGATGCCGCCGGCGGCGCCGGTGACGAGGGCGGTGCGGCCGCCCAGGTCGAGCGAGGGGTCACTGGGCCCGGGCGGACCGGGCAGGTCATGGGGCGGGGTCATGTCTCGACCCTAGGCAGCGGCCCTCCCCCGCCCCATGTGGTCATCCACCACAGTTCATTCGGAGGTCATGGGCTCGAACCACGTGGGTGCGTCCGACAGGGCCTGCTTGATCCGCAGCAGCCCGAACTCGTTCAGGTCCGGCAGGGCGTCGACCTCGAACCAGCCGACCTCCAGGGACTCGTCGTCGTTGACCCGCGCCTCGCCGCCGACCGCGCGGCAGCGGAACGTGATGTCCATGTACTGGCAGACGTCGCCGTTGTCGTAGGTGACCGGGTCCAGCGCCTGGACGAGGACCACCCGCTCCGGGACGCACCGGACCGCGGTCTCCTCGTGGACCTCGCGCACGGCGCAGGCCGCGGGCTGCTCGCCCGGGTCCGGGATGCCGCCGAGCACCGACCACTTGCGGGTGTCGGTCCGGCGGTTGAGCAGGACTCTGCCCGCGTCGTCGAAGACGATCGCGGTGACCCCGGGGAGCCACAGCAACTGGTGTCCGGCGGAGGCCCGCAGGGTGCGGAGGAAGTCAGGAATGGCCATGGGCCAGACCCTAGCGGGCCCTCCCGCGCGCCCCCGGCGTGTTCCCGGGGCGTACGGCGGTCGTACGGTCACCCGCCACTCGCGCGCCGCCCGCGCGCCGCCACGGTGGCCGCCCACCCGAGGCCGCCCGCGGCGACCAGGAGGAGGGCCAGCTCCGGCAGGATGCCGAGCCGTGTGGCGGGGGTCTCGGAGGAGCGCAGCGGCACCTCCTGCACCAGCGAGTCCGCGACGAACATCCCGGTCCGCTGGGTGATGGTGCCGTCCGGCAGGATGATCGCGCTGACGCCGCTGGTCACCGGCACGGTGACGGTCCGGCTGTGCTCGACCGCGCGGATCCGGGACATGGCGAGCTGCTGGTAGGTCATCTCGCTGCGGTCGAAGGTCGCGTTGTTGCTCGGCACGGAGATCATCTGGGCGCCGTGGGTGACGGTGTCCCGCACGGCCCAGTCGAAGGCCGCCTCGTAGCAGGTGGCGAGGCCGACCTCGGTGCCGTCCAGGGTGAAGACACCGGGCTCGGATCCCCGGCTGAAGTCCTGGCGGACCATGCCGGTCCAGTCCTCGTTGATCGCGTCGAGCAGCGAGCGCAGCGGCAGGTACTCGCCGAAGGGCTGGATCTGCCGCTTGTCGTAGGTGTCGACCGGGCCCTTCTCGGGGTCCCAGAGGATCTGCTCGTTCAGCAGCCTGCCGTCGCGTTCCACGACCCCGCCCACGGAGATGGGCGCGCCGATGGCCTTGGCGGCGCCGTCGATGACCGCACGGGCGTCGGCGTTGGCGAAGGGGTCGATGTCGGAGGAGTTCTCCGGCCAGAGCACGAAGTCGGGCCGGGGCACGGTGCCGGCCTTCACCTCGGCCGCCAGCCGCTCGGTCTCGCGCGCGTGGTGGTCGAGCACGGCCCTGCGCTGGGCGTTGAAGTCGAGTCCCGCGCGGGGCACGTTGCCCTGGATGACGGCGACGGTGGCGGTGCCGTCCTCGGCCCGGTCGCTCACCAGCGGCAGCGCGGCGAGGGCCGCGAGCGGCGGCACGGCCAGACTGAGCAGCGCCGCTGCCGCGGCGGGCCGTCGTACCGCGCGGGTGCGGCGCGCGTCCACCGCGAGGCGGACGACGTCGTACAGACCGAAACCGCACAGGACGACCGCGAAACCGAGCACGGGAGTGCCGCCCACCGCGGCGAGCGGCAGGAAGACGCCGTCCGCCTGGCCGAAGGCGATCTTGCCCCAGGGGAAGCCGTGGAAGGGCACGCGCGCGCGGGCCGCCTCTCCCGCGATCCAGACCGCCGCCGCCCACACCGGCCAGCCGGGCAGCCGTGACACCGCGGCGACACCCGCGCCGACCAGGGCGATGAACAGCGCCTCGATCGCGACGAGGGCGAGCCACGGTCCGGGGCCGACCTCCACTCCGGTCCACACCAGCAGCGGCAGCAGGAAGCCGAGGCCGAAGAGATAGCCGAGACCGAGGCTCGCCTTCACACCGCGGCCGCGCAGCACCCAGCCGAAGGCGGCGAAGGCGGGCAGGGCCAGCCACCAGAGGGTGCGGGGCGGGAAACTGACGTAGAGCAGCACTCCGGAGAGTGCCGAGGTGGCGGCCGGGACGAGGCGCAGCAGCCGCGCGCCGCGCGGGGCGGGCGCGGTGGCCGGCCGGACGTCGTCCGACTCGTCCACGGAGGTTGCGGTGACGGTCACTCCGGGAGTCTACGGCGGGCTCCCCCGGCGCGGACAGCGCGGTCAGCGGGCCGCCGGGCGGCCCGTCCGCGGTGCGCAGCCGAGCCCCGCACCCGCGCACCGCTCCGCGGCATCGTTTCGGCACATCTCCCCCCGACTCATCCCCAAACCGCCCATCAGCCGTTACGGTGTGCCCGAGCCTTGAGCCGTCGGCCCGTGATACGGGCCGACGGCTCAAGGCT
>NZ_MUND01000214.1:5753-5908 GCF_002154375.1 Streptomyces glaucescens | reverse complement strand
ACCCCGGACTCCCTCCCGGCCGCCGCACCCCCTCACCGAACCACTCCCCGGAGCCCTGCTTCCCGTGATCACCGCCACCGACCTCGAACTGCGCGTCGGCGCCCGCGTCCTGCTCCAGCCGTCGTCCTTCCGCATCGCCAAGGGCGACCGCATCG
>NZ_MUND01000214.1:0-5713 GCF_002154375.1 Streptomyces glaucescens | reverse complement strand
CAACGGCGCGGGCAAGACCACCCTCACCAGATGCCTGGCCGGCGAAGGCCCCGCGGCCGGCGGCACCGTCACCCGCTCCGGGGCGGTCGGCTATCTGCCCCAGGACCCGCGCACCGGGGACCCGGACGTCCTGGCGCTGGACCGGATCCTGTCCGCGCGCGGTCTGGACACGGTGATGCGGGCCATGCGCGACTGCCAGCACCGCCTCGCGGAAGGCCCCGACACCGCCCGCGAGAAGACGCTGCGCGCCTACGAGCGGCTGGAGAGCGAGTTCCTCGCCAAGGGCGGATACGCCGCCGAGGCCGAGGCCGCCACCATCGCCGCCAGCCTGGGCCTGCCCGACCGGATCCTGGACCAGCCGCTGCACACCCTGTCCGGCGGCCAGCGCAGGCGCGTCGAACTGGCCCGCATCCTGTTCTCCGACGCCGACGTGCTGCTGCTGGACGAGCCCACCAACCACCTCGACGCCGACTCCATCCTGTGGCTGCGCGACTTCCTCAAGCGCTACCAGGGCGGGTTCGTCGTCATCTCCCACGACCTCGACCTCATCGAGACAGTGGTCAACAAGGTGTTCCACCTGGACGCGAACCGCTGCGCCCTGGACGTCTACAACATGGGCTGGGCGCGGTACCAGGCCCAGCGCAGCGCCGACGAGCGCCGCCGCAGGAGGGAACGCAGCAACGCCGAGCGGAAGGCGGCCGCCCTGACCTACCAGGCCAACCGGCTGCGCGCGGGGACCAAGGCGGTCGCCGCGCAGAACATGGCCCGGCGCGCGGAACGCCTGCTCGCGGGCCTGGAGGAGGAGCGGCGCGCCGACAAGGTGGCCAGACTCCGCTTCCCCGAACCGGCCCCCTGCGGCAGGACGCCACTGACCGCGGAGGACCTGTCGAAGGCGTACGGCTCACTGGAGGTCCTCGCCGGCGTCGACCTGGCCATCGACAAGGGATCGCGCGTGGTGATCCTCGGCCTCAACGGCGCGGGGAAAACGACCCTGCTGCGCCTCCTGGCGGGCGTGGAGAAACCCGACACCGGCCAGGTGATCGAGGGCCACGGCCTGAGACTCGGCTACTACGCGCAGGAGCACGAGACCCTGGACCCGGACCGCACCGTGCTGGAGAACATGCGTGCGTCGGCACCCGGCCTGGACCTGGTGGAACTCCGCAAGGTCCTCGGGTCGTTCCTGTTCTCGGGTGACGACGTCGACAAGCCGGCCGGGGTGCTCTCCGGCGGTGAGAAGACCCGGCTGGCGCTCGCCACGCTGGTGGTGTCCTCGGCCAATGTGCTGCTGCTGGACGAGCCGACCAACAACCTCGACCCGGCCAGCCGTGAGGAGATCCTGGGCGCGCTGCGCACCTACAAGGGCGCGGTCGTGCTGGTCACCCACGACGAGGGCGCGGTGGCGGCGCTCCAGCCGGAGCGGGTCATCCTGCTGCCGGACGGCGTCGAGGACCTGTGGAACGACTCGTACGCGGACCTCGTGGCACTGGCCTGACGCCGCCCGGCACCGGCGGTCGCGTAGTTCCCGGGAATCGTCGGCCGCCTTGGCGGACATCTCCATCACGCCGACGGGGGCGGCAGCGCGCCCGGCCCCGGCAGGACCGACCTGCCCCCGGACGCCGTTGTCAGTGCCGTGCTCTACAGTTCCCGCCACTTGATCATTGCGGGTGCGGGAGGCACACAGATGGGGTGGGTGTCCGCCGGCGGCTATGAAGTCGCCCTCGACGACGGCAAGGTGGTGTGCCGGAACGCGGCCGGGCGGCGGTTGAAGTCCGTGCCGCCGAAGATCGCCGACGATCCGGCGGTGGTGGGGCTGCGTCAGCTCGCCGAGTGGCTGGAACGGCACGAGAGGCAGTGCCTGGCCGACGTGGAGCGGTGGATGGTGCGCTCGCTGCCGGTGCCGTTCGCCGTCCTGGTGCGGGTGTGGCCGGACCCGGCGTGGCAGGCCTCCCTGCGCGACCTGGTGGTCACGGGGGAGGACGGCACGGTCGCCGGGTTCCTGCGGGACGCCGACCCCGAGCGTGGCCTCGGCCTCGTCGACCTCGACGGCGACACGGTCCGGCTCACCCCGGAGCTGGTCCGCCTGCCCCACCCCGTGCTCCTCGACGACCTGGAGGACCTGCGGGAGTTCGCCGTCGAGCTGGGTGTCGAACAGCGTGCCCAGCAGCTCTTCCGCGAGGTGTGGCGGCGGCCCGCGGCGCTCGACGCCGACGCGACCTCGGTCGAGGAGTACGCGGGCGGCGCCTTCAAGGAGCTGCGCTTCCTGCACGGCCGGGCCACCCAGCTCGGCTACCGCGTCCGCGGCGGCCACGCCGTCTGCTCGGTGCTGGAGGACGGCCGCGCCGTCGAGGCCCGGGTGTGGGTCGGCGACTTCGACGGCTACGAGGAGACGGAGACCGGCCCCCTGGTCTTCACCGACCGGGCCGGCCGGGTGCTGAGGCTCGGCCAGGTCGGACCGGTGGCCTGGTCGGAAGGCATGCGCATGGCGGCCGCGCTGTACGCCGGGCGGGACATCGAGGACGAGGAGCGCGCGGCATGACGACGAACGACGCGATCACCCACGGCGGATCCGCCCACGACGGATCTCCCTACGACGAGGCCACGGCGGCCGCGCTGCTCGACGCCGGTGCCATCCTTCCGCCGGGCACCCAGGACCGCGAGGACGCCGACGTCCTCACCGTGCGCACGTACACGCATCCGGCGCTGGACGAACGGACGATCGTGCGGCTGGTGCCGGGCACCCTCGGCGAGGCGGAGGACCTCGCGATGAACTTCCTCGGTCTGGTCCGGGATCCGCGGATCCGCGAGGTCGGGCAGGTGCGCCGGGAAACCCTCGGCTTCCCCGCGTGGGCGCTGGTCAACGACCCGGCGAACGGGCACCACGCGCTGGCGCTGGTCAAGGACGTGGAGCGGCTGGCCCGGCAGGCCAAGTCCCGCCCCGGCACCGCGAAGGAGGGCTTCGAGGCACTGGGCGAACGGCTCGGCCGGGCCGTGCCGCACTTCCTGCCCACCTTCTACGAGCAGGCGGCCCGCGTCTTCCTCCAGCACGAGAACACCACCTACGCGGCTGCCTTCTTCGGCAAGGCCCGTGCCGCGGAGCGGGTGCACGCGCTCACCGTGGACGAGGAGCGGCAGCGCGCCGTGTTCCTGGAGTTCGCCTTCGCCGGGGCCCTGACGGTCAAGGCGCTCAAGGAGCATGTGAAGGACCTCTCGGCACGGCTCAGCCCGGCCGAGGCCTGGGCGCAGTACCGGCAGCTGACCGTGGAGCGCTGCGCGGCCGGCATGCCGCCGTACGCGTCGCTGCCCCAGGACGCGCGCGCCCTCATCAAGGCGGCGGGCCTGAACCGGGTCACCGAGGAGTGCGCCCTGGTCGCCGACCTGCTGGCCTCCCCGGCGGCGGTCCGGGCCCCCGCCTCCTTCTGGAACACCTACCGGGCGACGCTCGTCGTCCTGGCCGAGCAGCGGCCCGCCGTACGGGCGCGGCTGCTGGAGATCATGCCGGCCGGGCTGGGCCGTTCCACCGAGGACGACGAGTTCTGGCTGGCGCTGCTCGCGGAAACCGGCGCGGACGGCCTCCTGACCGGCGCGACCGGGGCCGCGGAGGGGACAGACACGGCCGACGGGACCGACGGGACCGACGCGGCGGACTGGCTCAGCCGCTGGGCGCTGTTCCGCAAGCACGGCGCCACGCACAGCGGCCGCTCGTCCGCCACCCTCGCGCTGGTGGAACGCATGGCTCCGCGGCTGCGTGCCCAGGGCCGTCCCGTGGACCTCTTCACCGGCCGCTGGCAGGCCGGCGCCGACCTCGACCTGCTCGACCTGTGTGTGGCCGAGCGCATACCGCTGACCCTGCCCGCGGCCCACGACAACGTCCTCCTGCCCCTCAACCAGTGGCTGCAGGAAACCCGGCCCGGGCGACGGGACCTGACGGCCATCGCCGCGGACCCGTCCTGCCGGCGCCTGCTGTACGCCGCGGTCGGCAACCTGACCGGCCACGGCCTCGGCCCGGCCCTGCTGGAGGGACTGGCCGGACACCCGGTGCTCTCCGACGTGCTGCGCGAGTGGCTGGACGACGCGGCCGCCGAGCTGGCCGCCGCGGCGGGACTGCCCGCCGCACGCGCGGCGCTGGAGAAGCTGCGCCCGTTCCGCTCGGTCGCGGCCCGCATCAGCCCGGCGGCCGTGGCCCGGGTCGCCGCGGTCGAGGTCGCGCCGCTGCTCGGCCGCACCCTGCGCGCCGGAATCCCGGACGAGCTGGGCTGGCCCGCCCTGGACGAGGCGCTGCGGCGGCTGGACGCGGAGACCCGGACCGACCGCGACGACACCCTCGGCGTCCACGAGGCCTGGCCGGCACTGATCCTGTCCCGCCGGCACAAGGCGATCGTCGTCGGGCCACAGGAGATCCTGCTGGAGCACGACCTGCGGCTGCCGGCGGAGCTCGACCGCTGGACGCGTCCGTTGTTCCGCTACACCGACGGCCAGTTGCTGGTGATGTGGTGGCACGACGGCAAGCAGTACGGCTACTGGTCGGCCCGCCCGGCCGAGGTGTTCGCGCTCGGCGGCGAGAGGATCCCGCGCTGGTACGGCGGTCGTGACGCGGGCGTGACCTCGATCCCGCTGCCGGGCGGCGGCCGCGCCACCGGCGGGCGCACCCTGCACGCCGGCGACACGGACCTTCCGCCCACCCGCCCCGTCCTCGGGGACGGCACCTCGTTCTGGCGCCAGGGCCGGCAGGGACGGCAGCACGTGTGGCTCGAGTACGACCCGGCCACCGGCACCCACGCGCGTGCCTCGCTGCCCGCGTTCCTGCGCACCGGCATCCGCGAGGGGGCCGCCCTGCGCCAGCAGCACTGCTCGGTGCTGCCCCTCCAGCCCGGCCTGGAGCACAGCCCGTTCGGCACGGACGGCGTGGTCCTCGGCCGCTGGGTGCGCGCCGAGGGCGAGGGCGACGAGGCCCGCATCACCGCCGGCACGCCGGACGGCCGGGCCGTCACCCTGCCGACGGCACACGGCCGGACATCCGGCGTTCCGGTCGGTGCGCTGCGGCTGCCCGGCGGTGCCGAACCCGTCGTCGTCGCCGACCACCGTCAGATCACCCTGTACACCACTGACGGCGACAGCGGCGGCGTACGGGAGCTGGGCCGGGTGACCCCGATGGAGCGCGGCGGTGAGTTCGCCGCCGGAACGCGGCTCGTCCCGCCGGTCGACTTCTGGCACGCGCTGCGGCCGCGCGACGAGAACGCGTCGGCGTCGCTGCGCGCGCTGAGCGACGCCCAGGCGGACGACGTGCTGCGCGCCGGCGCCCGGGCCCTGGCGGAGCGTCAGGCGAAGGTCTCGGCGGCAGCCGCCCGGGCGACGGCCGCCACGGCCGGAGCGGGGAACACCGCGGGCGCGGTGAGCAGCACGACACCCGGCACCGGGAACACCACCGGGGGCGGGGCGGGCAACGCCACGGGAGACACCACCGGGCAGCCCGCCGTGCCGACCGCCGACGAGGTCCTGCGGGAGACCGTCGCGCGCTGCCTGCCCGCCCTCACCGAACCGCACGTGCTCGCCGGTGTCACCGGCCTCGCCCGCGGGGTGCTGCGCCTGGCGGAGTCGATCGCCACCTTCGTGACGCCCCCGGTGGAGCGGCCGAAGGCGGACGCCAGACGCACGGTGGGCATGTTCGCCGACTACCGCCCCGACAACGGCGACGATCAGACCCTGCGCGAGGCCG
>NZ_MUND01000213.1 GCF_002154375.1 Streptomyces glaucescens | reverse complement strand
GCCGGCGGCGCGCAGCGCGGCGAGCGGGTCGATCTGGGCGGCGCGGCCCTTCCCGTGGGCGAGGGCCGTCACGGCGGAGGCGGTGGAGGCGGCGGACGCGTTCACGGTGCACTCCCTGAACGTGGTGCGGGTCAGGCCAGTGTGCACCACGGCACTGACGGCGCGTCTCCCCTTCCCCCCGGGACTACTCGACCAAGTCAAGTACGTCCCGCCCTCCCCTGCCCCACTACCAGCGGGGGCCGCGCGGCGCCTGCCACCCCGGCTCGGCGACGCGCATCGCCGCCGCGTCGTCCCGGTCCCGCAGCGTGCCGTCGTCCCGCGCCCAGCGGCCGTGCAGGAAGGCCAGCCGGTCGCGGTCCAGCTCCACGCCGAGCCCGGGGGCGTCGGGGACGCGCACGGCGCCCTCCTCGAAGGCCAGGCGTGCGGTGAGGACGTCCTCGGACTGCCAGGGGTAGTGGGAGTCGCAGGCGTGGTTGAGGCCGGGCACGGTGGCCGCCACGTGGGTCATCGCGGCGAGGGAGATGCCGAGGTGGGTGTTGGAGTGCATGGACACGCCGACGCCGAAGGCCCGGCAGACGGCGGCGAGCTGCTGGGTGCGGCGCAGTCCGCCCCAGTAGTGGTGGTCGGAGAGGACCACCTGGACGGCGTCCCGGGTGAAGGCCTCCTTGATCTCGGCGAACGTCGTCACGCACATGTTGGTGGCGAGCGGCACGGCGGTGCCCGCGGCGACCTCGGCCATGGCGGCCGTACCGGTCGTGGGGTCCTCCAGGTACTCCAGGACGTCCGCCAGCTCGCGGGCCACCTTCAGCGAGGTCGGCACGGACCAGGCGCCGTTGGGGTCGAGCCGCAGCGGCTGCCCGGGGAAGGCGTCGGCGAGGGCGTGGACGGCGGCGATCTCCTGGTCCGGCGGGAAGACGCCGCCCTTGAGCTTGAACGAGGCGAACCCGTACCGCTCCGTGAAGCGGCGCGCCTGGGCCACGATGCCCGCCGGGTCGAGGGCGGCGCCCCAGTCGTCGGGCTCGGCGGCGACGCCCGCGGGGTGGTCCGCCCACTTGTAGAACAGGTAGGCGCTGTACTCGACGGCGTCCCGCACCTTGCCGCCGAGCAGGGCGTGCACCGGCAGGCCGAGGGCTTTGCCGAGGGCGTCGAGGCAGGCGACCTCGAAGGCGGAGACGACGGACAGCCGCAGCTTGTCCGCGGTCTGCACGCCGCGCAGTCCGCCGACGTCAACCGCTCCGTCCACCCGCGCGGCGTCCACGGCGAGCCGGTCGGCGAGGCGGGACAGGCCGTTGAGATCGTCGACGCGGTGGCCGCGCAGCAGCGCGGCGAGGGGGCGGGCGAGGTCCAGGTACTTGGTGTCGCCGTAGGTCTCCCCGAGCCCGGTGATGCCCTCCTCGGTGATCACTTCCACGATCAGCCGGGGGGTGTAGGGCTGGTGCACGCCCTGGGTGTTGAGCAGCGGCGGGTCGGCGACGAGCACGGGTGTCAGCGCCACCCGGGCGATCCGGAGGTCGTCACGGGACACGGCATCCCCCACGGTCATCCCGTCTGTCTCCCTGCGTAGACGACGTTCCCGTATGAAGATAGCGGCCCGGGCCGGACCCCGCACTACCATCTCCTCATGCCCGAGTCAGGCGGCGGCGGTGTCCGCGAGGTGAAGTCGGCCGCACGCACGGTCGAGCTGCTGGAACTGCTCTCCGCGCGCGGCGACCGCCCGGCGCGGCTCCAGGAGCTGGCGGACGAACTCGGCGTCCCCCGCAGCTCGATGTACGCCCTGCTGCAGACGCTGATCTCGCGCGGCTGGGTGCGCACGGACATCACCGGCTCGCTCTACGGCATCGGCATCCGCGCCCTGCTGACCGGCACCGGCTACCTCGACTCCGACCCGCGCGTACGGCTCGTACGGCCCTGCCTGGACGAGGCGTCGGACGCGCTGGGCGAGACGATCCACCTGGGCCGGCTGGACGGCGCGGACGTGGCCTATCTGGCGACCCGGGAGTCGCACGAGTACCTGCGCACGATCAGCAGGGTCGGGCGCCGGCTCCCCGCGCACGCGTGCGCCCTGGGCAAGGCGCTGCTCGCCGAACGCCCCGACGGCCTGCTCCCGCAGGGGCCGTACCGGGCCCTGACGCCCCGTACCCACACCACCCGGGCATCCCTCGCGGCCGACCTGGCGGAGGTGCGGGCGCGCGGCCACTCGGTCGACCGGGAGGAGGGCGTGCCCGGGATCGTCGGGTTCGGGTTCGCGCTGCGGTACGACGCCCCCGCCCAGGACGCCGTCAGCTGCTCGGTGCCGGTGGCCCGGCTGACGCCGGAGCACGAGGAGCGGATCGTGGCCGTCATGCGCGAGATCCGGGCGAAGATCGAGGCGACGGCACCGACGGCAGGGGGCGCGGTGCACTGGCGCTAACAGTGCTTTCACCCGAGAAACCGGGGCCGTTTACCCGGCTTCCCGCACCCTAAACCGAAGAGTGTCCCGGATCACACCCCCCGCGCTTCTTCGGGTCTCCGCGTGCTTGATACAAATTGCCCGCGCGCTCGTTCCTGTCCGTCGACGGCCTGCGCCCCTCCCCCCCGTTCTCAGCTTCTTCCGCATGCCCAGGAACGCCCGTGTCCTCCCCCCGCAC
>NZ_MUND01000212.1 GCF_002154375.1 Streptomyces glaucescens | reverse complement strand
CGCAGTACGCCGCCGCGCTGCCCCTGGCGGAGGCCGCCACCGCGCTCGCCTGGGCCGGGGAACCGGTCTCCGCGCGGGCCGCCGAGGCGCCCCGGCGGCTCGCCGCCGCCGTGCGCGGCAGCACGCACACCGGGCCGCTGCCGGCGCCCGCGCGCTCCGCGCCCGCCCTGCGGGCCCTGGACGACGCGCTGCTGCGCGCCGCCGAGGCCTTCGACCGGGGCGAGGGCGAGGCGCTGCACACCCGCGGGCGGACGGCGCGGCAGCTGCTGCGCACCGCGTGCGGGCCCGCCGGGCGGGAGTACGGGGTACGCGTCGCCCTCTCCTTCGGGACCGCCGCCGCCGTCGCCCAGGCGCTGCACCACGCCCACTGGTACTGGCTGCCCGCCACCGCCGTCTTCCTCGTCAAGCCAGACCTCGGACCGCTCGCCTCGCGGGTGCTGTGCCGCGCGGCGGGGACCGTCCTCGGCGCGCTGCTGTTCGCCGGGGTCGCCGCCGCGGTGCCGCGGCCCGCGGGACTCGTGGCCGTCGTCGCGGTCAGCGGGGCGCTGATCCCGGTCGCCACCCGGCACTTCGCCGCGCAGACCGCTGTCGTCACGGTGCTCGTGCTCGCTCTGGTGATGATCGGCGGGGAGCCGCAGGCCTCCGCGAGCCGGATCGGCGAGACCCTGCTGGCCTGCGCGATCGTGCTGGTCGTCGGGCATCTGCCGCTGCCGGGGGAGCCGGGCGGCGGGGTACGGGCCCGGCTCGCGGCGGCGGGCAAGGCGGCGCACGCCTATCTCGCCCAGGTGACCGGCGGATCCGGCGACCGGCCCACGCGCTGGGTACTGCGCCGCGAGGCCTACCGCACCCTCGCCGAGGCCCGTACGGCGATCGCCGTGGCCGCCGCCGAACTGCCCGCCCTCGCCCGGCACACCGAGGGCACGGACCGGCTGGCGGCCGCGCTGGAACGGCTCGTCGACACCGTGACCGCCTGTGCCGTGCACCTCGACGACACCGGGCGGCTCACTCCCGGGCACGCCCGCCGGCTGGACCGCCTCCTCGCCGAGGTCGAGCAGGCCGACGTACTCGGCCTGCTGCCCGCCCTCGCCGAGGAGCGCGGCAGGCTGCGGGCCGTCGGCCTGCCCCTGGTCGGCCAGGGCCCTTCGTTCGGTCGGACCGGCTGAGGTCGGGCGCCTCCCGACCCACCCGAGCGGCGCCTGGTGCGTGCGGCGGCACGGCGCAGGAGGGAGCCGGCGACCGACGACGACGCGGCTGGGCGTCCCTCCCTGCTCGCAGAGCTCGGGGAGTGCGTGCCAGGCCCCGGGACGCCGGGGTGATCCGGACGACCGGCCCGGGCCCCGGCGGCCAGGCCGGCCGCCCCGGGGAGCGGGTCCCGACCGCCGTCCGTGCGGCTATCCGATCCGTACCCACACCGGTGCGTGGTCCGAGCCCGGTGCGTCCCGGCGTCCCGCCGGGTCCACGTCGACCGAGGGCAGCCGGGGGGCCGCCTGGCCGGGCAGCCCGGTGCCCGCGGCCGTCACCCGGTGGACCAGGCGGTGGCTGAGCAGCACATGGTCGATCAGTTCACGGCGCCCGGCGTGGACCCGCGAACAGCGCTGCTCGGCTGGGATGAACGGGGCCACGTTCCACAGCCGGGCCGCGTCCCCCCGGTCGGGCCGGTCGAATCCGCCCGTGCCGGCCTCCGACCCGGGCGGCCCGAGCAGGATCTGGGTGGTCGCCGCCTGCACCTCGTCGTTGAGGTCGCCCAGCACCACCACGTCCCTGTCCCGGCCGTCGCCCGCGAGCAGCGCGTCGGCCAGTGCGCGCAGCGCCGTCGCCTCGGCGGTCCGGCGGTGCAGCGCGTAGGCGCCGTAGCGGGCGCGTTCTCCCTCGTCGTGCGGATGGAAGCGGTTGACCGGGTAGGTCAGCAGCTTCGACTTCAGATGCGCGACCGCGGCGCTCATGCCCTCCGTCTCCACGGCCAGCAGACCGCGCCCGGCCGCCTGCGCGGTCTGTCCCGTGTCGTCCGTCTGCACCGGGCGCAGCCGGTCCGGGAACGCCGTCGTGTCGGCCAGCGGGCGCAGCGGCGTACGACTGAGGAAACCCACCCGGATGCCCCGGGGGTCGGGATACGCGGAGACCGCGGTGTGCCACTCGCCGTCCAGCAGGCCGGCCAGGTCGGCCAGCGCCACTGGCTCGCCGATCTCCTGGAGCCCCAGCAGGTCCGGATCCAGCTCGGTGATCACGGCGGCGAGGGCGGCGAGCTTGGTCTCGTACGCGCTCTGGTCCCGCGGGCCGAACAGCCCGCCGGGCCGGTAGAGATTCTCCAGATTCCAGGTGCCTACCAGCATGCCGGGCCCCTTTCGCAGAGCCTGGTGGCGGGCCGTGGTGAGGCCGGGCCGGGGGCCCGGCAGGTCCCGCGACCGGCCGGGCCGGATGCGCGGTTCGGCCCACGACGCGGTACCACCCCGCCGTACGTTGGCGTGATGACGACTTATCCCGCCGACCTCATCATCACGGGATGCACCGCCCTCGTGCATGTCGAAGGGCGGGCCGACCACGAGCGGATCGCCTTCCGGGACGACGCCGCGATCGTCGTGCGCGACGGGGTCGTCGCCGCCGTCACCACCGCGGCGGACGTCACCGGGCTGCCCGCCGCCGAGCGCATCGACGCGCGCGGGCAGGCCGCCCTGCCCGGCCTGGTCAACTGCCACACGCACGCCCCGATGGTCATGCTGCGCGGGGTCGCCGAGGATCTGCCCACCGAGGAGTGGTTCAACGACGTCGTCTGGCCCGTCGAGTCGAACCTCACCGCGCGGGACGTCGAACTGGGCGCGCGGCTGGCGTGCGCGGAGATGATCCGGGGCGGTGTCACCTGCTTCGCGGACCACTACTTCGCCATGGACGCGGTCGCCGCCGTCGTCGAGGAGTGCGGCATCCGGGCCCACCTGGGCGAGGCGTTCTTCTCGTCCCAGGGCCCCGAGGGACGGGAGCGTTCTTTGGAGTTCGCGCTACGGCACCGGGGCGGCGCCGGCGGCCGGATCACCACCACCCTCGCCCCGCACGCCCCGTACACGGTCGACGACGCCGACCTCGCGGCGACCGCGGACCTGGCCCGCGAGCACGGCCTGCCCGTGCATCTGCACGCCGCCGAGAACCGCGACCAGACCGAGGCCAGCCTCGCCCGGTACGGCGCCACCCCGATCGAGGTCCTGGAGCGCACCGGTCTCCTCGGCACCGATGTGCTCATCGCGCACGGCACCGGTATCACCGAGCGCGACCTGCCCGTCCTGGAGCGGGCCGACGGGCGGGTCGCGGTCGCCAGCGCACCGCGCGGGTACCTGAAGTTCGCCTGGCCCACCACCACACCGGTACGGGCCCTGCGGGCGATCGGCGTGCCCGTGGGGCTCGCCACCGACGGAGCCGCCTCCAACAACTCCCTCGACGTCTGGGAGTCGATGGCGCTCACCGCCCTCGTCCAGAAGGCGGCCGAGGGCGACCCCCGCTGGCTGACCGCGCGTCAGGCCCTGCACCACGCCACCCTGCAGAGCGCCCGCGCGGTCGGCCTCGACGGCGTCGTGGGCTCCCTCGCGCCGGGGCACCGCGCGGACATCGTCCTGGTCGACCTCACCGGACCGCACACCCAGCCCGTGCACGACCTCGCCGCGACCCTGGTGCACAGCGCACGCTCCTCCGACGTCCGCACCACGATCGTCGACGGCCGCGTCCTGATGCGCGACCGCGAGCTGCTGACGCTGGACGTACCGTCGGTCGTCCGCGAGCTGGGGGAGCGGCTGCCCGCCCTCCTCGACCGCGGCCACGGGCGGCGCGTGCAGCGGTACGACACCTGACCCGGACGGCGGCAGGGCACCTGACCCGGACGCCGGTGGGACGGTACGGCATCTGGCCGAAAAGGCGGTTCGGAAAACCGGCCGGAAATTCGTCGTGTCCGTGCGATGAGTTACGCGCCGGACACCGGTCACCCCTCGGAACGGACCGTTGCACAGGAGGGGTCATGGTGCTTCCGGAGATCGTCTCGCGCGAAGAGTGGCGCAGGGCGCGTGAGGAACTGCTCGCCGAGGAGAAGGCGCTCACGCGCGCGCGGGACGCGCTCAACGCACAGCGGCGTCGTCTGCCGATGGTGGAGGTCGGCAAGGAGTACGTCTTCGAGGGCGGGGACGGCAAGGCCACTCTGCACGACCTGTTCGAGGGACGGCATCAGCTGGTGGTGTATCACTTCGTGTTCGCCCCCGAAGCGGACGCCGGCCGCCGCGGCTGCGCGGCGTTCCTCGACCAGATCGGCCATCTGGCGCACCTCCACGCGCGTGGGACGACGTTCGCGGCCGTCTCCCGCGCGCCGTACACGAAGATCCTGCCCTTCAAGGCGCGGATGGGCTGGACGCTGCCCTGGTACTCCGCGAACGGCGAGGACTTCGACCGGGACTTCCAGGTCACCCGGGAGCACGAAGGGGAGCCGGTGGACCGGCCGGGCCTCAGCTGCTTCCTGCGCGACCGCGACCGCGTCTTCCACACCTACTCCACCTACGGGCGGGGCCTGGACGGCCTCGGCTCGACCACGAGCCTGCTGGACCTGACCGCCCTCGGACGGCAGGAAGCGTGGGAGGAACCCACGGGACGCGCGTCGGCCTGTGGGGCGTCCGCGGGGAGTGAGCGCATCCGTTTTCACGATGAGTACGACGAGTGACACCAGGGGTAGCCGTGGCTGCGGTTTCCTGGGATACGGCTCACCATCAGTGGTGAACGGGTGTCAACTACGTCTCAGTCACGTCACTGAACGAGGCGTTTGACCTCCGGCAGGCGTTAACTCGTACACGGACGACGCTCTCTGGAGGTGCACGGTGAACGGGCGAATGGTGATCGAGCGCTTTCCCGCCGGCGGTCCGCGCGGTTCGTGGCCGGCCGAGGAGTTCGCGGACGCACGGCGGGCGGAGGGCCTGCCGGCCGAGGTCGTCATGGACCTCGCCACGGACACGTTCCTGGTGATCGTCCGCGAGACGGCCACCGCCGACGCCGCCGCGTGACCGCGTGACCGCGTGACGAGCGGGGTCAGCCCGCCTTCGGGGCGGGCACCCGCGCGGTGAACTGCTCCGCCTGGAGCCCGTACAGCTCCGCGTAGAGGCCGCCCTTGGCCAGCAGTTCCTCCGGGGTGCCCGACTCCACGAGCCGGCCCTGCTCCAGGACGTGCACCAGGTCCGCGTGGCGGACGGACGCCAGCCGGTGGGTGATGAGCACGACCGTCTGACCGGTCCCTGCCAGGGCCCGGATCTTCTCGAAGACCTCCAGCTCGGCACGGGCGTCGAGGGCCGCCGTCGGCTCGTCCACGATCAGGATGCTGCCGCGCCGGTAGGCCGCACGGGCGATGCCCAGCCGCTGCCACTGCCCGCCGGACAGCTCGTGTCCGCCGCTGAAGTGACGGGCCAGCAAGGTGTCCAGACCCCGCGGCAGATCCGCGATCACCTCCTCGGCGCCGGCCTCCTCGACCGCCGCCGCCAGCCGCTCCTCGGCCACCGGGACGGACGGGCGGCCCACGGCGACGTTCACCCGCGCGGTGAACGGCCACCGTTTGAAGTCCTGTGCCACCATCGCGATCCGCTCGGCCAGCAGTCGCCGGTCCGCGGTCGCCGCGTCCACGCCGTCCCACAGGATGCGGCCCCGGTCCGGGGTGTACAGCCCGGCGAGCAGCTTGACCAGGGTCGTCTTGCCGGAGCCGTTCTCGCCGACCAGGGCGATGATCCGGCCGAGCGGCAGGGTGAGCGTGAGGTCGTCGAGGGCGGGCCGCGTGGACTCGCCCGGATAGCCGAACGTGACGTTCTCGAAGCGGATCTCGCGCGCGTCCTCCGGCAGGGCCGTGCCGCCGGCCGGGATCGCCCGCTCGGCCGCCTCGGCGTACAGCCGCTCCAGATCGCCCACGAACAGCGCCTCCTCGTGCAGCTGGTTCACCTCCAGGACCAGCGAGTCCAGGCTCGCGGAGCCGGTGCGTACGGCGATCACGGCCGTGCCGGCCACGGCCAGGGACATCGCCCCGGCCAGCAGCAGACCGCCGAGCGTCGCGTAGGTGGCCACCGCCGCCAGACCCGTCCAGGCCGCCGCGATCAGGCCGGTGCGGGCCGCCAGCCGGGCCAGCCGGGCCTGCTCGGCCTCCGCCGACTCCGACATCGCGCGGAAGTGGCGCAGCAGGAAGGGGCCGACGCCGTGCAGCCGGATCTCCGGGGCGGCGGCCGGTTCGGTGAGCAGGCCGCTGATCAGGTGCCCCGCGCGCGCGTGCTGCACCCAGGTGTGGAAGGACTCGTAGCGCCGCCGGGCGTTGGTCAGCGCGCTCCAGGCGCTGGGCAGCGTCATGGTGACGAGGAGCGGCAGCAGCAGGGGATGCAGCACGGTCAGCACACCGGCCGCCGCGATCAGGGAGATCATCGCGTTCACCACGCGCGTGCCGTACATGATCATCCGCCGGGCGGAGGCGGCGCCGTACTGGGCGGTGTCCAGCAGCTTGTGGAAGGCGTGGTCCTCGATGGCGGCCAGCTCCACGGCCGCGGCCCGCTCCAGGTACAGCTCGGTCGCCACCCGTTCGACCTTGGGCTCCAGCCGTCCGGTGGCGTACGTCGACGCGGCCCGCAGCAGTGCGCCCACCAGCAGCACGGCGGCCATGACGACCAGGGCCGGGACGGCGCCGCGCAGACGGTCCTCGATCGGGCCGCCGCCCATCAGACCGCCGAGCGCGCTGTTCACCGCGAGCAGGCTCACCGCCTGGGCCACGCCCCGGCCGGTCTCGGCGGCCAGCACGATCCGCGCGGCGCGGCGGTCGGCCTGGCGGGCCAGGCGCAGGCTGGCGGAGAGCAGGGCGGGCAGCCGCCGGACCATCGCCCGGAAGGTCAGCTCCAGGAACGCGTCGGCGTGCTGGTTCCAGCCCATGTCGTAGCGCAGGGGACCGCCGAACAGCAGCCGCTCGGAGTCGGACGGCTGCTCCGTCCGCGTCGCGTCACCCTTCTTGCCCACCGTCCGCCTCCCCGGTCCCCACGAAGGGCCACTATCGCGGCGCGGACCGTCGCGGGGCAGGGCGCAACGCGGAACGGCGAGGGCACGCGGGCGTGCGCCCGTGCCGTCCGCGCGGGGGCGGCACTACGCGCTGACCACCTGTGACCAGCTCGGTGCCGTCCCGGTGAGCCGGCACAAGGTCAGGTACAGCGGTATCGGCGGGGTGTACGGAAGCTCGCCGTCCGGCCGGTGGATGAGGCGCGGGGCGTCGGGGACGACCGCGCCGATCGCGTACCGCGCGGGGGCGGGCCACTCCAGCGCGTAGTCGGAGTCGGACGGGACGAGCCACCACCAGTGCGCGTCGTCGGCGTACACGCATCCCACGCGAGGCAGCCGGGGCAGCACCTCCGGGCCGAAACAGGCGGGCATCGCGACCGCGTCGCAGCCCAGTGGGGCGCTCATCCCCTCGGGGACGGTCAGCCGGCCGGGCGTGGAGGGTGTGCCGGGCGTGTGCAGCCCGCGTCGCAGGCGGATCAGCGTCTCCAGGGTGCGCACCTGGGCGCTGCCGGACGCGGGCGTCACACGCTCCCCCAGCCGCGGCCTCGCCCGAACGGGGGGACTCCCGGGGCCCCCGTTCGGTGGTGCGACTCGGGCCGGGTGGAGGAGTGCTCCGGTGTGCCGCGGCCGTGCGGCGCGACGGGGGTGCGGGGATGCGCGGGGGCTGGGACGTGACCGTGCGGTGCGGCGGGCGTACGGCCCTGCGGCGGGGCCGGGGTACGGCCGTGCTCGTGGTCCGCCATCAGGTCCTGGGCTTCCGCCTCGTCCTCCTCGCCCGCGCCGCCGTCCGAGCGGCCCGGTTTGGGGCGGGCGCCCCAGCCCAGGTCCGCGCGCGGCGCCCGGTCCTGGCGGGGGGCCGCCGCCTGGCGGGGCAGCTCGGCCCAGACCAGCAGGCCGCCGGGCCCCTGTTCCTGGGCACCCCAGGCGTGACTCAGGGCGTCGACGAGAAGCAATCCCCTCCCGTGCTCCTCGTCCGGCCGTTGCGGGGACGGACAGGGCTCGCCGGGCGCGCATCCCTGGTCGCGCACGGCTATGCGCACCAGGTCGTCGCCGTCGTGCAGCTCGCAGACGACGACGTCGCTCGCGGTGTGCACGATGGCGTTGGTGACCAGCTCGGACACCACCAGGGCGGCCGAGTCGCAGGTGTCCTCGCAGACCGACCAGCCGGTCAGCCGGGCCCGGGTCAGGCGTCTGGCCTGCGCGGGAGAGCCCGGGTGCGCGGCCAGCTCGAAACGGAACCGGCGCTCGGCGGCGCCCCCGGAGGGGACGGCTGCCGCCCCTGCGCCCGACCAGGGCCGAGCGGGGGAACCCCCATCGGCACCGAGACCGAGGGGGCGGCCTGCGGTGGCGTCTGTTCCTAAGGGCGCGGACGGAATCACGCTTGCCACTATCTCCCCGGCGTGAACACTTGGCAAGTGTCACTCTGAAAATTGCAGAGTGCGGTGTGACTCTCTGAACGGCCATGGCACACTGCTCGCAACAGCACGTCGAGCGGCGCCACTTGGGATCGCCGAAGGTCAGTACCGCCAGATTCTGGCTGGTATCGCCCGGTTTTCAGCCGGTGTCGATCGGCCAGCTCTGGCCGGTTCGGACCTTCGAATAGGTCTTCGATTGGCGCCGCCGGGCTGTCCGGAATTCCTTACTGGAGGTGGGTGGAGCGTGAGCGAGCCGCGGTCCGCGCCGACGGTCGGCCAGGTCGTCCTCGGCCGGCGCCTGCAGGACCTGCGGGAACGCGCGGGTCTCAAGCGCGAGGAGGCCGCCCGTGTCCTCCATGTCGCCCCCGCCACGGTCCGCCGCATGGAGACCGCCGAGGTCGCGCTCAAGATCCCGTACGTCCAGTTGCTCCTGAAGGCCTACGGTGTCCCCGACGGCGAGGCCGAGGCGTTCGTCTGGTTGGCCGAGGACGCCAACCGGCCGGGCTGGTGGCAGCGCTTCCACGACATCCTGCCCGGCTGGTTCTCCATGTACGTCAGCCTGGAGGGTGCCGCCAGCCTCATCCGCAGCTACGAACCGCACTTCGTCCCCGGTCTGCTCCAGACCGAGGACTACGCGCGCGGGGTCCTCACCTCGGGAGCCGTCGGCCAGACCCGCCCCGAGGACATCGAGCGGCACGTCGCCCTGCGCATGCAACGCCAGGAACTGCTCACCCGTCCGGACGCCCCCCGGCTCTGGATGGTGATGGACGAGACGGCGCT
Source organism: Streptomyces glaucescens (assembly GCF_002154375.1). GTDB lineage: Bacteria > Actinomycetota > Actinomycetes > Streptomycetales > Streptomycetaceae > Streptomyces > Streptomyces glaucescens. The sequence continues at coordinate 1,548 of NZ_MUND01000212.1, read as the reverse complement.
GCGCCGCCCGGTCGGCGGCCCGGAGGTGATGCGCGCGCAGATCGACAAGCTGCTCGACGCCGCGGAGCTGCCCCATGTGACGCTGCAGGTCGTCCCGTTCTCCACGGGGCCGCATCCCGGCACCTACGGGCCCTTCGTGCTGTTCCGATTCGCCATGCCCGAACTGCCGGACATGGTCTACAGCGAGTACCTGACCGGCGCCGTCTACCTCGACGCGCGCGCCGAGGTGGCGACCCACCTGGAGGTCATGGACCGCATGGCGGCGCAGGCCGCCACGGCACAACGCACGAAGGAGATCCTGCGGGATCTCCGCAAGGAGCTCTGAATGGATCGCATCACGTCCCAGCCCCAGCCGAGGGTCCGCGCGGAGCGGATCTACAACGGCATGCCCGCGCGGGAGCTGGGCAGCGAGGGCTGGCACAAGCCGTGGAGCGGCGGCAACGGGGGCAACTGCCTGGAGGCGATGAAGCTCGCCGACGGCCGGATCGCCGTCCGGCAGTCCACCGATCCGGACGGGCCGGCGCTGATCTACACCAGCGACGAGATGACGGCGTTCATCGAAGGCGCCAAGGCAGGGGTGGCGGACTTCCTGCTGTCGTGAACTGGCCTGTTTGTTTCTCCCTCGCTGCCTGACTGTTCTGATCGACTTCCTTCTTCCGGTACCGCATTGATCACGCGGTGTGCCCTGTGCGCCCCCAGACGCTTACGGAGTGCCGTATGACCGGGCAGGACCCCGCCGGCGCCATCCGGATCGACACCGCCAAACCGCATCCCGCGCGGATGTACGACTGGTATCTCGGCGGCAAGGACAACTACCCCGTCGACGAGGAGATGGGCCGGCAGATGCTGGCCCTCGACCCGCGCGTGCCGGTGATGGCGCGGGTCAATCGCGCGTTCATGCACCGCGCCACCCGCTGGCTGGTCGAGCACGGCGTACGGCAGTTCCTGGACATCGGCACCGGCATCCCGACCGAGCCGAATATGCATCAGATCGCCCAGGGCATCGCGCCGGACACCCGCGTCGTCTACTGCGACAACGACCCGATCGTGCTCGCCCACGCGGCGGCCCTGCTGCGCGGCACACCCGAGGGCGCCACCGAATACCTCCAGGCGGATGTGCGCGATCCGGCCGCCATCCTCGAAGGAGCCAGGAAAGTCCTGGACTTCGGCCGGCCGGTGGCCCTCTGCCTGGTCGCGCTGCTGCACTTCGTCCCCGACGAGGACGGCGCGCACGACTTGGTGCGGCGGCTGATGGCCGAACTGCCCTCCGGTAGCCACCTGATGGTCACCCACGCCACCGCCGACTTCTCCCCGGAGGAGTCGGCCGCGGCGACCGCCAAGCTCAAGGCCGCGGGCGTCACCCTGGCCCTGCGCTCCCGAGCGGAGTTCACCCGGTTCTTCGACGGCCTCCACCTGGTCGACCCCGGCGTCGCCGTCGTCAACAAGTGGCGCCCGGAGCTGGGCGAACCGGTGCCCGGCGAGGACGACGGGGTCATCCCCGGGTATGGGGCGGTGGGGCGCAAGCCGTAGGCCGTGTCCGCAAAGTCC
>NZ_MUND01000211.1 GCF_002154375.1 Streptomyces glaucescens | reverse complement strand
GTGGTGGCTAGGTCGGGGGTTGCCGTCATGGTGGCCTTCTGGGGGTGGGGACGAGCGGATCCGTGGCTGCTCAACAGCCCGGACAGCGCGCGCTCGCGGTGCGGGCGAAGTCGATGTGGGGCCGCCCGAAGAGAAGGAGTTCCGAAGACATAGGGTCAGACTGACGATAGCTGACATGCACAGTCAAGTGGGTCCCGCGTTCTGGGAGATGCCTCACGGTGCCCGGCGCGCCCCCCGCCGGCCCGTCCGCGCCCGCTCACACGGCCTCCCCGAGGGCCGCGATCACGTCGGCCTTGCGGGGCTGTCCGGCGGCCCGCCGCACGACCCGGCCACCGGCGTCGAGGACCAGCACGGTCGGCGTCCTGAGGACGCCGAGGCGCCGGACGAGGTCGAGCCGGGCCTCGGCGTCGATCTCCACGTGGCGGACGCCCGGCACCATGCCGGCCACCTCGGCAAGGACCCGCCGGGTGGCCCGGCAGGGGGCGCAGAAGGCGCTGGAGAACTGCACCAGAGTGGCCCGCTCGCCCAGCTCCGCACCCAACTCGGCTCCCGCCAGCCGCTGCTCTTCGTCGCGCACGCGCACGCGTACTCTCCCGCTCGGTCCGATCGTCACTGTCGTGCAGCGTTTCCGGGGCCGCGAGGATTCCCGGCCAGGGAAGTCTCCCGCGGCGCCGGCCCGCCGGGTTCGCCCCCCGCGCATTCCGGGTACCGCTCGAGATGTGAGATGCACATGCTCGCACGCCGCGTCACGGCACGCGCGAAGTAAAGGGAGCGTAAAACCCCGAGGTGATCATGGGGGTGACGTGACGAGGATCTCGCCGAGGACGGGCACGGGGACTGGCTCCGCGTTCGTTCTTGGGGCACCATCTGGGATGCCGTAAACCTACGGCTGCGTAACTTTCCCCGCCGGGAGCTCCCTTCCCTGGCAGAGAAGGAAGGGTCCACCTAGTCCATGGCAGAACTCGTCTACCGTCCGGTCATCGGTCTCGCCCGCACGCTGTTCAAGGTGTGGGACTTGAAGATCGACTGCAAGGGTTCGGAGAACATCCCGCGGTCGGGCGGTGCCGTTCTGGTCAGCAACCACATCAGCTACCTGGACTTCGTCTTCAACGGACTGGCCGCGCTGCCGCAGAAGCGGCTCGTCCGTTTCATGGCCAAGGAGTCCGTCTTCCACCACAAGGTGTCCGGCCCCCTGATGCGCGGGATGAAGCACATCCCCGTGGACCGCAAGCAGGGTGAGGCGGCGTACGCGCACGCCCTCGACTCGCTGCGCTCGGGAGAGGTCGTCGGCGTCTTCCCGGAGGCCACCATCTCCGAGTCGTTCACGCTGAAGAGCTTCAAGTCGGGCGCCGCGCGCCTGGCCCAGGAGGCGGGCGTGCCGCTCATCCCGATGGCCGTGTGGGGCACCCAGCGGCTGTGGACCAAGGGCCAGCCGCGCAACTTCAAGCGCAGCCACACGCCCATCACCATCCGGGTGGGCGAGGCGATCGAGGCGTCCCGCGACAAGTACGCCGGTGCCATCACCCGGCAGCTGCGCGAGCGCGTGCAGGAGCTGCTGGAGGCGGCGCAGCGCGCCTACCCGGTGCGCCCGAGGGACACCGACGATCCCTGGTGGCTGCCGGCCCACCTCGGCGGCACCGCCCCCACGGCGGAGCAGGTCCGCGCGGCCGAGGTCCGCTGACACCACCCCGCCGCACAGCCACCGCCACCACTGGTCGAGCCGCGCCCCGGTCAGCGGGTCGCCTGCCACCGCCCGCCCGCGCCCGGCCCGGGCAGCCGCCGCCGGCCCGGGTCCGCACTCTGGCCGCCCCGGGCCGGCGGGGGTGCGGACCCGGGGCGGCCAGAGTGCGGACCTGGGTCGGCGAG
>NZ_MUND01000210.1 GCF_002154375.1 Streptomyces glaucescens | reverse complement strand
GGCGGCGGTACGGGCGCTGCGGGACGGGCGCGGCAACCAGTACCCGCCGGGCCCGGGCGTCCCCGAGCTGCGCGCCGCGATCGCCGCCCACCAGGAGCGCCGCTACGGCCTGACGTTCGACCCGGACACCGAGGTGCTGGTCACGGCGGGCGCGACCGAGGCGATCGCCGCCGCGCTGCTGGCCCTGCTGGAGCCCGGCGACGAGGTGGTGGCGCTGGAGCCGTACTACGACTCGTACGCGGCGTGTATCGCGATGGCGGGCGGGCGGCGGGTGCCGGTGACGCTGCGGCCGGACGGTGACGCGTTCCGGCTCGACCTGGACGAGCTGCGCGCCGCGGTCACCGACCGCACCCGGCTGCTGCTGGTCAACACCCCGCACAACCCGACCGGCACCGTGCTGACCCGCGCGGAGCTGGCGGCGATCGCGGAGCTGGCGGTGGAGCGGGACCTGCTGGTGGTGACCGACGAGGTGTACGAGCACCTGGTCTTCGACGGCGCCGAGCACCTGCCGCTGGCGGCGTTCCCCGGCATGCGGGAGCGCACGGTCACCATCGGCAGCGCGGGCAAGACCTTCTCGTTCACCGGCTGGAAGGTCGGCTGGGTCACGGCGGCGCCCGGGCTGGTCACGGCCGTGCGGTCGGCGAAGCAGTATCTGACCTATGTGGCGTCGGGGCCGTTCCAGTACGCCGTGGCCGAGGCGCTGGCGCTGCCCGAGTCGTACTTCGCCGCGTTCCGCGCGGACATGCTCGCCAAGCGGGATCTGCTCGCGGCGGGTCTGGCCCAGGCCGGCTTCGGCGTCTTCCGCACCACCGGCACCTACTTCATCACCACCGACATCCGTCCCCTCGGCGAGAGCGACGGCTTCGCCTTCTGCCGGGCGCTGCCCGAGCGGGCGGGCGTGGTGGCCATCCCCAACGCGGTCTTCTACGACCACCGGGAGGAGGGCGCGCCGTTCGTCCGGTTCGCCTTCTGCAAGCGGACCGGGGTGCTTCAGGAGGCGACCTCCCGACTCAGGACGCTGGCCGCCTGACAGCCACAGAGGCTTCGAACCTCCTTGCCGCGAACCGGACTTCGCCGCACGGGCGCACGGCGCGGAACGGCACGTCCCCTGGCCGGTCCCGATCGACGAAAGAGCGGGCCACCCCAGCCGGCTGCCCCGACCGGGAACGACCACGTCCGGCGACGGCGGTACCGACGGCGCGGGCCCGGCCGGCGGGGAGTCCCTCGTCAGCGGGCGTCCGGCTCGGGATCCGGGCGCGGGAGTTCGTCGAGGTCGAGGGTGAAGGTGCGGCCGTCGGCCAGGGGGATGGGGAGCTTGCCCGTGCCGTACTTGTGGGTGTGTGCGGCGATGTAACCGGTGGCGGTCGGCTGGGTGTGAAGGACGACTTCCTGGGCGTAGGGGTCCACGACCAGGTAGATCGGGATTCCGTAGCGGCCGTACTTCGCGGTGCAGTCGTCGTAGTCCTTGCGTGCGGAAGAGGTCAAGACGACCTCGGAGATCAGCAGGACGTCCTCGAAGCTGTAGCGCTTGCCTTCCTTGCGTGCGTCCTCGCGCAGGATCGCGAGGTCGGGGGCGGAGTTCTCGTCGGCGGGGAAGTCGATGTAGACATCGGAGGTGACCTTCGCGTGACGGCCGAGGGCAAGAGCGGAGTCGATCTGCATCGACCTGATGGTGCTGGAGTGCTCTTCGCTCTGCGGGGTCATGATCACCTTTCCGTCGGCCCCAAACAGGACCGTGTACCCCTTGGGGAACTCGGTGTGCACGATCGCGTCGGCGCTCATGGACGGCTCCTTCCCGTGTGCGGTCAGGATACGACGGACAGTGCCGCGTCACCGAGCCCGTCGGTACGGCCGGCGGACCGGTCCGGACAGGTTGTGCGGCCCGCTCACCGCCGGTGCCGGAGATCCGCAGCGGGGCCTGTCGCACGGTGGAGGAACAGGTAGGCCAACGAGGTGCCGGCTGGGTCACGGCGGCGCCCGGGCTGGTCACGGCCGTGCGGTCGGATCTGCTCGCGGCGGGTCCGGCCCAGGCCGGCTTCGGCGTCCTCCGCACCACCGGCACCTACTTCATCACCACCGACATCCGTCCCCTCGGCGAGAGCGACGGCTTCGCCTTCTGCCGGGCGCTGCCCGAGCGGGCGGGCGTGGTGGCCATCCCCGACGCGGTCTTCTACGACCACCGGGAGGAGGGCGCGCCGTTCGTCCGGTTCGCCTTCTGCAAGCGGACCGGGGTGCTTCAGGAGGCCGTACGGCGGCTAAGGCCCTCGCGGGCTGAGTCCACCGGGTTTCCCACAGGCTGTGGAAAGGCGGGCGGCGCCGACGGCACCGCCCGCCCGGTCCTGCGGCGCGACCCGGGACTACTCGTCCTCGGGCTTGTCCGCCTCGTCGATCTCCTGCTCCAGGCCCAGCTGCTCGACCAGCCACTTGTCGAACTCGATGGCCGCCCGCACCCAGCTGACCGTCGAGGAGACGAAGAACTCCAGGTTGACCCCGGGGCCGATCAGCATCTGCGCCTCGCCGATGAGGCGGACGGTGCCGTCGTCGTGGGTGTGCGTGTAGACCTTCGGCCACAGGGTGCGGCGGTTCCAGTCGTCGATGGACTCCAGCAGCTGCGGCTTGTCGTCGATCGGGTGCGGCCGGTCGTAGAACGTCCGCACCGAGAAGACCTGCTGGTCACCCTCGCCACGGAACATGAAGTACGTACGGAACAGCTCCCACGGGGCCGCGAGGTCGCCTTCTTCGTCGACGACGTACTTCAGCTCCATCTGGTCGAGGAGCTGCTTCACAAGGTCCTGATTCGGGACGACGGGGCCCGCCGGTCCTTGGGGCTGCGGCTGGGGCTGGCCCCCGAAGTTCGGAATCGAGGACGGGTCGATGCTCACCGTGAATTTCCCTTCGTACGGATTCCGCCATCCTCCCCCATGCGGGGCGGGGGGTGGCAAGCCCCGGCACGGCCTGTCAGCCGTCGGCTGACATGATCCAGCCGGTCGGGGCAGAGCCGGTGAACAGCGGGGAGACGGAGTCGCGCGGGGACGGAACCGGTGGTGGCTGGTGGCGGTGGTCGCGGGGATTCCCGCGCTGGTCCTGATCTGGCTGGTCACGGCGGTGGTGAGGGCCGCGACCTCGGACGATCCGCTCGCCCGGGGCCCGAGGGAGGTGCCGTGCGCCGAGGCGCTGGAGTTCGGCGGGGCGCGGTTGCCGACGGGCGCGTACGACACCCGCTGCACGGTGGAGGTCTGGCCGGACACCCGGGTACGCGGCCGAGTTCCGGATGCCGCGCGCCGAGCTGGCCGGCTGCCTCGGTCGCACCTGTCCGGGCGCGCCGCCGCGTACCGGGTTCTGCCTGGGCGACACGACCGACCTGTGCGTGAGCGTCGGCTTCGCCGAGGGCGGCGGGGAGCGGATGCCCGGCGAGGCGCACCCGGAATTCGGGGCGCACACCGCGAACGTCCTCGTCGACTACGAGGGCCCGGCCACGGCCCTGGTGCGCTTCTCCGCGTTCACCGTGTGACCCGGGCGCCGGGGGTGCCGGGCCCGTGCCACACGGTGTCGAGCGGGGGCCACCGGGGGACGCGGCGGCCGGTCAGAGCGTCTTGCCCAGGTCCGCCGGGTCCGGGGTGGCGGGGCCGACGATCAGGCCGTCGCCGAAGGTGTCGACGCGGACCGTGTCGCCGTCCTTGATCTCGCCGGACAGGATCTCCCGGGCGAGGCGGTCGCCGATCGCCGTCTGGACCAGCCGGCGCAGCGGGCGGGCGCCGTAGGCCGGGTCGTTGCCCTCGTCGGCGAGCCAGGCCAGCGCCTCCTCGGTGATCTCCAGGCTGAGCCGGCGCTCGGCGAGCCGCTTGGCCAGGCGGTCGATCTGGAGCCGGGCGATCCGGGCCAGCTCGTCCTTGGCGAGGGCCGAGAAGACCACCAGGTCGTCCAGGCGGTTCAGGAACTCCGGCTTGAAGGAGGCCCGGACCACCTCCAGGACCTGTTCCTTCTTCTCCGTCTCGGTGCGCAGCGGGTCGACCAGGAACTGGCTGCCCAGGTTGGAGGTCAGCACCAGGATGGTGTTGCGGAAGTCGACCGTGCGGCCCTGGCCGTCCGTGAGCCGGCCGTCGTCCAGCACCTGGAGCAGGATGTCGAAGACCTCGGGGTGGGCCTTCTCCACCTCGTCCAGCAGCACCACGGAGTACGGGCGGCGGCGGACCGCCTCGGTGAGCTGGCCGCCCTCCTCGTAGCCGACGTAGCCGGGGGGCGCGCCGACCAGCCGGGCCACGCTGTGCTTCTCGCTGTACTCCGACATGTCGATGCGGACCATGGCCCGCTCGTCGTCGAAGAGGAAGTCCGCGAGCGCCTTGGCCAGCTCGGTCTTGCCGACGCCCGTCGGGCCCAGGAAGAGGAAGGACCCGGTGGGGCGGTCGGGGTCGGCGATCCCGGCCCTGGAGCGCCGTACGGCGTCGGACACCGCGCGCACGGCCTCCGTCTGGCCGATCAGCCGCTTGCCCAGCTCGTCCTCCATGCGCAGCAGCTTCTGCGTCTCGCCCTCCAGCAGCCGCCCGGCGGGGATGCCGGTCCAGGCGGCGACGACGTCCGCGATGTCGTCGGAGCCGACCTCCTCCTTGACCATGGTGTCCTTCGCGCCCCCGCCGGAGGCGGAGGATGCCAACGCCTCCTCGGCCTCGGAGGCGGCCTCCAGGTCGCGCTCCAGGGCCGGGATCTCGCCGTAGAGCAGCTTGGACGCGGTGTCGAAGTCGCCGTCGCGCTGGGCGCGTTCGGCCTGGCCGCGCAGCTCGTCCAGCTTCTCCTTGAGTTCACCGACCCGGTTGAGGGACTGCTTCTCCTTCTCCCAGCGGGCGGTCAGGCCGCGCAGCTCCTCCTCCTTGTCGGCGAGGTCGCGGCGCAGCTTCTCCAGGCGTTCGCGGGAGGCCTCGTCGGTCTCCCGGCTCAGCGCCAGCTCCTCCATCTTCAGCCGGTCGACGGCGCGCTGGAGTTCGTCGATCTCGACGGGCGAGGAGTCGATCTCCATGCGCAGCCGGGAGGCCGCCTCGTCGACCAGGTCGATGGCCTTGTCGGGCAGGAAGCGGGAGGTGATGTACCGGTCGGAGAGGGTGGCGGCGGCGACCAGCGCGCTGTCGGCGATCTGCACCTTGTGGTGGGCCTCGTAGCGGCCCTTGAGCCCGCGCAGGATCGCGATGGTGTCCTCCACGCTCGGCTCGGTGACCAGCACCTGCTGGAAGCGCCGCTCCAGCGCCGGGTCCTTCTCGATCCGCTCGCGGTACTCGTCGAGGGTGGTGGCGCCGACCATCCGCAGCTCGCCGCGGGCCAGCATCGGCTTGAGCATGTTGCCCGCGTCCATCGCGGAGTCTCCGCCGGCGCCCGCGCCGACGACGGTGTGCAGCTCGTCGATGAAGGTGATGATCTGCCCGTCGGAGTTTTTGATCTCCGCGAGGACGGTCTTCAGCCGCTCCTCGAACTCGCCGCGGTACTTGGCGCCCGCGACCATCGCGCCCAGGTCCAGCGCGACCAGCCGCTTGTCCTTCAGCGACTCGGGCACGTCCCCCTTCACGATCCGCTGGGCCAGCCCCTCGACGACGGCGGTCTTGCCGACGCCGGGCTCGCCGATGAGGACGGGGTTGTTCTTGGTGCGGCGGGACAGCACCTGGACGACCCGCCGGATCTCGGTGTCCCGGCCGATGACCGGGTCGAGCTTGCCCTCGCGGGCGGCGGCGGTGAAGTCGGTGCCGAACTTCTCCAGGGCCTTGTACTGGCCCTCGGGGTCCGGGGTGGTCACCCGGCGTCCGCCGCGCGTCCTCTGGAAGGCCTCCTGGAGCTTCCTGGCGCTCGCGCCCTGCTCGGTGAGCAGGGCGGCGACCTGGCCGCCCTTGGCGGCGAGGCCGAGCAGCAGGTGCTCGGTGGACAGGTACTCGTCGCCCAGGTCGCGGGCCCGCGCCTGCGCGTCGGCGATGACGGCGAGCAGTTCGCGGTTGGGCTGCGGCGGCGCGACGGTCGACCCGGTCACGCTGGGCAGCCCGGCGAGGATCTTCTCCGCTCCGGCGCGCACGGCGGCCTGGTCGGCCTCGACCGCGGTGAGCAGGTCGGTGATGTTCTCGTTGTCCTGCCCCTGGAGCAGAGCCAGCAGCAGGTGGGCCGGGGTGAGGTCGGGGTGGCCCTCGGTCACGGCCCGGTTGCCGGCCGCGTTGATGGCGTCCCGGCTCCGGTTGGTCAGCTCGGCGTCCACGTTCGCGTTCTCCTCCTGGCGTCAGCCCGTCATCCCATACTGACGTGGGCAACGTACACAAAGTTGAGTCTATTCCACTCAATGCGCGAGAGGGAGGGCTGCAGCCGGGGGACACGGCCGGTATCGGCTAGTTTCCGGTCCATGGCCACACACTCCACGGACCCGGGTGCCCCGGACCCGCAATACCTCAGCTTCTGGCGTGAACGGCACCTGTGCACACTCACCACCCCCCGCCCGGACGGCAGCCCGCACGTTGTGCCCGTGGGGGTGACCTACGACCCCGAGGCGCGGCTCGCCCGGGTGATCGCGAGCAGGGCGAGCACGAAGGTGCGCAATGTGCTGGCCGCCGGGCCGGACGGGGCGCGGGTGGCCGTCTGCCAGGTGGACGGCCGGCGATGGGCGACGCTGGAGGGCCGGGCCTTCGTGCACAGCGAGCCGGAGCGGGTGGCGGAGGCGGTGCGGCGCTATACCGAGCGCTACGGGCGGACGCCGGGCCCGAACCCGGCCCGGGTGGTCGTCGAGATCGAGCTGACCAGGGCCATGGGCAGCCGGGTGCGCTGAACGCGCCGCGGACGCGCGGGGAGGGTCCCGGAGACGCTCTGGGGATCGTCCGGGGACCGGACTGTGGACAACAGGCCCGGTGGAGGTACGGATTTCAGCCAACCGCCGATCCGCCGAAACCCGCGCAGACCGCCGGAAACTACAGCGGCGTCACCGTGTTCAGGTCACGGTGACGCCGCTGCGGGGGGAAGTACCTGAGCGATCTTTTACGACGGGGGAATCGCGTCAGGCACTGCGGGGGGTGGCCGAGATGGTCATGGGGTCCGGGGTCTCCGGCTCCGCCAACCGGTGGTCACGCTGGTCAAGGTTGACAAAGATCATTCCGTACCGGATGGCACACCGTACGGGCTGCGGCGCGCCTCGGGGGCGGCGCAGGCACCGGTACGCCCGTACGTCTCCGTCCTCGTCCCGGGTGACGACGACCGGCTCACCGAACACGGTCACCATGAGGGAGTCACCGTTGTGGGGGATGGCGGTGGCCAGATCGATGAAGTGCCAGCCGGAACGGTACGCGGTGGCCATTTCACGCCGGAAGGACCGGTCGTCGGGTGGGGTGGTCATGCGTCCGCGCCCACCGGCTCCGACCAGCCGACGTCCTCGCCGCCGGCCACGACGCTCCAGCCGACATCGCCGGGTGACGCCTCGACGGACCAGCCGACGTCCCCGGTCACGCCCGCCGCGCTCTCCACCTGGGCAGCAGTCCGCCAGCCGACGTCGAGAGGACCGGCCGCACCGAAGGCCAGCGCCAGAGCAACGACGGCAGTAGCAAGCACCGAGCGAAGCATTCTCTTATTCATGGTCGGCTTCGTCCTCACTTGATGGCTTCCTCTCCCCCGCGAAACAAGACGATGGCTCATTCAGGCACGTCAATGCCACCAGGGAGATGCATCATGTTCCTGCACGTTCAGGACCCTGGGGGGTGGAGATTTGTCACCAAAGAGCACAAACCCGACACATCCTCACGGCATCACTGAGCTGTGCGCCGAAGGATCGCGGCTCTACGCCGCCGCCCTCAGCTCCGGGCGAATAGCCCGCGACGAGGTCAAGCCCGCTCCCTGCCTGCTTGAATTCGCCCTCCTCCACCCCGACCCCGATGACGCGAACTGGCTGCGCCCCGTTCCCCCGTCCATCGTGCTCGCCCAGCAACTCCAGCCCCTGGAACGCGAGATACAGGACCGCCGACGGCTCACCGTCGACCTCACGGACACCTTCCAGCCCTTCCTCGCCATCAGTGCCCAGCAACCGGCCGCCACCCACGCCATCACCGTCCTGGAGGGCATCGACCGGATCCACGCGGCCCTGGACGTGGCGATAGCCGAGGCCCGCACCGAGGTCCTCACCGTGCAACCCGGCGGCAGCAGGCCGGAACACATCCTCAGCCAGGCCCTCAAGCGCAGCAAACCCCTGATCGAGCGCGGCATATCGGTGCGCACCCTCTACCAGCACACCGTGCGGCACAGCCAGAGCACCTTCGCCTACATGGAGGGCATGGCCGGCGCCAAGGTCGAGATCCGCACCCTGGAAGAGCTGATCGAACGGCTCATCATCTGCGACAGCACCGTCGCCTTCATCCCCGCCCAGGACGACCGGCAGGTCGCCCTGGAACTGCGGCACCCCGGGCTGGTGCAGTACCTCATCAGGGTCTTCGAGCAGCTGTGGCAGCGAGCCGTGCCGCTGATGGAGGAAGTGCCCTACGAGTCCACCCCGGAGGGCATCACCGGCGTCCAGCGCTCGATAGCGAAACTGCTCATCGAGGGCCACGTCGACGAGGCCATCGCCCGCCGCCTCGGCATGAACGTCCGCACCTGCCGCGCCCACATCGCCAAGCTCGCCGCCGCACTCGGCAGCGGCAGCCGTGCCCAGCTCGGCTACCTCATCGCCCAGTCGGGGATCCTGGACCGGGACCGCTGAGCCAGCGCCGCGACCGGAAGGGGGCCCGGTGAGGACCGCGACACACCGCCACGAGTCGGAAGAGGTGTGCGAGGCAGGCCTCGCCCTGTACGCCCGGGCCCTGCAGGCCGGCCGCGTCCCGGCGGCGGAGGCCGAACAGGCGCCCTGCGCGCGCGACCGCGGCCTGCTCCAGCCGGACGACCAGGACAGCGCGTGGCTGCGGCCCGCGGCACCGTCGACGGCCCTGCCGCGGCTGCTGCGCGCCGTCGAGGACGACATCGCCCGGCGCCGCCGCCACGAGGCCTGGCTCGCCGAGGCGTTCGCGCCGCTGCTGCTGCTCGACACCCCGGACGGCGCCACCACCACCGCCTTCGGCATCCGGCCGCTCGGCGGAGTGGAACGGATCAACACCGCCATCGGCGAGGCCATGGCGACCGCCGTCGGTGAACTGCTCACCATCCAGCCCGGCGGCAAGCGCCCCGCCTCCGCGCTCCAGGTCGCGCTCCCCCGGGACCAGGCGGTGCTCTCCCGCGGCTGCCGGATGCGCACCCTCTACCAGCACACCAGCCGGCACGACCCCGCCGTCCTCGCCTACTGCGAGCAGCTGACCGGCGACCTCGAGGTGCGCACCCTCGACGAACTCCCCGAGCGGCTGATCGTGGTCGACCGCTCCGTCGCGTTCGTCCCCGCCAGCAAGGACCGCAGCCACGCCCTGGAGGTCCGCAACCCGGCCCTCGTCGAGTACCTGGTGACCGTCTTCGACCGGCTGTGGCGGCTCGCCACGCCCATGCACCCACAGGCCGCCCCGCAGCCCGTCCGCGGCGGCATCACGCCCCGTCAGCGCGCCATCGCCGGACTGCTCATCGAGGGCCACACCGACGCGGTGATCGCCGAACGGCTCGGCATGAACATCCGCACCGCCCGCGAGCACATCGCCAAACTGGCCGCCACCCTCGGCAGCGAGAGCCGCGCCCAGCTCGGCTACCTCATCG
>NZ_MUND01000021.1 GCF_002154375.1 Streptomyces glaucescens | reverse complement strand
CGGATCCCGCTGCACCTCTCCCCGATGGCAACGTCCCGGTCTACAATCGCCGCATCTGGCGGGCATGAGCATCATCCCGTGAGGTCTCAAAGCCCCCACGCAGGCACAGGGTCGTTGTCGGCAAACTACGCCCCCCATCCGGTGGGGGCTTTCCCATGCCACCAGCCACAACGGGCACGGATACCGCGTATCGGTAGCGCGCGGTAGCGGACTCGGCCGGATCTGTACACCCCACAGCGTCAAGACTGGGTGAAATGTGCATCCGTCCTCGCCCCCGTCCGCCTATCGGTGTCACAGTGGCACTCCCGCAGTCCGGACTGGCAGCCGCACAGCGGGACATGCCCGCCCAACGCCGACAGGGCAGGCATGACCTTCCCGAACATTTCTGCCGGAGGAGCGGAGACGCCCCATGTCCGCAGAACCCGCCACCCCCATCCCTCCCGGGCTGAACACACCGGGCGAGGCGGCCGTAATCGATATCACCAGGCGCCGCGGAAAGACGGCGGCCTCGACCAGGGGACGGTGGACGACAGTGACCGACCACGACCAGCCCCGCCCCGGCCCCGATCCGCAGGCCCTGTTCGCGGAACAGGCGGAGCGCGCGTTCAACGACATCGACCGGACCCTCAGCGACGAGGAGACCGCGCTCGTCTACCTACGGACCCTGGCGATCGTGGGGCGAGCCCTCGAGGGAGCCGAGGCCATGGACATCATCACCTCCGAGCAGCTGTCCGAACTCGGCGCGCTGATCGAGGGGATGAAGGCAGCACCACGGCTTGTCTGAATATGCCGGGGGTTCATACCGTTTGACGGGTGCGGCTGACCAACGGACCCGACACACACCGCTGATCATTTGAAACTATCCGTTCAACTCCAGCCGCACCCGTGCCAAGATGGGGCGTCCGGAATGACCCGGAGAGAACGCTTCCGGCCTCCGGCGCGCGCCCCTGCACACGCTGTACGGACGATCCGCGCCCCCTGGAGGCCGCCAAGGGGACGGGGACGCCAATGCACGACAACACAGCAGACGACAGCGCCGCAAGCCGCCTCGCCACGCTCGCCCGCTACTTCCGCGAGCGCCCCGTCACCGGACCCGCCGGCCACTCCTACATCAGCTCCAGCCCCCGGGCCACCCCCACCGAGCCCGCGGCCCCGGCCCACCTGAGCGTCGTCGACCACATCGACGCCTCTGTCCGTGAACTCGACGAGTACACCCGCCAGGCCAACCCCGACGCCGGCCCCCTCCCCAAGCGCGTCGAGGACGCCTACCAGTGGTGCGTCGACAACACCGCCGACTCGCCCGAGACCGTGCAGCTGCGGCGGGACGTCATCTTCTACCGGCAGCGCCTCGAGCACGCCATCGCCGAAGGCGACATCAAGGTCGTCCGCCCGATCCGCTGCCCGGCCTGCCGCACCCTCGGACTGATGTGGAAAGCCCGGCTCAACGCGGCCATCTGCACCAACGGCAAGTGCCGCACCAAGGACGGCCTCACCCGCCGCTGGACGCTCGCTCGCCTCGCCTACGCCCAGGTCGAGGAGCAGCGAAAAACTGTGCGAGTTCGTGCAACCTGAGCGGGGGAACACGAGTCGTACCCAGCAACACAACTACACACGGCAATCACAACTGGACCCCCAAGGTCCGCCCGTTGTCGGCCGACGGTGCTGCGAACATCGGCCGCCCGACCCCGGGAGGCCGTATGGCCATCAGCGTCCACAGTCCCTACGCCTTCAACACCGACATGGTCACCATGGTGGAGGCGTCCGCTCTCTTTGCCGAGTGCGGCCCGCGCTATGAGGTCGACTCCCGCACGCTCAAGCGGTGGGCGGTCAAGCACGGGGTGACGATCGAGAAGTGCGGAAAGGACGTCTGGGCGTCGTGGACTGATCTGCTTGAGGTTCACGCCACGGAGATCGACCGGAGAGAAGCCGCCGGGAAGTAGTCGCCGGCCAGCACAACCCCCCACGCAAGCCCCGACCCGCACACCAGGGCCGGGGCTTTCTCATGCCCGCACCGCTCAAAGCATTGCCATGCAATGCTGAACTGGGTACTGTGGACACATCACACCGCAACAGAGCCCCGCAAGGGGCCTGTTCAGCGCATCTCCACCACCCTGGGAGCCACCGTGGCCCTGATGACGCACGCCCCCGCACGCCTCCACGCCGACTACACGGCCCTCAGCCCCACCGCCCAGGCCGTCATCGACAAGGCCTTCGAAGACGCGGACGCCGCCCTCACCACCAGCGACTACACCGACGCCATGGAGTACGTCGCCATCGCCGCCAGCATCCCCCTCCCCGCCTCCAAGGACCTGGCCGTCTGCGACTGCCTCCACCACGGCTGCGGCTGCGGCGCCATCTTCGACAGCCACGCCCAGGGCGTCGTCGTCACCGCCCCCGCAGACCCGGACTGCAACCTCTCCCAGCTCCAGTGCCCCACCTGCGGCCACGACCACCCCCGGCCCTCTGCCGCCTGACCCACCCCACCGGCTCCCCGGCCGCGTGCGACACCGCCTCCGCGCGGCCGGGTGACAACCCCTCGGGAGCACCACATGCGCGACACCCGCACCGTCCTCCAGCAGATGGCCACTCACATCGACCACAACGGCCTCCACCGCGGTGAACAGTTCGCCCAGCCCGGCCCCGTCCCCCGACTCGACATCTGCGCCGTCGCCTACGTCGTCGCCGAACGCCTCACCCCGGACCGCTACCCGGCCGAGTTCTTCACCGACGAGGTCGCCTCCATCCGCCTCATCGAATCCTCCGCCAGCGCCATGGCCGCCATCCAGGCCATCAGCCACGTCCTCGACTCCGCGGTCTGCGAGACCCAGATCGAGCCCGGCACCTGGGTGCCCGACTACATCGAGCACGTCTCCAACTGGGCGGCCACCGCCTCCCCGGTCCACCCCAAGAGGCCGCCCACCAACGCCGAAGTCATCGGCCGCATCCACCGCGCCATCAACACCCTCGCCATCCAGACGCCCGCCGCCCCCGCCGCCTGAAAGGCCCCCACGCCATGACCACGATGGCCACCGAGCCCACGCCCAACCCCTTCGCCAACACCGACTACTACCGCGGCCGCGCCGACGCCTACAACGAGGAAAAGGCCGGCGCCGACGTCGAAACCCTCGAAGACCGCTACGAGTGGATGACCGACCCCACCACAGCCCACAACACCCGGCAGTTGCTCTCCACCGCCTACCTCCAGGGCTACAGGGCCCTCATCGACGACATCCGAGCCGAACAGCACTGGAACCGCTACCTGATCGGCATCGAGTACGCCGCCTGGCTGGAGGCCTCCCGATGATCCGCACCGCCACAGCAGACGACACCGCCATCCAGGCCCTCAGCAACGCCGGCGCTATGTGCGGCACCTGCGGAAGCGAACCAGGAGACCGGGCCTGCCCGTACTGCGAGGAAGCCCGCCAGCGGTACCTCAAGGCCCTCCGCGCCATCGGCTGGGCTCCCCTCGCCGACGTGCAGAACGAACTGGCCTCCGTCAGCCAGGACCTGGCCCGCATCGCCGACCGCCACCGCTGACCGAACCCCCACGACATTCCCGGAGCACCACCGCCCCACCACCCGATCCCGCAGGACGGAGACCAGCCATGGCCGCCAACACCCGCACCCGCAAAACCCGCGCGAAGCAGACCTCCCCGCGCAAGCCCAAGACCCCGGCGGCCACCGTCGACCTCCGACACCCCCTCCCCGTAAGACGCCGCGTCTTCGTCGGCCCCATGGGCGTCACCGAGCAGGCCGCCATACGCGCCGCCCTCGCCGCAGCTGCCGCCCGCCTCCCCATCCCCGTCAGCGCCTGGCACGGCCCCACCGCACGACTCGCCGACGGAACCCTCCTCACCCACACCCCCGCCCACGCCACCAC
>NZ_MUND01000209.1 GCF_002154375.1 Streptomyces glaucescens | reverse complement strand
GGTGTCCGCCCAGCCCGGCGGCTGGGACGGTTCCGCCGGGCTGGGCGGACACCGTGCGGTGGGACAGCTCGTCGTGGTGCGGCCGGAGTTCGCGATGCGTCCGGTGGCGGCGCGGACGCTCGGGGACGGGGCCGCCGTGCTGCCGCTCGCCGGGCCCGCCGTACTGGTGAGCGCGGTGGCGCCGGACGCGTTGCGGCTGCGCCGGCTGCTGGACGGGGCGCTGGCGGACCTCGGATAGTCCCCCCGGTCAGGACATTCCGCTCAGCGGGATGGTCTTATCCGGTTATCGGATTGGCAAAGAAGCCGGTGCGCCCCTGTTCCCGGCACCCGCCCAGCGGCCAGGATCCCCCTGTCCATCGCAACGACGCAGGGGGAGACCCGACTTGAGGGACAACAGACCGAACAGGCGGACGGCGGCGCTCGGCTCGGCCGGGGCGCTCGTCGCGGCGACCCTGATAGCCGGCGCGGTCGCGGCACCGACGGCCAGCGCCGATGCGGGCGCCACGACCGGCACCGACCGGGCCGCCGCCGAGGCCCGTCACGGTCAGGACCGCGAGGCCCGGGGCGTCGCGATCGCCGCGGCCCGCGCCGCGCACCGGGGCATCGACTGGCAGGACTGCCCGGCGGACTGGGGGCTGGAGAAGCCCATCCAGTGCGGCTGGGTCACCGTGCCGCTCGACTACGCCAAGCCGTACGGCAAGCAGATCAAGATCGCCGTGGACCGCGTCGGCAACACCGGCACCCAGGCCGAACGGCAGGGCGCCCTCGTCTACAACCCGGGCGGACCCGGCGGCTCCGGCCTGCGCTTCCCGCGCCGTGTCACCACCAAGGCGCCGGTGTGGCAGAACGTCGCCAAGGCCTACGACTTCGTCGGCTTCGACCCGCGCGGCGTCGGCAAGTCGGCGCCCATCTCCTGCGTCGACCCGCAGGAGTTCGTCAAGGCGCCCAAGATGGACCCGGTGCCCGACTCCGAGGCCGACAAGCTCGCCCAGCGCAAGCTGGCCCGCGAGTACGCCGAGGGCTGCTACGAGCGCAGCGGCGCGATGCTGCCGCACATGACGACCCCGAACACCGCGCGCGACCTCGACGTCATCCGCGCCGCGCTCGGCGAGCGGAAGCTCAACTTCCTCGGCGTCTCCTACGGCACCTACCTGGGCGCCGTCTACGGCACCCTCTTCCCGGGCCACGTGCGCCGCATGATCACCGACAGCGTGGTCAACCCGTCCCGCGAGAAGATCTGGTACCAGGCCAACCTGGACCAGGACGTCGCCTTCGAGACCCGCTGGCAGGACTGGCAGGACTGGGTCGCGAAGAACGACGCCACCTTCCACCTCGGCACCACCCGCGCCGAGGTGCAGGCCAAGTGGCTCCAGCTGCGCGCCACCGCCAAGAAGGAGCCCCTCGGCGGGGTCGTCGGCCCGGCCGAACTGACCGGCTTCTTCCAGAGCGCGCCGTACTACGACTCCGCGTGGGTGCCGGTGGCCACCGTGTTCAGCAAGTACGTCGCGGGTGACACCCAGGCCCTCGTCGACGCGGCCGCTCCCGATCTGAGCGACACCGCGGGCAACGCCGCCTCCGAGAACGGCAACGCCGTCTACACGGCGGTCGAGTGCGCCGACGCCAAGTGGCCGACGAGCTGGGAGCGCTGGGACCGGGACAACACCCGGCTGCACCGCGACCACCCGTTCCTCACCTGGTCCAACGCCTGGATGAACCTGCCGTGCGCGACCTGGCCGGTCAAGCAGCGGACCCCGGTGGACGTGAGGACCGGCAAGGGCCTGCCGCCGGTGCTGATCGTCCAGGCGGAGCGCGACGCGGCCACCCCCTACGGCGGTGCGCTCGAACTGCACAAGCGGTTCAAGGGCTCCCGCCTGATCACCGAGAAGGACGCCGGCTCCCACGGGGTGTCCAGCCTGGTCAACTCCTGCATCAACGAGCGGGTGGACGCCTACCTGCTCACCGGGAAGCTGGACGCCGGGAACGTGACCTGCGCCCCGCACGCCACGCCCAAGCCGTAAGCGCGATCCGTACGAGCGGAAGGGGCGGCCGGTGCCACACCGGCCGCCCCTCCGTCATGTGCCGACCGGCCCGCAAGGGTTGGTTTCACCTTAGTTTCAAGCCAAAGAAGGCATTGACCGGTCAGTACTACCTTCGTGCCGGCGGGCGGCTCATGGATCCTCGTCGGAGAGTTGGTTCACATGGACTGCAGGACGCACCTGGACGTGACGTCCGAGGAACACAGTGAGAAGGTCAGACAGCTCGATCCGCTGGAGCTGGACGAAGACCTCAGGTCATTGCCGAAAATGAACGAGAACGGGGACGTCGCCGCGCTGGCGAGAGTTCTCCGAGAGGCACTTCCTCCCCCTGAGCGCGTCGCCTCCTTCACCCTGCCGGAATGTCTCGCCGCCATGCGCGACCTGGGCATGTATCTCGGCAGTCTCAAACGGCACGGAGTGTCCGCCTTCGACATCATCCCGGGCGCGACGGAACTGTTCCAACTGCTCGGACGGCGCACGCACATGATCCCGCGGGACACCGTCTACCACTACACCTGCTGGAATCCGGTGGGGGAGCGCGAACGGCTCTACAGCGGGCAGCCGATGGAGCGCAGCCTCATCCACGCGGTGCGCACCTGCGTGCCGGAGCTGGCGAAGGCGGTGACGGTCGGGCGCTCCTTGCAGTACGAAGACCTCCGCGCCCCGGACGGCGCCGCCGGGATGTCGTCGCTGGCGTCGCACATCACGGCCGCCGACAAGGCGATGAGCGGTGTCCTCGCGGAGGTCACCCCCGAGTTCTTCGCGCTCGTGCTCAGACCGTTCTTCGAGGAGGTGCGCATAGCGGGCCGCACCTACATGGGACCGGCCGCCGCGCACATCCCGCTCTTCCTCATCGACCTGCTGCTCTGGGCCTCCGACCGGGGCAGCAGGGACTACCTCACCTTCTGTGACGAGGTCGCCTCGCACACCCTCCCCGGCTGGCGCGAGCGGCATGCCGAGTGGACCGAGATGCCGTCCATCACCTCACGGGTCGTCGCCACGCTCGCGGATTCCCGTTCCGCGTCCGGGGAGTACGCGCGGTCCAGCGCACGGGGACTGCGGAAGGCCCTCAGGTCGCTCACCTCCTTCCGCGGGAAACACCTGGTGATGGCGCGCCGGGCCTACCGCGCCGAGGTACGGCTCTACGAACTGGGCAGTGGCGGGGGAAGTGTGGAACTCCTGGAGGAGATCCTCACCCTCACCCGGAAGAACGGAGCCATGGTGGGTGGGCGATGAGAATCACCATCGCCGGTTCCGGGGTAGCCGGACTGGCCACCGCGGTCAGTCTCCACGCGGCCGGATTCCGCGACGTGACCGTCTTCGAGGCGGAGCCCGGCCTCCGCCCCCACGGACTGGGACTGAACATCCTGCCCAACGCCGTGCGCGAACTCGACGAACTCGGACTGCTGGACGCGGTGCGACAACGGGCGATCAGGACGCGGGAACTGGCGATGTACAACCCGCGCGGCACCCTGGTGTGGCGCGAGGACCGCGGCCTGGCGGCGGGATACCGGTGGCCGCAGCTGTCGGTCTCCCGCGCCCGCCTCGTGACGGCGCTGGCCGAGGAGACACGGCGCCGCCTCGGAGACGGCGCGCTCGTCACCGACGCCCGGCTCGTCGGCCTGGACCGCACTCCCGGCCGGACCCGCGCGGTCTTCGCGAACCGGGACGGCGCCACGAGGACCGTCGAGACGGATCTGCTCATCGGCGCCGACGGCATTCGTTCCGCCGTACGAGCGGCGCTGTATCCCGGCGAAGGGCCGCCCCCGACGAACGGCATGACGTTGTACCGGGGAACCGTCTGGGGACCGCCCTTCCTGACCGGCGAGTCCATGGCCGTCCTGGGAGACGACCGGAGGCGGCTCGTCCTCTATCCGATCGACCGGGACGAGACGGCGCACCGGACCCTGATCAACTGGGTGGCCGCCTTTCCCGACGAGCGCTCCGAGGCGCGGTCCGCCACGGACGCCGCGGAGAGACGGAAGGTCATCCTGCGTCAGCTCGGCGACTGGGCACCGCCCGGGGTGGACCTGGCCGCGCTGATCGAACGGACACCGGACATCCAGCGGTATCCGATGATCGACCGGGATCCCCTCCCGCGGTGGACCTTCGGCAGCGTGACCCTCCTCGGCGACGCCGCGCACGCCATGTATCCCGCCGGATCCAACGGAGCCACCCAGGCCGTCATCGACGCGCGCGTGCTCGCCTGGCATCTCGCCCGGCACCGCGACGCCGGGACGGCCCTGCGGGCCTACGAAGAGGAACGCCGGCCGCAGATGACGGAACTGCAGCGGAGCAACCGCTCCCTCGGCCCGGAAAGGGTACTCACGATGGCGCACCGAAGAGCCCCCGGCGGATTCGGCGACGTACGGGACGTCTTCAGCGAGGAGGAACTCGCGGAGATCTCCCGCGGCTATGCCGTGACCGGGAAGTTCGACCAGGACTGGGTGAACACCAGGCCGTCGCTGTCCGCCGGGGGCGCGCGATGACGGACGGGACCCGGCGGGACGACGGGCACACGGCCGTCAAGGAGACGAGTTTCATCACCGCCGTGATCAGGGCCAGGGAGAACGATCGCCCCGACGCGTACCTGGCGGACCCTCATGCGGCGCTGCTGAGCACGCCGCGGTCCAGGGCGCTGGCACAGGAGGCGCTGGCCGCCGGCGGCACGGTGGGATCCGTGATCGTGCGAGGCCGCTTCGGCGACATCGCGCTCGGCGAGGCGATGGCCGAGGGGATCACCCAGGTGGTCTGTCTCGCGGCGGGCGGCGACACCCGCGCCTGGCGTCTCCCGCTCCCCGCGGACACGCGGTTCTTCGAGATCGACCTGCCGGGGCAGCTGGAGGCCAAGGACGCGCTGCTCGCCCCCGTCGAGGACCGTCTCACCTGCCGTCGTGTCACCCTCGGCGACGACCTCCGGGGCAGCACCTGGCCGCGGAGGCTGGGAGACGCGGGCTACGACGGGGCGAGACCCGCGGTCTGGATCGTCGAAGGCCTGCTGCCCTACCTGGAGTCCGAGCACTTCACGCGGCTGCTCACGCGTATCGAGCAGATGTCGAGCCCCGGCTCGGTCCTGCTGGCCGACGCCCCGCACGCCGCCTACTTCCGCGATCCCGCGAACGCCTCTTTCCTGGCGTTCATGCAGGCCCGCGGATCCGCGTTCCGGCTCGGCCTGGAGGACTTCGGCGGCCTTCTGAACCGGTGCGGCTGGCAGGCGGAGGCGTACACGCTGCGGCAACTCGCCGCGGGCGGCTGCCGCTGGGTGCCGGCGCCGCCCGAGCGGCTGTGCCCGCCCCGCGACCACCACTGGGTCGCCCGGGCCCGTCTCGCCTGACGTGCCGGAGGTCAGCTCAGCGGCAGCCGCCGGAAGGGGCGCTCCTTGCGTTCCTCGGCGGCGGCCTCCGCCGCCTTCACGTCCGCCGCGTACCGGTCGACGTACTCCTGCCCGGACAGCGACAGGATCGCGTACATGATCTCGTCCGTGACCGCGCGCAGGATCGCCTTCTCGTTCTCCATCCCGGCGTACCGGGAGAAGTCCAGCGGCTCGCCGAAGCGGATCGTCACCGGACGGACGCGGGGCAGCTTCCGGCCGGGCGGCTGGGCCTCGAAGGTGCCGATCATCGCGCACGGCACGACCGGCACGCCGGCCCTCAGCGCCATCACCGCGACCCCGACCTTCCCCTTGTACAGCCGCCCGTCGTGCGACCGGGTGCCCTCCGGGTAGATCCCGAGCAACTCGTCCTTGCCCAGCACCCCGAGCCCTTCCCGGATCGCCGCCTGTCCCGCGTCCTTCCCGGAGCGGTCCACCGGGATCTGCCCCGCGCTGCGGAAGAAGGCGGCGGTGAGCCGCCCCTTCAGTCCGGGGCCCGTGAAGTACTCCGCCTTCGCCAGGAAGGTGATCCGCCGCTTCAGCACCGCGGGCATCAGGAAGTGGTCCGAGAACGACAGATGGTTCCCGGCGACGATGGCCGGCCCCGACGCGGGAACGTGCTCCAGCCCTTCGATCCGGGGGCGGAAGACCAGCCGCAGCAGCGGTCCGAGCAACACGTACTTGAGCATGGTGTAGAACAAGGGTCGCTCCTCGTGTCAGGGGCTGCCGGTATGTTCTACAGCTACCCGGCCCCGGCCTCGTCCGACCGATGGCGACGCCCCGATCACCCGGCGGTGCCGAGAGCGGTGGCGTGCGCCGGCCTCCTGTCCGACGTGAAGGCGCCGCGGGCGGTTCTGACGGCGGTTCACCAGCAGTCGCTGAGCAGGGCGAGGCCGCCGCCGACTGGCTGCCCTGGCGCCCGCGTCGGCGCGACCGCCGTCCGCGTCCATCGCCAGCCGCCGGGTGGGGGCCGTACCGGCCACGGCGGCACGGCCCCCACCCCGCGGGCTCCCCGGCGCTCAGCCCTGCGTCAGTACCTTCTCCAACGCTCCGAGCGCCGTGCGCAGTTCCTCCCCGGTGATGGTCAGCGGCGGCGCCAGGCGGATCGTCGAGCCGTGGGTGTCCTTGACCAGGACGCCCTCCCGCATCAGACGCTCGCTGATCTCGCGGCCGGTGCCGATGGCCGGGTCGATGTCGACGCCCGCCCACAGACCGCGCGCACGGAAGCCGACCACGCCCTTGCCGGCCAGCTCGCTCAGACCACCCCGCAGCACCACGCCCAGCTCGGCGGCCCGGCGCTGGAACTCGCCGCTCTCCAGCAGGTCGACGACGGCCGTGCCGACGGCGGCGGCCAGCGGGTTGCCGCCGAAGGTCGAGCCGTGCTCACCCGGGTGCAGCACCCCCAGCACCTCCCGGCGCGCGACCACCGCCGACACGGGCACGATGCCGCCGCCCAGCGCCTTGCCGAGCAGCACGACGTCCGGGACGACGTCCTCGTGCTCGACGGCGAGGGTGCGGCCGGTGCGGCCGAGCCCGGACTGGATCTCGTCGGCGATGAACAGACAGCCCGCGCGGCGGGTCAGCTCCCGCACCCCGGCCAGATAGCCGTCGTCGGGAATGACGACGCCCGCCTCGCCCTGGATCGGCTCGATCAGCACCGCCGCCGTGGTCTCGTCGACAGCCGCCTCCAGCGCCGCCAGGTCGTTGTACGGGACGACCCGGAACCCGGGTGTGAACGGGCCGAAGCCGGTCCGGGCCACCTCGTCCGTGGAGAAGCTGACGATCGTCGTGGTCCGGCCGTGGAAGTTCTCCGCCGCGACCACGATCGTCGCCCGGTCGGCGGGCACGCCCTTGACGTCGTACGCCCACTTGCGGGCCACCTTGATGCCGCTCTCCACGGCCTCCGCGCCCGTGTTCATCGGCAGCACCATGTCCTGCCCGGTCAGGGCGGCCAGGCGCTCGGCGAACTCGGCGAGCCGGTCGTTGTGGAAGGCGCGGGAGGTGAGGGTGAGACGGTCCAGCTGGCGGTGGGCGGCCTCGACGAGATCCGGGTGGCGGTGGCCGAAGTTGAGCGCCGAGTAGCCGGCCAGCATGTCCAGGTAGCGGCGGCCCTCGACGTCCTCCACCCAGGTGCCCTCGGCGCGGGCCACCACCACGGGCAGCGGGTGGTAGTTGTGCGCGAGGACGGGCTCCTCGGCGGCGATCAGCTCGGCGGAGTCACGGGTGGTGCGGGCGGGTGCGGTCATGAACGGATCTCCTGAGTGCAGCACTTGACGCCGCCGCCGGCCTTGTGGAACTCCGACAGGTCGACGGGGACGGGGACATAGCCGTGGTCGTCGAGCCGGGCGGCAAGCGCCTCGGCCCGCGGGGCGATGAAGACGTGGCGGCCGTCGGAGACGGAGTTGAGGCCGAACGCCATCGCGTCGTCGCGGGTGGCGAGCACCGCGTCCGGGTACAGCCGCTTCAGCACCTCGCGGCTGCCGGGGGAGAACGCCTCCGGGTAGTACACGATGTTGTTGCCGCCGGCGGAGTCGTCGAGCACGAACAGCGCCGTGTCCAGGTGGTAGAAGTACGGGTCCACCAGGGTCAGGCTGATCACCGGGTGGCCGAAGAACTCCTGCGCCTCGCGGTGCGCCTCCCGGGTGGTGCGGAACCCGGTGCCGGCCAGCACGTACCGGCCCGTCCACACCAGGTCGCCCTCGCCCTCGCACACCGACTCCGGCCGGTGGACTTCGTAGCCCGCCGTCTTGAACCAGGTCTCGTAGTGCACGGACTCCGGACGGCGTTCGGGCGCGTGGAAGAGCGAGCCGAAGACCCGGCCGCCGACGACGAGCGCCGAGTTGGCGGCGAAGACCATGTCCGGCAGGCCCGCCACCGGCTCCACGCTGTCGACCGTATGGCCATGGGCACGGTAGGCGGCGATCAGCTTCTGCCACTGCTCCTGCGCGAGGTCGACGTCGACCCGGACGTCGGGATGCATCCAGGGGTTGATCGCGTACTGCACGGCGAAGTGTCTGGGTTCGCAGACGAGGAAGCGCCGCCGGCGCGGCACACGGCTGTCGGACACAGAGGGGTTCCTCCGCTTCCTGCGGTGTCTACTGGGGGTTGACACAACGGTAGAAAGCGAACCGACGCCCGACAAGAAACGAAAGCTGCGCACCTACGCAGGATTGCTGCGTTGTGATCAGGTGAGACGCACGTCCGATGCGTCGATGCCGGAGTCGTGCCCCGGATCGTCCGGCGCCGGATGGCTGGCGCCCGCCTCCGGACTGTCCGGCAGCAGATGGGACAGCACCATCACACTGATCGTCTTCCGGATGAACGGCTCCGCGCGGATCCGCTCCAGCACCTCCTCGAAGTGCGCCACGTCCCGCGCCCGCACATGCAGCAGCGCGTCCGCCCCGCCCGTCACCGTCATCGCCGCGGTGATCTCCGGATGGTTGCGCACCACCTCCGCCAGCCGCCGCGGCGGTGCCGCGCCCTCGCAGTACACCTCGACGTACGCCTCGGTCCGCCAGCCCAGCGCCGACGGCTTCACCGTCGCCGTGAACCCGGTGATCACCCCGGTCTCCCGCAGCCGGTCCACCCGGCGCTTCACCGCCGTCGCCGACAGCCCGATCGCCGCCCCGATCTCGGCGAAACTGGTCCGCGCGTTCGCCATCAGCGCGGTGACGATCTTCCGGTCGAGTTCGTCGAAGGGTGCGGGCCTGCTGTTCATGGCGGCACTGTATCCAGCGGGAACGCATCGGCGACGGCGAGGAACCTCCCCGCGTCGGCCCGTGTGCAGGCGCAGGAATTGCTCCTACACTCCGGGTTCATGCTGCGCGCCCTGGCCGTCGACGACGAACGCCCCTCCCTGGAGGAACTCCTCTACCTCCTGCACGCCGACCCCCGCATCGGCAGCGCCGAGGGCGCCGGCGACGCGACCGAGGCGCTGCGCCGGATCAACCGCGCCCTGGAGTCCGGCCCCGACGGCCCCGAGGCGATCGACGTGGTCTTCCTCGACATCCAGATGCCCGGCCTCGACGGACTCGACCTGGCCCGGCTGCTCACCGGCTTCGCCCGCCCCCCGCTGGTCGTCTTCGTCACCGCCCACGAGGACTTCGCCGTCCAGGCCTTCGACCTCGAGGCGGTCGACTACGTCCTCAAACCCGTCCGCAAGGAACGCCTCGCCGAAGCCGTACGACGCGCCGCCGACCTGCGCGGCACCACCCCCCGCATCCCCGTGCACGAACCCGACCCCGACCACATGGCCGTGGAGCTGGGCGGAGTCACCCGCTTCGTCGCCGTCGACGACATCACCCACGTCGAGGCACAGGGCGACTACGCCCGGCTGCACACCGGGCAGGGCAGCAGCCACCTGGTCCGCATCCCGCTGTCCACCCTGGAGGACCGCTGGCGCTCCCGCGGCTTCGTCCGCATCCACCGCCGCCACCTGGTCGCCCTGCGCCACATCGACGAGCTCCGCCTCGACGCGGGCACCGTCAGCGTCCTCGTCGGCTCCGAGGAACTCCAGGTCAGCCGCCGCCACGCCCGTGAACTGCGGGACCTGCTGATGAGGAGGCCATGACCGTGCCGAACAGCCCCGCCGACCGGCGCGTGGTCGTCACCGGCCCGCCGCGCCGCACCCTTCCCCACGCCCGGCCTCGCCCGCGCGGGCGGGACCCCCACACCCCCGGCGCCTACCGCCCCCGCACCGAGATCGCCGAGCAGACCACCCTCGGCCACACCTACGTGCGCTCCCTCATACGCAGCCAGCTGCGCGCCGCCCTCACCGGCTGCGCCGTCCTCGCCCTGCTGATCGGCCCGCTGCCGCTCGTCTTCGCGGCGGCACCGAACGCCGGCCGCCTCCAGTGGCTGGTGCTCGGCTTCTGCCTCTACGCCCCGCTCGTCCTGCTCGCCCACTGGTACGTCCGCCGCGCCGAACGCAACGAACGCGACTTCGTCCGCCTGGTCGAGGACCGCTGACCCCCTCCGCGATGAACTCGAACTACGCCGTCCCCGCCGTCGCGCTCGTCGTGCTCGCCACCGTCCTCGTCGGCGCCTTCGGCCTGCGCATCTCCCGCACCACCTCCGACTTCTACGTCGCCTCCCGCACCGTAGGGCCCCGCCTGAACGCCGCCGCCATCAGCGGCGAGTACCTGTCCGCCGCCTCCTTCCTCGGCATCGCCGGCCTGGTCCTCGTCCAGGGCCCGGACATGCTCTGGTACCCGGTCGGCTACACCGCCGGCTACGTCGTCCTGCTGCTCTTCGTCGCCGCCCCGCTGCGCCGCTCCGGCGCCTACACCCTGCCCGACTTCGCCGAGGCCCGGCTCGCCTCCCAGGCGGTGCGGCGGCTCGCGGGCGCCTTCGTCGTCGGCGTCGGCTGGCTCTACCTGCTGCCCCAGCTCCAGGGCGCTGGACTCACCCTCACCGTGCTGACCGGGGTGCCCGACTGGCTCGGCGGGATCATCGTGGCGGTCGTCGTCGTCGCCATCGTCGCCGCGGGCGGCATGCGCAGCATCACCTTCGTCCAGGCCTTCCAGTACTGGCTGAAACTGACCGCCCTGCTCGTCCCCGCCTTCTTCCTCCTCCTCGCCTGGCAGGCCGACGGCGCCCCCCGCCGCCCGTTCGACGAACCGCCCGGCTTCCGCGAACAGCGCGCCGTCCGCGTCGACACCACCCTCGACCTGCGCCTGGAACGACCCCTGACGGTCACCGTCGACGGCACCGTGAACGGCCGCGCCCACGACGGCACCGAGATCCGCCTGCCCGCCGGAACCCACCGCGTCGACCAGGGCACCCGCCTCACCTTCGCCCCCGGCACCCCCGTCCCCGCCGCCGACCGCGGCAGCAACGCCGGCATGTCGACCTCGCTCGCCGCGGGCCGCGAGGAACGCCCGCTGTACGCCACGTACGGACTGATCCTCGCCACCTTCCTCGGCACCATGGGCCTGCCCCACGTGGTCGTCCGGTTCTACACCAGCCCGCACGGCGTCGCCGCCCGCCGCACCACCGTCGCCGTCCTCGCCCTGATCGGAGCCTTCTACCTGCTGCCCCCGGTCTACGGCGCGCTCGGCCGCCTCTACGCC
This sequence comes from Streptomyces glaucescens, assembly GCF_002154375.1. Lineage (GTDB taxonomy): Bacteria > Actinomycetota > Actinomycetes > Streptomycetales > Streptomycetaceae > Streptomyces > Streptomyces glaucescens. The sequence goes on along the minus strand of NZ_MUND01000209.1, from coordinate 7,301 downwards.
CCCGAACTCACCCTCACCGGCGACGCCGACGCCGCCGTCCTGCTGCTGCCCGGCCGGATGATCGGCGGAGTCGCCGGCGACCTGCTCGGGGCGCTGCTCGCCGGCGGCGCCTTCGCCGCGTTCCTGTCCACCGCCTCCGGGCTCGCCATGGCCGTCGCCGGAGTGCTCACCCAGGACGTGCTGCCCGCGCGCGGCGTACGGCACTTCCGGCTCGGCACGCTGCTCGCCATGGCCGCCCCGCTCGCGGCGAGCGTCCTGGTCGGCGGTCTGCCCGTCGCCGACGCGGTCGGCCTCGCCTTCGCCGTCTCGGCGTCCTCGTTCTGCCCGCTGCTCGTCCTCGGCATCTGGTGGCGGCGGCTCACCCCGCCCGGCGCGGCGGCCGGGATGCTGGTCGGCGGCGGCTCCGCGTTCGCCGCCGTCGCCGCCACCATGGCCGGCTTCCCCGGCGGCGGTCCGCTGCACGCCCTGCTCGCCTGGCCCGCCCTGTGGTCGGTGCCGCTCGGCTTCCTCACCATGATCCTGGTGTCGCTCGCCACCCCGGCCCGGGTCCCGGCCGGCACGGCGGCCATCCTGGCCCGCTTCCACCTGCCGGAACAGCTGCGCACGGAGGTGAAGGCGTGAGCGGCTTCCTCGCCGGCCTCTGCGTGGCCGCCCTGCCCCTGCTCGCCGCCGGTTTCTGGCTCGGCCGGCGCACCGCCCGCACCCAGGCCCCGGGCGGCCTCGGCAGCCCCGTCGAGCACGCCACCTTCCAGACCCTGCACACCGCCTCCCTGGCCGCGCCGCCGCTGCGGGCCGGGCTCACCGAGGAGACGGCCCGCAGATCCGCCCGCCGGCTGCGCACCCTGCTCGGCACGGACGCGCTGTGCCTCACCGACGACACCGGGGTACTGGCCTGGGACGGCGTCGGCGGCCATCACCGCGCCGAGGTGCTGGACCGGCTCACCGGCCCGCTGGAGACCGGCCGCGGCGAGGCCTTCCCGCTCGCCTGCGACGAGCCGGACTGCCCGCTGCGCTGGGCCGTGGTCGCCCCGCTCACCGTCGACGACCGCGTCCACGGCGCCCTCGTCGCCTGCGCCCCGCGCGAGTCCGCGGTCCTCGTGCGGGCCGCCGCCGAGGTCGCCCGCTGGGTCTCCGTACAGCTCGAACTCGCCGACCTGGACCGCTCCCGGACCCGGCTGATCGAGGCCGAGATCAAGGCCCTGCGCGCCCAGATCTCCCCGCACTTCATCTTCAACTCGCTCGCGGTGATCGCCTCGTTCGTCCGTACCGACCCCGAACGCGCCCGCGAACTGCTCCTCGAGTTCGCCGACTTCACCCGCTACTCGTTTCGCCGGCACGGCGACTTCACCACCCTCGCCGACGAACTCCACGCCATCGACCACTACCTGGCCCTCGTCCGGGCCCGCTTCGGCGACCGGCTCTCCGTCACCCTGCAGATCGCCCCCGAGGTGCTACCGGTGACCCTGCCGTACCTGTGCCTCCAGCCGCTGGTGGAGAACGCCGTCAAACACGGCCTGGAGGGCAAGGCCGGCACCTGCCGGATCAGCATCACCGCGCAGGACGCGGGCGCCGAGGCCCTGGTGGTCATCGAGGACGACGGCGCCGGAATGGACCCCGAGCTGCTGCGCCGCATCCTCGCCGGGGAGGTCAGCCCGTCCGGCGGGATCGGCCTGTCCAACGTCGACGACCGGCTCCGCCAGGTGTACGGCGACGACCACGGCCTGGTCATCGAGACCGCCGTGGGCGCGGGCATGAAAGTCACCGCCCGGCTGCCCAAGTACCAGCCGGGGGTGCACTCGGCGGGGCGCCTCGCCCAGGAGTAGGGGAGGGGCCGGGGTCAGGTGGTGCGGGTGGCCACCATGCCCAGGGTGATCAGACCCAGCACGACCCAGCCGAACCACAGCCAGCCGTTGCTGCCGAGCGCCACCGTGTAGGCGGTCACCATGACGAGGCCGCCCAGGGTGAGCACCCCCATGGTCTTCGTCGAGCCGTCCGTGGAACCGGGCATCGCAACACCCTCCTCATGGTTCGTCCCCCTCCATGGTGCCCCCGTTCCGCCTTCTTAGGGCGCGGACGACCAGATGTCTGCCCGATTTCCGGGCCCCGTGGCCGGTCCACGACCCCGCCGCGTGCACCGGCGGACCGAACCCGTGGTCACCCGGCGCCACCTCGCGGGCGCAGGCCGTGTCCGGCCGGGTGAGGGCCCGGGCGGGAGGAGGAGGTCAGCGGCTCTGTGCGTTCAGTGAGGCCAGGTAGGCGTTGTACGCCTCGAGCTCCTTGTCGCCGTCCCGGTCGGCGGCGCGGTCCTTGCGCTTGGCCTGCCGCTGCTCCGAGCCGTACCACTGGAACAGCAGCACGATCAGCACGAGCACGGACGGGATCTCGCTGAACGCCCAGGCGATGCCGCCGGCCGCGTTCTGGTCGGAGAGGGCGTCGATGCCGAGGGAGGCGGGCGGATCGGTGTAGGTCTTGACCATGGGCTGCGAGGCCATCATCAGCGCGATGCCGAAGAACGCGTGGAACGGCATGCCCGCGAACAGCTCCAGCATCCGCATCAGATAGCCGGGCCGGTGCGGACCCGGGTCCACGCCCATGATCGGCCAGAAGAAGACCAGGCCGGTCGCGAGGAAGTGCACCATCATCGCGATGTGCCCCGGCTTGGACTCCATGAGGAAGTCGAACAGCGGGGTGAAGTACAGGCCGTACAGGCTGGCGATGAACAGCGGGATGGTGAAGACCGGATGGGTGATGATCCGCATGTACCGGCTGTGCAGCAGCATCAACAGCAGCTCGCGGGGCCCCTTGCTGCCGCGTGCGGCCGGCGGCAGCGCCCGCAGCGCCAGCGTGATCGGCGCGCCGAGCAGGATCAGGATCGGCGACAGCATGCTGATCACCATGTGCTGCACCATGTGCACGCTGAACATGACCATGCCGTAGTCGTTCAGCTTGGTGTTCATCATGAGCCCGATGCTGAGCACACCGGCGAAGAAGAAGGCGGTCCGGCCCACCGGCCACTTGTCACCCCGCCGGGTCAGCCGGACGACGCCCCACGTGTAGAGCGCCAGTCCCAGCAGACACGCGACGAGGAAGAACGGGTCCGCGGACCACTGAAGCCCTCGCCCCAGCGTGAACGGCGGCAGATCCATCATCATGCCGTGCCCGCTGTGATCCATCCGCCGGCTCCTGATTCGTGGGGGGTTTGTGCTGATGTCCGCCCACAAGAGTAGAGCTGCCCCCGGTCGACCTCTCGACCGGGGGCGGGGATGCTCACTTCAGGGGCGCGGGGCCGCGTCTGTCCGCGGCTCCGCCGCGTGGGCGCGACCGGCCCCACGAACCCGCACTTGCCGGACGGCTACAGCACGCACTCCGCTTCCGCGTACCGAGACTCCGGCACGGTCTTCAAGGACTCGACAGCCTCCGCCAGCGACACCATCACGATGTCGGTCCCGCGAAGCGCCGTCATCATCCCGAACTCACCGCGATGAGCGGCCTCCACCGCGTGCCAGCCGAACCGCGTCGCCAGCACCCGGTCGTACGCCGTCGGCGTCCCGCCCCGCTGGACGTGGCCGAGGATGACCGGACGGGCCTCCTTGTCGAGCCGCCGCTCCAGCTCGACGGAGAGCTGCCGGGCGATCCCGGCGAACCGCTCGTGGCCGTAGATGTCCTTTCCGCCCTCGTCGAAGGCCATGCTGCCGGGCTTCGGCTTGGCCCCCTCCGCCGCGACGACGATGGCGAACCGCTTGCCCGCCTCGAACCGCTCGCCGACCCGCGCCGTCAGCTCGTCGATGTCGAACGGCCGCTCCGGCACGACGATGGCGTGGGCTCCCGCCGCCATCCCGGAGTGCAGCGCTATCCAGCCGGTGTGCCGCCCCATGACCTCGACGATCAGCACCCGCTGGTGGGACTCGGCGGTGGTCTTCAGCCGGTCCAGCGCCTCGGTGGCGACGCCGACGGCCGTGTCGAAGCCGAAGGTGACGTCGGTGACCGCGATGTCGTTGTCGATGGTCTTCGGCACGCCCACGATCGGCAGGCCGTTGTCGGACAGCAGCCGGGCCGCCTTCAGCGTGCCCTCGCCGCCGATCGGGATGATCGCGTCGAGACCCAGCTCGGCGACATGGCCCCTGGCCCGCTCCACGCCGTCCCGCAGATGCTCGGGACGGACCCGGGAGGAGCCGAGGATGGTGCCGCCGCGGGCCAGGATGCCGCCGACGGCGTCCAGGTCGAGCTTCAGATAGTCGCACTCCAGGAGGCCTTTCCAGCCGTCCCGGAAACCGATGACCTCGTCGCCGTGGTCGGCGACGGCACGGTGCACGACGGACCGGATGACGGCGTTCAGGCCGGGGCAGTCGCCGCCGGACGTGAGGACACCAATGCGCATAGCCCGTTTACCTTCTCGATGTGGGCCGGGGACCGGACCACGTTGTCCGGCGGGAATCCCCGCCACCCTAGCGGCACAAGGGGGCGGGGCCGAAGCGTGCGTCCGCCTGCTGGACGACCCCGCTCACCTGTGCGGACGTACCGTCAGACGGGCTGGTGAACCACAGGTCGACAACCGGTTGCGCGGACTGCCGCGCAGCCGTGGTCACGCAGGCTGCTGAGCGGCCGCGATGCGCTCGTTGCGCAGCGCCTCGTACCAGCGGTCGTCCACCGGCGGCAGCGCGTTCACATCGAGGGCCAGCTTCAGCAGGTGGTCCGCGATGAGCGGGTTGCGGGCGAGGACGGGACCGTGCATGTACGTGCCGAACACGGTGTCGTTGTACGCACCCTCCGTGCCGTCGCCGGTGCCGTTGCCCTTGCCGAGCCGCACCTGGGCGAGCGGGCGGGCGGTGGGGCCGAGGTGGGTGACGCCCTGGTGGTTCTCGAACCCGGTCAGCGGCGGCAGCCCGAGCCGCGGGTCGATGTCCCCGAGCACGTCGCCGACGCACCGCTCGCCCTCACCGCGCACCGACACCACGTCGAGCAGGCCGAGGCCGGGCTCGCGCTGGCCGAGGTCGTTGATGAACTCGTGGCCGAGGATCTGGTAGCCGGCGCACACCGAGAAGACGATCGCGCCGTTCTCCACCGCCCGGTACAGGCCGCCGTCCCGGCGCAGCCGCTCGGCCGCGAGCCGCTGCGGCCGGTCCTCGCCGCCGCCGATGAGGTAGATGTCGCCGGACGTCGGGATCGGCTGGTCGCTGCGCACGTCGAGACGGGCCACGTCCAGGCCCCGCTGCCGCGCCCGGCGCTCCACGACGAGGGCGTTGCCCTGGTCGCCGTAGGTGCTGAGCAGGTCGGGGTAGATCCAGACGATCCGCAGGCTGTTGTCGCTCATGGTCACTGTCCTTCGACTCACTCAGTTGCCGACGCGGCGGCGCAGGTCCTGGAACGCGGTGTAGTTCGCGATGACCTCGATCCGGCCCGGCGGGCACGTCTGCACGGCCTGGTCGAGGTTCTCGCAGACCTGGAAGTGCTGGTTGGCGACCTCCAGGCGCACCGCCAGGTCCAGCTTGCGGTCGCCGATGACGAAGATCGGGTGGCCGGTGAGCCGGGTGTAGTCGACGTCCCACAGCCAGGAGGTGTCGGTGCCGTCGGCGCCGCGCGCGTTCACGGAGAGGATCACCGGGGTGGGCGGCGGGTCGATCAGGGAGAACGTCTCCAGCCACCCGGCGGGGTTCTTCGCCAGCAGCAGCCGCAGGTCACGGCCCTGGAACTGGACGACGTCGTAGCGTCCGGCCACGGCCTGCACCTGGTACATGCGCTCCAGCGCGACCTGCGGCGGCACGCCGAACACGGCGGCGACGGCGGCCGAGCTGGCGGCGTTGGCCTTGTTGGCGCGGCCCGGCAGCTGGAGGTGGATCGGCCAGGCCGAACCGTGCGGGTCGAGGACGTGGTCGCCGGAGAGCGCCCAGGTCGGGGTGGGGCGGCGGAAGCCGCACTCGCCGCAGAACCAGTCGTCGCCGGGGCGCTGCATCACACCGCCGCAGGCGGGGCAGGACCAGGCGTCGTCCTTCCACATCTGCCCGGCGGCGACCCAGATCACGTTCGGGGAGGACGAGGCCGCCCACACGACCAGCGGGTCGTCGGCGTTCGCCACGATCACGGCCTTGGAGCCGGCCAGGCCCTCGCGCCAGTTCTCCGCGAGCATGCGGGTCTCGGCGGCCCGGTCGAGCTGGTCGCGCGAGAGGTTCAGCAGCGCGATGCACTTGGGGTCGGTGTCCCGGGCGACGCCCGCGAGGTACTTCTCGTCGACCTCGATGACGCCGTACTTGGCGTCCGAGCCGCCGGCGAGCGCCGAGGTGATGCCGGCCGGCATGTTGGCGCCCAGCGCGTTGGACACCACCGGGCCCGCGGCCCGCAGCGCCTCGGCGATCAGCCGCGTGGTGGTCGTCTTGCCGTTGGTCGCCGAGACCAGGACGACGTCCAGGTTCTGGGCGAGCCGGGCGAGGAGGTCGGGGTCGAGTTTCAGCGCGACCCGGCCACCGATCACCGAACCGCTGCCGCGTCCCGCGGCACGGGATGCCGCAGCGACCGCCTTGCCCGCGGTCACGGCCAGCTTGGCCCGCGGCGTGAGCGGGTCCGAGTTGCCTGCCATCAGTTCTCGATCCTCCTTGCGTACGCGCCGCGCCTGGGGCCTGTCGGCAACGTGGTGGTGGTCAGCCTATCGAGATCCATTCGCACTCCCGAATCCCGGCCCGTGCCCACGGGGCCAGGGCGGCTGAGGGAACCGTACCCTTGCGCCCATGCGACACGGCTCGATCCCGGGCGCCCACGGGCGCGTCCGGCCCCTCACCCTGCTCGGCGACCCCGTCCTGCACGCCCCGTGCGCGGAGGTCACCGACTTCGGCCCCGAACTCTCCCGGCTCGTGGAGGACTTGTTCGCCACGATGTACGCGGCGCAGGGGGTGGGACTGGCGGCGAACCAGGTCGGGGAGTCGCTGAGGGTGTTCGTCTACGACTGCCCCGACGACGAGGATGTCCGGCATCTCGGACATATCGTGAACCCGCGCCTGGTGGCGGCGGACGGGGTGGTGATCCGCGGCCCGGAGGGCTGCCTGTCCCTGCCGGGCCTGGAGGCGGGCACGGAGCGCCACGACCACGCGGTGGTCGAGGGCTTCACCGTGACCGGCGATCCGGTCACCGTCCACGGCACCGGCTTCTTCGCCCGCTGCCTCCAGCACGAGTGCGACCACCTGGACGGGAGGATCTACGCGGACCGCCTGACGGGCCGGCGTCACCGCAGACTGATGCGACAGGCGTCCCGGGCCTCCTGGCGCCGGCCGGGATGACTCCGGCGGGGCGCGGGGCCGTACCGGTGTGCGGCT
>NZ_MUND01000208.1 GCF_002154375.1 Streptomyces glaucescens | reverse complement strand
GCGACACCCACGCGGACGCCGACCGGACTGACCAGGGCGCAGTTCAGCAGTTCGCCGAGGGCGGCGTCCGCGTGGGTGTCGCCGACCAGGGCGGGCAGGTGGGCCTGGTGCGGCACCTCGCCGCCGAGGGCGACGGCGAACCGCAGGGTGGCGCGCGCCGACTCGCTCAGCCGGGAGGCGAGCAGGGCGGCGGGCGCGGCGCCCTCGGCGAGGGAGGGCAGCGGTATCTCGTCGGCGATGGCCGCGTCGAACGGCTCGTCGGCGGGTGGTTCCTGGAAGACGCCGAACTCGTCGAAGGCATCCGCGCCGGCCCGGAGCCGGTCGCGCTGCCGGAGGAGGGCGCCGGCCTGGACGAAGCGCAGCGGCAGGCCCTCGGACTCGAACCACAGGTCGCCGGCCCAGCCGGCCTCGTCCTCGGTGAGCGCGCGGCCGACGGCGTGCCGCAGCAGCTCCAGACCGCCGGCGCGGTCGAGGCCGCCGAGGAAGACCTCCTCCAGGGCGGACTCGGCGGAGGGCGCGGGCACGTCGGGGGTGGCGCTGATCAGGAAGGCGCACTCGGGGGTGGCGTCCAGCAGCTCGTCGAGGGCGGCGCCGCCGAACTCGATGTCGTCGAGGACGACGACCGCGCCGATCTCCCGGACGGCTTCGAGCAGTTCGTCCCGTTCCGGGCGGTGCCGGGGTGCCTCGTGGACGGCGTGGAACAGCTCCTGGAGCAGTTCGGCGGCGGTGCGGTGGAAGCCGCTGAGGCGGATCACACCGTCGGGGGCGAGGTCCGCGCAGTCCTCGGCGACGGTGTCGAGGAGCCGGGTGCGGCCGGAGCCGCCGGGGCCGGTGACGCGTACCGAGCGTCCGCGGGCGAGCAGCCGGACGAGGCGTTCGCGCTCCTCCTCGCGGCCGACCAGGGGGAGTTCGGGCAGGGTGGGCCCGGGCGGCGCCGGCGGGCGGGCCACGCGGTCGCTCCCGGCGCGTTCGGCGGCGGTCGGCTTCCGCGGCCTGCCGGGCCGTTCGACGGGCGGGCAGAGCTCTATCTCGCTGCCGTCGACGGGGTTGACGGTGAGCAGGTATTCCCCGGAGACGAGCTGGACCGTGCGGGCGAGTGCCGGTGCGTGCTGGCCGAAGTCCGGCGTGAGGGGTTCCCTGGGCGGGCGCTGGCGCGGCGCCTGGCCTGCGCCGTCATGGCCGTGGTCCTCGGGTCCCCGGTTGTTCGGGTCCATAGGTTCAAGCCCCCAAAAGCGTCGAGTGCGTAGGGCCCCTCCCGGCCGTGTCGCACACCGCGCTGTCGCTTCTGGTCCGGGCCCGCTCGAGGGTGGATCGGACAGCGGGCGACCGAACCCTAAACCGTTGCTCAGTATCCATGACAGCCCGGGGTACCGCGCCGTCCGAGACGTCATGGTCTCGTGAGGATTGGGCGCGACGGGCGATTCGGGGCCGGAACGTCCGGCTCTGGGTACCCGGTGCCCGCCGTCATACGCGCGGCAGGGACTCCACGCCGATGCCGCCCTCGATCGCCAGGATCCGGTGCAGCCGGGTGGCCACCAGCAGGCGCTGCATCTGCGGCGGTACGCCGCGCAGCACCAGCCGGCGGCCACAGCGGCCGGCCCGCCGGTGGGCACCCATGATCACCCCGAGCCCGGTGGCGTCCCAGGAGTCCAGTTCGGACAGGTCGAGGACGAGATCGCCGACTCCGTCGTCGACGGCCGAGTGCAGAACCGCACGGGCGTCCGCCGCGCTGCGGACGTCGAGGCGGCCCCCGACGACCACCTCGGCGTGGTCGCCCCTGATGTGCATATGCGCTCCCCGTGCGTTCGGTGACGTGCTCCATGACGATGACGGTGGCTGTGCAACGTCGGATCGGATGAGGACGGTGGCTTGCACCGTCTGACTGCTTCGGCAGCGGTGCGGTTGCTGCTTGTAAGCGAACCGATACCGAATTCACCCCGAGGTGTGACGTTCCTGGGGCGAGTGCTTTTTCAGTGCTTGTAGAAGCCCTGCCCGCTCTTGCGCCCGATGTCACCGGCGTCAACCATCCGGCGCATCAGCTCCGGCGGGGCGAACTTCTCGTCCTGCGTCTCGGTGTAGATGTTGCCGGTGGCGTGCAGCAGGATGTCGACGCCGGTCAGGTCGGCGGTGGCGAGCGGGCCCATGGCGTGGCCGAAGCCCAGCTTGCAGGCGAGGTCGATGTCCTCGGCGCTGGCGACACCCGATTCGTACAGCTTGGCGGCCTCGACGACGAGCGCCGAGATCAGCCGGGTGGTGACGAAGCCGGCCACGTCGCGGTTGACGACGATGCAGGTCTTGCCGACGGACTCGGCGAACTCCCGCGCGGTGGCGAGGGTCTCGTCGCTGGTCTTGTAGCCGCGCACCAGTTCGCACAGCTGCATCATCGGGACCGGCGAGAAGAAGTGGGTGCCGACGACGCGCTCGGGGCGCTCGACGACGGCGGCGATCTTGGTGATCGGGATGGCGGAGGTGTTGGAGGCGAGGACCGCCTCGTCCTTCGTCAGCTTGTCGAGGGCGCGGAAGATCTCGTGCTTGACGTCGAGCTTCTCGAAGACGGCCTCGACGACGATGTCGGCGTCGGCGACGGCGTCCAGGTCGGTGGTGGCGGTGATCCGGCCGAGGGCGGCCTCGGCGTCGGCCGCGTCCAGCTTCCCCTTGGCGACGAACTTGTCGTACGACGCCTTGATGCCGTCCGTGCCGCGCTTCAGCGCCTCGTCGGTGACGTCGCGCAGAACGACGTCCCAGCCCGCCTGGGCGGAGACCTGGGCGATGCCGGATCCCATGAGACCGGCCCCGATGACGGCGAGCTTCCGTGCCACTGTGCGACTCCCCTGATACGCGCTGTCCTTGTTCCTCTCGGGCGGACACTAGCGCTCGTGAGGGGCTGTGTGACCGGTAAGTAACGCGCGTCACGTCTCAGATGACGGACATCACACCGGGAGGGGTCACGCGGCGCCTCGTACGGCGTAGTTGAGCACCTTCTCGCTCAACAGCTCCGCCATCTCGTCGAGCAGCAGCAGCACCTCGCGTGACACCTCGGCGGGTCTGCCGCCGGCCATCATGCGGCGGCCGATGTCCGCCATCACCGTCTGGTGCAGCCAGTTGACCTGGCCGGCGATCAGGCCGGGCGCGGGGTCGTCGGGTGCGGCGCCGGTCTCCTCGCGCAGGGTGGCCTCCAGGTTGTCGACGACTTCCTGGCCGATGGCCCAGAGCCGGGAGCGCAGGGCGGGCGAGTCATGAATCACCGTCATGAACCGGGCATAGCCGTCCATGAGCCCCATCCGGGGCGAGACCGCCTCGACCTCGTCGCGCAGTTCACGCAGCACCGCCTCCGCGGCGGACTCGCCCTCACGCCGGCCGCGCACCCAGCGCGAGAGCCGGTCGACGACCTCACGGGAGCGGTCGAGGAACAGGTCCTCCTTGGCCGGGAAGTAGTTGTAGACGGTGTTGACGGAGACGTTGGAGGCCTCGGCGATCTCCGCGACGGTGACGGCGTCGAAGCCGCGCTCGATGAACAAGCCCGTGGCGACATCGGAGATGTACTGCCGGGTCTGCCGCTTCTTCCGTTCCCTGAGTCCCTCGGCCATGCCCGCATCCTACCCGTTTCGCTGGTGCCGCTGAAAACTTGGGGTCATTGCAAAATTTCAGCGACTCTGTTTTTCTGTGGGCATGGCAATCATCAGTACGGCCGGACTGGCCCGTACCTTCCAGACGAAACACGGCTCCGTGGAGGCCGTGCGCGGCATCGACCTCACCGTCCGGCAGGGCGAGATCCTCGGCTTCCTCGGCCCGAACGGCGCGGGCAAGACGACCACCCTGCGCATGCTGACCACCCTGCTGAAGCCGACCGGCGGCGCCGCCACCGTCGCGGGCTGTGACCTGGTCCGCGACCCCGCCGGCGTCCGCCGGGCCTGCGGCTACGTCGCCCAGTCCGGCGGCGTGGACGGGCAGATCGGCGTCCGCGAGGAACTCGTCACCCAGGGGCGGCTGTACCGGCTGACGAAGGCCCGGGCCCAGCAGCGGGCCGAGGAGCTGGCGGCCGAGCTGGACCTCACCGGCCTGCTGGACCGCAGGACCGCGGCGCTCTCCGGGGGCCAGCGCCGCCGCCTGGACATCGCCATGGCACTCACCCACCGCCCGCAGGTCCTCTTCCTCGACGAGCCGACGACCGGGCTCGACCCCGGCAGCCGCGCCGACCTCTGGGCCCTGGTCCGCCGGCTGCGCGACGAGCACGGCACGACCGTCTTCCTGACCACCCACTACCTCGACGAGGCCGACGCCCTCTCCGACCGCCTGGTGATCGTCGACCGGGGCGTGGTGGCGGCCGAGGGCACGCCGACCGCGCTGAAGCTGAAGTACGGCGGCTCGGTCGACGCCACCCTCCAGGACACCTTCCTCGCCATCACCGGCCGCAGCGCCGCCCCGGCCGACACCGCACCCGTCGCCGTATGACCCGCCCAGGAGGTCTCTGATGCTGTTGCACGACACCGCGCTGATCTACGGGCGCTACGCCCGCCAGATTCTGCGCTCCCGCTTCGCGCTGCTCTTCGGCGTGCTGATGCCCCTGCTCTACCTGCTGTTCTTCGGCCCGCTGCTGACCGACCTGCCGCTCGGCGAGGAGGGCAGCTCCTGGCAGGTGCTGGTGCCCGGGCTGCTCCTCCAACTCGGACTGTTCGGAGCGCTGTTCGCCGGTTTCATGATCATCGTCGAGACCGGCCAGGGCGTCGTCGAACGCATGCGGGTGACCCCGGTCAGCCGGCTCGCGCTGCTGCTCGGCCGGGTGCTGCGGGACGCCACCGTGTTCGTCTTCCAGGCCGTGCTGCTGGTGCTGGCCGCCCTGGTCATGGGGCTGCGGGCGCCGCTGGCCGGCATTCTGATCGGCTTCGCCTTCGTCGCCCTGCTGACCGTGTCGCTCGCCTCGCTGTCGTACGCGCTGGCGATGAAGGTACGCAGCCCGCAGGAGTTCGGACCGCTGGTCAACGCCGTCAGCATGCCCTCGATGCTGCTGTCCGGCCTGATGCTGCCGATGAGCCTCGGACCGGCCTGGCTGGACGTGCTCTCCCATTTCGTGCCGTTCCGCTACCTGGTGGACGCCATGCGCGACGCCTACACCGGGCACTACACGAGCGTGCACATGCTGTACGGCGTGCTGGTGGCCGTCGGTATGACCGCCCTCTCCGTGACGGTGGGCACACGGGTCTTCCGTACCGCCGGGGCCTAGCCGGTCACTACGCTGGCCGCATGGTCAATCTGACGCGCATCTACACCAGGACCGGCGACCAGGGCACCACCGCCCTCGGCGACATGAGCCGGGTCGCCAAGACCGATCTGCGGATCTCCGCGTACGCCGACGCCAACGAGGCGAACGCGGTGATCGGCACGGCGATCGCGCTGGGGAACCTGGAGGAGGAGATCGTCGAGGTCCTCACCCGCGTGCAGAACGACCTGTTCGACGTGGGCGCGGACCTGTCGACGCCGGTGGTGGAGAACCCCGAGTACCCGCCGCTGCGGGTCGAGCAGTTCTACATCGACCGGCTGGAGGCGGACTGCGACCGCTTCAACGAGCGGCTGGAGAAGCTGCGCTCCTTCATCCTCCCCGGCGGGACCCCGGGGGCGGCCCTCCTCCACCAGGCCTGCACGGTCGTCCGCCGGGCCGAGCGCTCCACCTGGGCGGCGCTGGAGGTCCACGGCGAGACGATGAACCCGCTCACCGCCACCTACCTCAACCGCCTCTCCGACCTGCTGTTCATCCTGGCCCGGACGGCCAACAAGGACGTCGGGGACGTGCTCTGGGTGCCGGGCGGCGAGCGCTAGCCAGGGTCTGTCGGACGACCCTGGGCCCGGCTGCGCGCCCGCTGGTACAGGCCCGTCGCCAGCAGGACCCCGCCGACGCACATCAGCACCACGCCGGCCTTCGTCAGGGTGACGACGGGTGTGTCCACATCGCCGGTGAACAGCCACAGGACCAGTCCTGTGGCGAGGGTGACGGCACCTTCCGGCAGGTTCCTCGACCCCTTGGTCACCGCCGGGCCTCCTCCTTCTCCCCCTTCGGCGGCGCGGCTGACCGGTCCTCGGCGGCCCCTCCCTCCGGGGCCTTGCGCGGCCAGATGGTGTACGACAGCGCGATCAGGCCGTAGATGCCGATCACCCGCAGCGCCACCCACTGGAACGAGCGCAGCGAGCTGACGTCCCCGGAGTCACCGACGTACCAGACCGCCAGCTGGAGCAGGACCAGCGCGACCGCGCCGCCGAACACCGTGCGCAGCCACAGCTTCGCCTCGTGCCGGGCGCGGGCGCGGCCGTAGCGCGGGGGCTTCGGCGGGGGCGGGGCACCGCCCAGGCGGTGCGCGGCATGGCCGTCCAGCCAGCGGATCGTGTAGTGGCCGAAGGCCACCGTGTAGCCGATGTACAGCGCCGCGACGCCGTGCTCCCAGCCCGGCTCGGCGCCGTTCTTCAGGTCGACCGCCGTCGCCACGAACAGCACCAGCTCCAGGACCGGCTCGCACAGCAGCAGCACGTTGCTCGTCCGGCGCCACTTCAGCAGGTAGCGGACGGCGAGGCCGAGCGCCAGCAGCACCCAGAAGCCCACCTCGCAGGCGATGATCAATGCGACGATCACGACGTGCTCCTTTCGGTCACCCTTCCAGGCTCCCGGCGAAAGCGGCCCCGATCGTCGTCGCCGGTGACGAACTCGCGGTACATCGAAAGATGCAGTCACGGACCCTTCCCGGGCATCAGGCGAGCTCGGCACGTGCCGTGTTGGATGGGACCATGGCCGTCCCGCGACTCCCCCGACCGCACCGCTTCGACGTCTGCGTCGCGCTCGCCGGGCTGCTCGGCGGGCTGCTGCTGTGGGGCATGGGCCTGGCGACCCGGCCGAAGGACGAGCCGATCGTGTTCTTCCCGGGCCCCTGGCCGCTCCTGGTCCCGCTCGCGCTGATCGCCGGCTGCGAGCTGATGCGCCGGGCCGCCCCGCGCACCGCCCTGCTGACCGCCACCGCCGCGCTGACGCTGGACACCATGACCCAGGGCAGCCTGGCCACGCTGGTGATGTACACCGACGTCATGTACGCGGCCGTGCTGTACGGCACCCCGGCCTCGGCCCGCCGCATCCCCTGGATCACCGGGCTGGTGTCGGTGATCGCCACTGTGGCCTCGTACGCGGCGTGGCGGGTGCCCGAGGCGCTGCTGATCGGCGCGGGCGTCGCCATCGTGTCGTTCGCGCCCGCCTCCACCGGCCTGATCGTGCGCAACCACCGCGACGCCGCCGAGGCGGCCCGGCTGCGCGCCGAACAGACGGCGCTGCTGGCCGAGATGGACCGGGTTCAGGCGGTCGGCGCCGAGCGGGCCCGGATGGCGCGGGAGCTGCACGACATGGTCGCCAACCATCTCTCCGCGATCGCCATCCACTCCACGGCCGCGCTCTCCCTGGACGACCCGGACACCACCCGGCAGGCCCTCGGGGTGATCCGCGAGAACAGCGTCGAGGGTCTGGCCGAGATGCGCCGCCTGATCGGCATCCTGCGGGACGCCGGGGCCGAGACCGAGCCGTCCGCCGCGCCCACCCTCGACGGTCTTGCCGCCCTGGTGGACACCGCCCGCGCCAACGGCCTGGACGTCACCCTGCGCTCCGAGCACGAGGGCTCGCTGCCCGCGCCGGTGGAGCTGGCCGCCTACCGCATCGTCCAGGAGTCCCTGACCAACGCCCTCAAGCACGCCGGCCCCGGCCCGGTCACCGTGGCCCTCGCGCAGCGGGACGGCTCCCTCGGCATCACGGTGACCAGCCCGTACGGTGAGCGGGACGCACCCCGCGCTCCCGGCTCGGGGGCCGGACTGGTCGGCATGCGGGAGCGGGCCACGCTGCTGCACGGCACGCTGGAGGCCGGGCCCGAGGACACCGCGGACGGCAAGATCTGGGCCGTGCGCGCGACGCTTCCCACCGTCGAAGGAGACCCCGCATGATCCGTGTCCTGGTCGCCGAGGACCAGTCCGCCGTCCGCGCCGGGCTGGTGCTCATCCTGCGCAGCGCACCCGACATCGAGGTGGTCGGCGAGGCGGCGGACGGCGAGCAGGCGGTGGCCCTGGCCCGGGAGCTGCGGCCCGACCTGGTGCTGATGGACGTGCAGATGCCGCGCCTGGACGGGGTGTCGGCGACCCGGCGGGTGGTGGCGGAGGGGCTGGCGGATGTGCTGGTGCTGACCACCTTCGATCTGGACGAGTACGTGTTCGGGGCGTTGCGGGCGGGTGCGGCCGGGTTCCTGCTGAAGAACACCGAGGCGAAGGATCTGCTCGCGGCGGTGCGGACGGTGGCGCGCGGGGAGGGGCTGATCGCGCCCGCGGTGACCCGGCGGCTGATCGCCGAGTTCGCCGCCGGGCCGTCGCGGGAGCCGAAGACGGACCCGGCGGTGCTGGAGCAGCTGACCCGGCGGGAGCGGGAGGTGCTGTCGTGCCTCGGCGAGGGCCTGTCGAACGCGGCCATCGCGGAGCGGCTCGACATGGCGGAGGCGACGGTGAAGACGCACGTCAGCCGGTTGCTGGGAAAGCTGGAGCTGCGCAGCCGGGTGCAAGCCGCGGTACTCGCGCAGGAGTTGGGGATCTGACGGGGTTACGGAGGCGGCGAAGGGGTAGTGGTCCAGACCTATTGACCTATGGTCCAGACCTTTCTATTCTCGCCGCACCGTGGGCGTGAAGGCTCAGTCGCGCCCACCCCGACATCCCCACAAAGGAGGCGCAGCATGCGCTTCAGACACAGAGCCGCGGCAGGGTTCGCGACCCTGCTGCTCCCCCTCGCCGGACTGACGGGGCTCGCCGGCCCCGCCCAGGCCGCCGCGGAAGCCACCTCGGCCACCGCCACCTACACCAAAGCCTCCGAGTGGGGCAGCGGCTTCGAGGGCAAGTGGACGGTGAAGAACACCGGCACCACGACCATCAACTCCTGGACCGTCGAGTGGGACTTCCCCTCCGGCACGTCCGTCACCTCCGGCTGGGACGCCGACATCACCTCCGCCGGCACCCACTGGACCGCCAAGAACAAGGCCTGGAACGGCACCCTCGCCCCCGGCGCCTCCGTCACCTTCGGGTTCAACGGCACCGGCACCGGCGCACCGGCCAACTGCAAGCTGAACGGCGGCAGTTGCGACGGCGGCCCCAACGTCCCGGGTGACAGCCCGCCGAGCGCCCCCGGCACCCCGGCCGCCTCGGACATCACCGACACCTCGGTGAAGCTCACCTGGAGCGCGGCCACCGACGACAAGGGCGTCAAGAACTACGACGTGCTGCGCGGCGGCACCAAGGTCGCCACCGTCACCGGCACGAGCTGGACGGACACCGGCCTCACCGCCGGCACCGACTACTCGTACACCGTCCAGGCCCGTGACACCGCCGACCAGACCGGCCCGGTCAGCGGCTCGGTCGCGGTCCGCACCACCGGCGGCGACGGCGGTCCCGGCCCGCAGCCCGGCGCCAAGGTCAACCTCGGCTACTTCACCAACTGGGGCGTCTACGGACGCAACTACCACGTGAAGAACCTGGTCACCTCCGGCTCCGCGTCCAAGATCACGCACATCAACTACGCCTTCGGCAACGTCCAGGGCGGCAAGTGCACGATCGGCGACGCCTACGCCGACTACGACAAGGCCTACACCGCCGACCAGTCCGTCGACGGCAAGGCCGACACCTGGGACCAGCCGCTGCGCGGTAACTTCAACCAGCTGCGCAAGCTCAAGGCCCAGTACCCGCACATCAAGGTGCTGTGGTCCTTCGGCGGCTGGACCTGGTCCGGCGGCTTCCCCGACGCCGTGAAGAACCCGGCCGCGTTCGCCAAGTCCTGCCACGACCTGGTCGAGGACCCGCGCTGGGCCGACGTCTTCGACGGCATCGACCTGGACTGGGAGTACCCGAACGCCTGCGGTCTGAGCTGTGACACCACCAGCGCGCCCAACGCCTTCAGCAGCATGATGAAGGCCATGCGCGCCGAGTTCGGCAAGGACGCCCTGATCACCGCGGCCACCACCGCCGACGGCTCCGCCGGCGGCAAGATCGACGCCGCCGACTACGGCACCGCGGCGCAGTACATCGACTGGTACAACGTGATGACGTACGACTTCTTCGGCGCCTGGGCGAAGAACGGTCCCACCGCTCCGCACTCGCCGCTGACCTCGTACCCCGGCATCCCGCAGCAGGGCTTCACCTCCGCCGACGCGATCGCCAAGTTCAAGGCGAAGGGCGTGCCCGCGTCCAAGCTGCTGCTCGGCATCGGCTTCTACGGCCGTGGCTGGACCGGCGTCACCCAGTCCGCGCCCGGCGGCACCGCGACCGGACCGGCGGCCGGCACCTACGAGGCCGGCATCGAGGACTACAAGGTCCTGAAGAACAGCTGCCCGGCGACCGGCACCATCGCCGGCACCGCGTACGCGCACTGTGGCACCAACTGGTGGTCGTACGACACCCCGGCGACCATCGGCACCAAGATGAGCTGGGCCAAGAACCAGGGCCTGGGCGGTGCCTTCTTCTGGGAGTTCAGCGGCGACACCAGCAACGGTGAACTGGTGAACGCCATGGCCAACGGCCTGAAGTAAACCTTCGGGGGAAACCCTCAAGCGACATTGACGCGCTGACCGGGCGGGGCTGCCTCAAGCCACGCGAGGAAACCGGTCAGCGCGTCTTCGCTCATGGCGAGCTCGAGCCGCGTGCCCCGGTGCAGACAGGCCAGGATCACCGCGTCGGACAGCAGCGCCAGCTCCTCCTCGCCGTCGGGCAGCCGGCGGCCGGCCACCTCGATCGCCGAGCGCTCCAGCACCCGGCGCGGGCGCGGAGCGTACGAGAAGACCCGGAACCACTCGACCCGGTCGCCGTTGTAGCGGGCCACGCCGTAGGCCCAGCCCTTGCCGCTGGTGTCGCCCTGCTCCGGGGCGTCCCAGCGCAGGGAGCAGTCGAAGGTGCCGCCGGAACGCTGGATGAGCCGTCGCCGCAGACCGAAGACGAACAGCCCCAGCACCACGAGGGCGACGACGATTCCGCACACAGTCAGAGCGAGGACCATCGA
Source organism: Streptomyces glaucescens (assembly GCF_002154375.1). Classification (GTDB taxonomy): domain Bacteria; phylum Actinomycetota; class Actinomycetes; order Streptomycetales; family Streptomycetaceae; genus Streptomyces; species Streptomyces glaucescens. Next base: position 28,153 of record NZ_MUND01000208.1, on the reverse strand, counting down.
CACCGACCTCCTCGTCTCCTAGGTAACGGAACGGAAAAAACCTCTATATCTGCCTCAGCCGCGGCCGGCTCCGGATTGCTCCGGTGCCGACCGCGGCTGAGTGACGTCACTACTCGGCGCTCCCCCAGAGCCTAGACGGCCCGGGAGCGACCCTCGGGGTCAGCGCGCCGCCGCCGCACGGAGTCGGACGTCCGCGCGGCGCTGGGCGGCTTCGTCGCCCTCCGCCTTCGCGCGCTCCAGCTCCTGCTGGGCGCGCTGGACGTCGATCTCGTCCGACAGCTCGGCGATCTCGGCGAGCAGGGACAGCTTGTTGTCCGCGAACGAGATGAAACCGCCGTGCACCGCGGCGACGACCGTTCCGCCATCACTCTTACGGATGGTCACCGGGCCCGACTCCAGCACACCGAGCAGCGGCTGGTGACCGGGCATGACGCCGATGTCGCCGGACGTGGTGCGCGCGACGACCAGGGTGGCCTCGCCGGACCAGACCTCTCGGTCGGCCGCGACCAGCGCGACGTGCAGCTCAGCAGCCAAGGTGGCTCCTCGGGTCACCACCCGGCGGGACTGCCGGGTGTTGGTTACAAGTCTAGTGGGCGTGAATGAGGGGGCGGGACGTGCCCGCCCCCTCATGACTCAGGCGGCTGCCCGGGTCAGGAGACGCCCAGCTCCTTCGCGTTCTTCTTCAGGTCCTCGATACCACCGCACATGAAGAACGCCTGCTCCGGGAAGTGGTCGTACTCGCCGTCGCAGATCGCGTTGAACGCGGTGATCGACTCGTCGAGGGACACGTCCGAACCGTCCACGCCGGTGAACTGCTTGGCGACGTGGGTGTTCTGGGACAGGAAGCGCTCCACGCGACGGGCACGGTGGACGACGAGCTTGTCCTCCTCGCCCAGCTCGTCGATGCCGAGGATCGCGATGATGTCCTGGAGGTCCTTGTACTTCTGCAGGATGTTCTTGACCCGCATGGCGGTGTTGTAGTGGTCCTGCGAGATGTAGCGCGGGTCCAGGATCCGGGACGTGGAGTCCAGCGGGTCCACGGCCGGGTAGATGCCCTTCTCGGAGATCGGACGGGACAGAACCGTCGTCGCGTCGAGGTGGGCGAAGGTGGTGGCCGGGGCCGGGTCGGTCAGGTCGTCCGCGGGGACGTAGATCGCCTGCATCGAGGTGATCGAGTGACCACGGGTCGAGGTGATGCGCTCCTGGAGGAGACCCATCTCGTCGGCCAGGTTCGGCTGGTAGCCCACCGCGGAGGGCATACGGCCGAGCAGGGTCGACACCTCGGAACCGGCCTGGGTGAAGCGGAAGATGTTGTCGATGAAGAACAGCACGTCCTGCTTCTGCACATCGCGGAAGTACTCCGCCATGGTCAGACCGGCCAGGGCCACGCGCAGACGGGTGCCCGGGGGCTCGTCCATCTGACCGAAGACCAGCGCGGTCTTGTCGATGACGCCCGACTCGCTCATCTCGTCGATGAGGTCGTTGCCCTCACGGGTGCGCTCACCGACGCCGGCGAACACCGACACACCGTCGTGGTTGTTGGCGACGCGGTAGATCATCTCCTGGATGAGCACCGTCTTGCCGACGCCGGCGCCGCCGAACAGACCGATCTTGCCGCCCTTGACGTACGGGGTCAGCAGGTCGATGACCTTGACGCCGGTCTCGAACATCTCGGTCTTCGACTCGAGCTCGTCGAAGTTCGGGGCCTTGCGGTGGATGGACCAGCGCTCGCCCTCGTAGGCCTCGTCGACGTTCAGCACCTCACCGAGGGTGTTGAACACCTTGCCCTTGGTGAAGTCGCCGACCGGGACGGTGATGCCGTCGCCGGTGTCGACGACCGGGGCCTGGCGGACCAGACCGTCGGTGGGCTGCATCGAGATCGCGCGGACCAGGCCGTCACCCAGGTGCTGGGCGACCTCCAGGGTCAGCGTCTTCTTCTCGCCGGCGTTGGCCGGGTCGGCCACCTCGACGTGCAGGGCGTTGTAGATCTCCGGCATCGCGTCGACGGGGAACTCCACGTCGACGACCGGGCCGATGACCCGCGCGACGCGGCCCGTCGCCGTGGCCGTCTGAGCAGTGGTGGTCATTACTTGTCACTCCCCGCGGTCGCGTCGGCCAGGGCGCTCGCGCCACCGACGATCTCGCTGATTTCCTGGGTGATTTCGGCCTGGCGGGCCGCGTTGGCAAGACGGGAGAGCGTGTTGATCAGCTCGCCCGCGTTGTCGGTTGCCGACTTCATCGCGCGCCGCGTGGCGGCGTGCTTCGAGGCGGCCGACTGGAGCAGCGCGTTGTAGATCCGGCTCTCGACGTACCGCGGCAGCAGCGCGTCGAGGACGTCCTCGGCCGACGGCTCGAAGTCGTACAGCGGCAGGATCTCGTCCTTGGCGGACGACTCCTGCGCGACCTCGTCGAGGCTGAGCGGCAGCATGCGCTTGTCGATCGCCGTCTGCGTCATCATCGAGACGAACTCGGTGTAGACGATGTGGAGCTCGTCCACGCCGCCCTCCGCCGTGTCCTTCTGGATGGCCTCGATCAGCGGGGCCGCGACCTTCTTGGCGTCCGCGTACGACGGCTCGTCGGTGAACCCGGTCCACGACTCCGCGATCGTGCGCTCACGGAAGTTGTAGTGGGCCACACCGCGCCGGCCGACGATGTACGTCTCGACCTGCCTGCCCTCGCGCTCCAGGCGCTCGGTCAGCTGCTCCGCCGCCTTGATGGCGTTGGAGTTGAAGGCACCGGCAAGACCGCGGTCGCTGGTCAGCAGCAGCACCGCGGACCGGGTGACCGTCTCGGCGGCCGTGGTCAGCGGGTGCTTGGTGTTGGAACCGGTGCCGACCGCGGTGACCGCGCGGGTCAGTTCTTCCGCGTACGGCGTGGAGGCCGCCACCTTGCGCTGCGCCTTGACGACGCGCGAGGCGGCGATCATCTCCATCGCCTTCGTGATCTTCTTGGTCGCGGTGACGGATCGGATGCGACGCTTGTAGACCCGGAGCTGGGCTCCCATGAGTCAGGTCCCTTCCTACGTCACTTGGCGGCGGACGGGGCGTCCTCGCCGAGCAGCTTGCCGTCCGAGGTCTCGAACTGCTTCTTGAAGGCGGTGATGGCGTCGGCGACGGCCTGCAGGGTGTCGTCCGACATCTTGCCGCCCTCCCGGATGGAGGTCATGAGGCCCTGCTCCTTGCGGTGCAGGTACTCCAGCAGCTCCTTCTCGAAGCGGCGGATGTCCGCGACCGGCACGTCGTCCATCTTGCCGGTGGTACCGGCCCACACGGAGACGACCTGGTCCTCGGTGGACATCGGCTGGTACTGGTCCTGCTTCAGCAGCTCGACCATGCGCTGACCGCGCTCCAGCTGCGCCTTCGACGCGGCGTCCAGGTCGGAACCGAAGGCGGCGAACGCCTCCAGCTCACGGAACTGGGCCAGGTCCACACGCAGACGGCCGGAGACCTGCTTCATCGCCTTGTGCTGCGCGGAACCACCGACTCGGGAGACGGAGATACCGACGTTCAGCGCGGGGCGCTGACCGGCGTTGAACAGGTCCGACTCCAGGAAGCACTGGCCGTCGGTGATGGAGATGACGTTGGTCGGGATGAACGCCGACACGTCGTTGGCCTTCGTCTCGACGATCGGCAGACCGGTCATCGAGCCGGCACCCATGTCGTCGGAGAGCTTCGCGCAGCGCTCCAGCAGGCGGGAGTGCAGGTAGAAGACGTCACCCGGGTAGGCCTCGCGGCCCGGCGGACGGCGCAGCAGCAGCGACACGGCGCGGTAGGCGTCGGCCTGCTTCGACAGGTCGTCGAAGATGATCAGGACGTGCTTGCCCTCGTACATCCACTGCTGGCCGATGGCCGAACCGGTGTAGGGGGCGAGGTACTTGAAGCCGGCCGGGTCGGACGCCGGGGCGGCGACGATGGTCGTGTACTCCAGCGCACCGTTCTCCTCCAGCGCGCGGCGCACGCCGGCGATGGTGGAGCCCTTCTGGCCGATGGCGACGTAGATGCAGCGGACCTGCTTCTTCGGGTCGCCGGTGCGCCAGTTGTCGCGCTGGTTGATGATCGTGTCGACGGCCAGGGCGGTCTTGCCGGTCTGGCGGTCGCCGATGATCAGCTGACGCTGACCACGGCCGATCGGGGTCATCGCGTCGACGGCCTTGTAGCCGGTCTCCATCGGCTCGTGCACCGACTTGCGCTGCATGACCGTGGGGGCCTGCAGCTCGAGGGCGCGGCGGCCGGACGTCTCGATCTCGCCGAGGCCGTCGATCGGGTTGCCGAGCGGGTCGACGACGCGGCCGAGGTAGCCCTCGCCCACCGCGACGGAGAGGACCTCGCCGGTGCGCGTGACCGGCTGACCCTCCTCGATGCCGCTGAACTCACCGAGGACGATGGCGCCGATCTCGCGCTCTTCCAGGTTGAGCGCGAGGCCGAGGGTGCCGTCCTCGAACTTCAGCAGTTCGTTGGCCATGGCCGAGGGAAGACCCTCGACCTTCGCGATGCCGTCGCCGGCAAGGGTGACCGTACCGACCTCCTCGCGCGAGGCCGCGTCCGGCTTGTACGACTGGACGAAGTTCTCCAGCGCGTCCCGGATCTCCTCCGGCCGGATCGTGAGCTCCGCCATCTGGGTTCCCTGCTCTCCTTGTTGGGCCCGAAGTTTCACTTTGGGGGTCTGGGGGCGACCCCCAGGAATCCTCTGCACGGCCCAACCAGGGCCGTAAGTACGTACTGCGTGTTCAGTTGCCGCGGCGGTCGCTGCCGCCGCGTCGCCGTCAGCCGGCCAGGCGGCGCTCGGCGTCGCCGATACGGTCCGCGATGGAGCCGTTGATGACCTCGTCGCCGACCTGCACCCGGATCCCGCCGAGGACCTCGGGGTCCACGTCCAGGTTGAGGTGCATCTGACGGCCGTAGAGCTTCGCGAGAGCCGCGCCCAGGCGCTGCTTCTGCGGGTCGCTCAGCGGGACCGCCGAGGTGACGACGGCGACCATGCGGTTCCGGCGGTCGGCGGCGAGCTTGGACAGGGACTCCAGTCCCGCTTCCAGGCTACGTCCCCGCGGCGCGGTCACAAGGCGCGTCACCAGACGCTCGGTGGTCGCGGCGGTCCGGCCGCCGAGCAGGCTGCGCAGCAGCTCGCCCTTGGCGGGGGCACCGGCCTTGCGGTCGGTCAGCGCGGCGCGCAGCTCGGTGTTGCCGGAGACGATCCGGCCGAACCGGAACAGCTCGTCCTCGACGTCGTCGAGCGTGCCCGCCCTCTGCGCGGCGGTGAGCTCGGCGGTGTTCGCCAGCTCCTCCAGCGCGTCCACCAGGTCGCGCGACTGCGACCAGCGGGAGCGCACCAGGCCGGCCAGCAGGTCAGTGGTCTCCCCGCCGACCTGGCCGCCGATCAGCCGCTGGACCAGCTCGGCCTTGGCCTCACCGGCCTGCGCCGGGTCGGTCAGGACCCGACGCAGCGACACCTCGCGGTCGAGCAGCGCGGTGACGGCGGCCAGCTCGTCGGCGAGCCTGGCCGCGTCGACGGACGTGTTGTCCGTCAGCGCGTCGAGACGCTCACGTGCGGCTGCCAGGGCCCCGCGGCTCGCTCCGTTCATCGGCCGGCCTCGGCCTTCTCCTCGAGCTCGTCGAGGAAGCGGTCGATCACACGGCTCTGCCGGGCGTGGTCCTCGAGGGACTCGCCGACGAGCTTGCCGGCCAGGTCGGTGGCGAGCTTGCCGACGTCCTGGCGCAGCGCGGACGAGGCGGCCTTGCGGTCGGCCTCGATCTGCGCGTGACCCGCGGCGACGATCTCCTCGCGCTGCCGCTGGCCTTCCGCGCGCATCTCGGCGATGAGCGCGGCGCCCTGCTCCTGCGCCTCCTGGCGCAGCCGCGCGGCCTCGTGCCGGGCCTCGGCGAGCTGGGCCTTGTACTGCTCGAGGACGCTCTGGGCCTCGGTCTGGGCGGCCTCGGCCTTCTCGATACCGCCCTCGATGGCCTCGCGGCGCTCTTCCAGAACCTTGTTGATGTTCGGAAGGAGCTTCTTGGCGAGGAAGCCGAAGACGATGACGAAGGCGAGCAGGCCAATGACGAGCTCAGGGATCGGCGGGATGAGGGGGTTCTCGGCCTCCCCCTCAGCCGCCAGGATGAGCAGCTGGCTCATGTCGTTGCCTTTCGTCTGGATTGCTGGTCGTCAGCCTGAGGTGATCAGGAGCCGTAGACGAACGGCATAACCAGACCGATCAGGGCGAGCGCCTCACAGAAGACGAAGCCCAGGATCTGGTTGGCGCGGATCAGACCGGCCGCCTCGGGCTGACGGGCGAGGGCCTGGGTGCCGTTACCGAAGATGATGCCGACGCCGACGCCGGGGCCGATGGCGGCAAGGCCGTAACCGATGGATCCGAGAGCCTTGAGGTCACCGGTGACAGCAGCGAGGGTCTGGGACATGCCAGTTCTTCCTTCTCTTTACGGACCGGTGGCGGTCGGCCACCGGACGACTACGGGGTGGTGATATGCGGGGCGATCAGTGGTGCTCGGCGAGCGCGCCCTGAATGAAGGTGCATGCCAGGAGCACGAACACGTACGCCTGGAGGGCCTGGATGAAGAGTTCGAAGGCCGTCATCAGGATCACCATCACGAACGAGACGCCGGCGTAGGCGATGCCGATGCCGTTCAACAGGTACCAGCTGGCGATGGTGAAGAGGAGCAGCAGCGTGTGGCCCGCGAACATGTTCGCGAAGAGTCGGACCGCGTGCGTGAAGGGCCGGACGAACACGTTCGAGAAGAACTCGATGAGCATGACCAGAGGCAGCACCGCGCCGAGCGACTTGTCGTAGCCGGTCAGGTTCTTGAATCCCCCGACGAAGCCGTGCCGCTTGAAGGTGATGGTCATCCACGTGACGTACACGATCGCCGCCAGGACCGCGGGGTACGCGATGATCGACGTCACCGGGAACTGGGCCACCGGAATGATGGACCAGAGGTTCATCATCCAGACGAAGAAGAACAGCGAGACCATCAGCGGGACGTACTTCTCGCCCTCTTTCTTGCCGAGGGTCTCGTAGACGATGCCGCGCCGGATGAAGTCGTACCCCGCCTCGGCGACCATCTGCAGCTTGCCCGGGACGACCTTCGGCTTGCTGAAGGCGGCCCAGAGGAAGCCGACCACGATGACGGAGCCGAGCAGCGCCAGCAGCATCGTCTTGTTGAAGTACAGATTGCTGTCCGCATCGCCCCACAGGGGTTCGAACAGGAACGAGTGCAGGCCGGGAGCCGGGAAGCCACAGCCGTCGAAGATGTGGCAGTCGGTCTCGAAGGCGAGCACCTGCGTCGGGTCAGCACTCACCGCGGGCTCCTTCAGCGTGGCGCATAGGTACGGCAACCTCGTTGTGTCGGCGCGGCACGCGGCCGCGGTTCGGCACTGGACTGGTGTTTCTGGTGTGAGGGCGGCGGTTCGGCGTCGAGCCTCGCGATGGAACAGGCGTCAGCTCGGATGCCCGCGCCCGCAGTGCCGCAGTTGGCACCGGACGATAGCAGCTTGTCGAACGCGTCCTTATCCCGGCCCTACCCCTCACGATGAAGGGCCCGTCTTCTCGGGCTTGCTGCCCTGGGCGGAGTCCGGTTCGACATAAAGGATCTTGGACTTCATGTGCGCCACCGTCTGCGAGCCGACCCACACCAGGGTGGTCGCGATGAGCGTGAACGCGAAAGCCCGCGGGTGGAACAGCGACGTGTTCTTGAAGGCCGCAAGGAAGACGAACAGCAGCAGGATCTGAGCCGCGTAGAGCATCAGGCCCATCGCCTGGAACAGGTGCGGAAGCGATTTGGCAGTGCGCTGGAGGACCAGCAGGCCGATGCCCATGAAGAGGATCGTCACCAGCGCGGCCACGATGGACCCGATGGCTCCCTTGCCGCCGGCCACCACGCCGCTGGCGACGGCGGCTACGGCGCCGACGGCAGCTGTGGGCACAGCGGCCTGAGCCAGGATTCGGACATCGTTGGACGGCATGGCGGCAACTCCGCTTTCAAAGGGGGCAGGGGTGTCGTCATGGACGAGCGTAGTCCCGGACTGAGACAGAAACTCACGCCGCCGGACCGCCGCATCACGGCCCTTCGGCTCTACCCGGGGGTTCTCGTGAACGGTATCACAAACTATTTGATGCAGTCTTTACTCGAGGGCGCACCCAGCGTCACACATGAGGCTGAATTTGCTCGTCAGAGCGTGACGATGAGGGACTTGTCCGGTATTGCGACACTTAGGCCGCACCCCCATCGCCATGATCCAGCAACGTTCTAGTCAAATTCTTACCTCAGCGCTATTTCGAACTAACGTTCACTACCGTCGAACTTCCGACGCACGTAAGAGAGGTCCGCGAGGAGGTCCGCCGAGCCGAAGCGCCGACGGCGGGGCCGTGGCAGGGCGGTGAGCGGCAGCCCGCCGGTGGACTCCCAGCGCAGACGTCCGTCAGCATCGATGTAGCTGCGGGTCCGGCCCCGGTTGTCGGGGTGCAGACAGTAGGGGATGTCGAGGTAGCCCTTTCGGAACGCCAGCAGCAGGGCGCGACCCACGTCCGGGTCAAGATCCAGAACGGCGCCCACCAGAGCCGAGGCCTCTTCATACACCTCCGGATCGGCGGTGGCCCCGGCCGGCGGCAGCTGCGGCCGCCGGGCCGCCCAGGCCGCGTATTCCAGAGCGCGGACGTTCACCTCGATGCTGGGGATGCGCTGCGACTCCGCGGCCGTCTTGACGATCAGCCGCTGCGCGCCGCCGTCGACGGCGAGTTCGGCCGCCTGTCCCAGCAGGCGGTAGGCACCGTCGTGCGTCTGCGGGTACAGGCCCATGTACGCGTAGACGACGATGTGCCAGTCCGACACCGGCAGCAGCTCACGGCACAGCCGCCGCAGCGCCGCGAGCGCCTCGCGATCCTGCCCCGGGTGGGTCTGCTGGGCGTAGCTGACGGAGATGCTGCGGATGCCGTGCTGGGCGAAGAAGAGAGCCTCCAGCACGCTGATGGCCACGAGCTGGCCGGGTGGGCACAGCTGCCCCAGCATGCAGCCGCCGAAGGTCTCCAAGTGCGGCTCCAGCCCCTGGTCGCGGAGCCGGGTGAGCAGCTCGCAGCCGCGCGCCCAGTTGTCGACGGACTCCACAAGCGGCGTACGGCCGTAGGGCAGGCAGTAGGAGACCGGCCCGCCCTCGGTGGCGCCCAGGCCCACGGCGAGCATGGCGCGGAAGATGCCGAGGGGGTCTGCCGAACCATGGCGCACCTGAACCGGGAAGTCCGGGCCGTGGATGCCGGCCAGCACCTCGGCGGTCGTCGCCACAGGGTGAGTGACCAGGGGGTAGCCGTTGAGTGCGACCCCGTCACGCAGCGCGCTCTCGACGGCCGCCAGGTGACCCACCCGGGTGTGGGCGTCGACGGTGATCGTGCCGACCGTGCGGGCGGCTGCGGCCCGGGTGGCCGCGAGCCCGGCGCGCATGGTCGCCGGATCGCCGAATCCCATCCGCGGCTGGACGACGAGCCGGCCGGCCTCGGCCTCGGCCCTGACGTACGCGCCGAAACCGGCGGTCTGCTGCGGATCGCTCATCGGGCGGCGGGCAGCGTGGCCGGGCGCCGGTCCGGCGCCACAGCCCGGGGAAGCGAGGCGGCGAAGGCCGCCAGGGCGGTGGCCGGGTCCGTGTCCTCCTCGAAGACCTCGTCGAAGCCGGCCGACCGCAGCTCCCACGCGCGGGCCGAGTCCTGGCCGGCGACACCGAGCTTGCCGCCGATGACCACAGGGATGGTGGCCAGGTCGGGGTGGGAGCGGAACGTCCCGATGAGGCGCAGCCCGTCCTGGTGCCCGTGGCCGTTTACGCTGCTGACGACGACGAACGCCGGGCGCGCGGCGGCGCAGCGGGAGACCAGCAGGTCGTCGGGGACACAGGGGCCGAGGTTGACGACGTCGTAGCCGAGTTCCTCCAGGAGCAGCTGGAGGAACACCAGGTTCCAGGTGTGGGAGTCGGAGGCCATCGAGGTCACCACGACGGTCTGCCGGGCCGTCGTGCGCACATCAGTCATGTTCCCGTTCCACCTTTCGGTAGGTCCGTACGTGTTCGATACGGGAGACGGAGACCACGTCGTCGGCGCGCACCACGGCCTCGGCCGGGGCGGGCCTGCCCAGGAACATCAAGAGGCTGGCGGTGGGGCCGTAGGCTCCGGTGTTCGGGATGGCGACGAGGTCGCCGGGGCCGAGGCCGACGGGGACCTCGACGTCCCGGCCGAGGGTGTCGCCGGGGGTGCACAGTGGCCCGGCGAGGGTCACCCGCTGCGTCTGCCCGGCGTCGGCGTCGGAGTCGATGCGGACGGACACCGGAAGGATGCGGCCGAGGCCGGACAGTCCGCCGAAGGTGTTGATGCCGGCGTCGAGGACGACGAAGGTCCGGCCGCGGCCGGTCTTGACGTTGCCGACGGACGCCAGCAGGGTTCCGCAATCGCCCACCAGGTAGCGGCCCGACTCGACGGCGAGCCGGGGGGCGCCTTGCCGCCAGCGCGGGAAGTGCGTGTCGAGGGCGGTTTCGAGCGCGGCGCGCAGGGCGGGGTAGGCCGTGCGCTCGCCGTGCTGGCCGTACGGCGACGCGAAGCCGCCGCCGATGTCGAGCAGGCGCAGGGGCACGCCGAGTTCCCGCTCGACGCGGGCGGCGGTGTCGATGGTGTGCCGGAACTCGGCGATCAGCGCTGCCTCGTCGGAGGCGTTGCTCTGGGTGAACAGGTGCAGACCGGCCAGTGAGGTACCCGGCACCGCGCGCAGCCGGGGGGCGAGGCCGGCGATGGTCTCGCTGTCGAAGCCGAACTGGGTGGGGCGGCCGGTCATCCGGACGCCGGTGGCCGCCCGGGCGGTCTCGTCGTTGACGCGCAGCAGGCAGTCGGCGACCGTGTCGTGGGCCAGCGCGGCCTCACCGATGCGTTCCAGGTCGGTGAGCGATTCGGCGGAGAAGAGCCGGACGCCCTGTCCGATTGCCTCACGCAGTTCGCCGGCGGTCTTGCCGGGCCCGGTGTAGAGGATGTCCGCGGGGTCGTGGCCAGCCTGAAGGGCCGCGGCGAGTTCTCCGGTGGAGCTGATCTCGGCGCGGCAGCCGGGGCCGTCGCCCTCGCGCAGGGCCTGGACGAGATCGGTGTGCGGGTTGGCCTTGAGGGCGTAGAAGACGTCGAACTCGTCGGGCAGCCAGCCGAACAGATCGCGCCGGGCGGCGTCGAGGCGGTCGAGGTCGTAGACGTACAGGGGGGTGCCGTACGCGTCGGCCAGTGCGCGCAGGCGGGTGCGGTCGGTCATGCGCCGTTTCCCTCCAGCAGGGCCGCGAGCTCGCGGCGGGCGTTCTTGCCGTGCAGGGTGAGCGGGAACTCCTTCAGGACCCGGCAGACGGTGGGCACCTTGGGCAGTTCGAGGCGCCGGGTGAGTTCGGTGATGACCTGGTGGGCGTCGAGGTCGCTCTCCACGAACAGGGCGAGCCCGTGTCCGTCGGTGGGCGGCAGCGCGGCGGCGGCCCGCACGCCCGGGATGTCCATGGCCGCGCTCTCGATCTCCAGGGTGCTCATGCGGAAGCCCTTGTGCTTGAACATGTCGTCGCGGCGGCCCTGGAAGTAGAGGTAGCCGTCGTCGTCCAGCCAGCCGTAGTCGCCGGTGTGCAGCAAGGGCTCCCCGGTGCGCGGGTCCCGGCGGAAGGAGCGGGCGGTGTCCTCGGGGTTGCGCCAGTAGCCGGCCATCACATGGGGGCCGGTGGCGACGATCTCCCCCACCTCGCCGGCGGGCAGGGGACTGCCGTCGTCGTCCAGGATCAGCACGCGGGTGCCGGGCAGCGGCAGGCCGACGGAGTCGGGACGTTCCCGGTCGGCCTCGGGCGGCATGACCGTGATGCGTTTGGCCTCGGTCTGGCCGTACTGCCGGACGACGCGGGCGCCGGGGAAACGGGTGCGCAGGGCGTCGATGGTGCTCTGGGGCAGCGCGGCGCCGGTGTTGGTGAACATGCGCACGGGCGGCACGGGCCCGGCGTCCCGGCCGGCCAGGCGGACGATCATCGTGGCGAGGGACGGCACGATCGGTACGACCGTCACGCCGGTCTCCCGCATGCGCCGGAGCAGCAGGAGGTCGGACTCGCCGTCGGCGAGGACGATCTCGCAGCGGGCGACGCAGGTCATCAGGACCTTGCACAGGCCGTAGTCCCAGGACATGGGGAAGCGGCAGAAGACGACGTCGTCCGGGCGGTAGCCGAGCACCTCGGTCAGGGCGCGGCAGGCGAAGGTCACCTGGGCGTGGGGGCACATGACCGCCTTGGGGGCAGCGGTGCTGCCGGAGGTGTAGATCAGCACGGCCAGATCGTCGGGGGCGACCGCCTCCGCCTCGCCGGGGTCCTCGCCGGCCGGCACCAGGTCCGGCTCGACGTCGGCGATGTCGTGCACCGGCGCGGTGCTGACGCGGCGCAGCACCGGGGCGCCCGCGGCGTCGGTGAGGACCAGCTTGGGTTCCGCGTTGCCGACGACGGAGCGCAGGTGGAACTCCTTCATCGCCGGGTTGAGCGGGACGAAGACGGCACCGACGCGGGAGGTGCCGTAGAACATCGCGGCCAGTTCCCGGCTGGTCGGCAGCTGGACGACGACGCGGTCGCCGCGGCCGATGCCCTGGCGGCGAAGCCAGCGGGCGAAGGCCCGGGCGGCGGCGTCCAGCTCGCGGTAGGTCCAGCGGCCGGCGGCATCCCGGATCGCCGGGGCGTCGGGCGTCTCCTGGACCGCGGCGTCGAGCAGGGAGTGGATGGTCTGACCGTTCAAGCGTGTTTCCCCCAAAGTTTCAGCGTGCGCGGGCGGTCGTGAGCATGTCCCGCAGGGCGCGGCGGTCGATCTTTCCGTTGGCGTTCAGCGGCAGGTCCGCCAGCACGGTGAGGGTGCTGGGGATCATGTACTCGGGCAGGCGGGCGCGCAGGGAGGCGAGGACATCGGCGGGATCGACGTCGTCTCCCGTGCAGACCGCTGCGAGGCGGGTCTCGTCGCGTGGACCGGGCAGGGTGAGCGCGACGGCGTCGCGGATGTCCGGATGGGCGCGCAGTTCGCTCGCCACCTCCGCGAGCTCCAGGCGGTAGCCGCGCACCTTGACCTGGTCGTCCAGGCGGCCGAGGTGGGTGAGGCCGTCCTCGTCGAGGCGTACCCGGTCACCGGTGCGGTACCAGAGCCGGTCGTCCGGGTCCGCCACGGCGTCCACGGCCGTGGCGCGGTCGTCGCCGGGTTCGTAGCGCAGGAAGCGGCCGGCGTTGTCGGCGGGGTCGAGGTAGCCGGGGAAGCGCTGGACGCCTCGGACGCACAGCTCGCCCTCGGCGGCGGGGCGGCCGTCGTCGTCCACGACGAGCTGTTCCAGGCCGGGGTAGAGCCGCCCGATCGGCACGGTGCCGTGCGCGGGCAGTTGCTCGGCCGGGGTGTCCGTCAGCCGGTGCTGGGTGCAGCTCAGGGTCAGTTCGGTGGGGCCGTAAAGGTTCTCCAGCACGCTGCCGGCGGCGGCCGCCCGCCAGGCCTCGGCCTGGGCGGTGGTCAGGGGTTCGCCGCAGAACAGGCTCCAGCGCAGCGTGGGCATGCAGCCGGGGGGCAGGCCGCGCAGCCGTCGGGCGAGGGAGATCACCGAGGGCACGGAGAACCAGTGGGTGATGCGTTCCCTGGCGACGAACCGGGCGGGGGCGAGGAGGTCGCCGCGGCCGGGCACGACGACCGTGGCGCCGCTGCTCCAGGCCGCGAACAGGTCGAAGACGGAGAGGTCGAAGGTGAGGTCGAAGGTCTGGGAGAGCCGGTCGCCGACTGCGCGTCACCGACTCGGCCGGGTCGCCCAGTTGTGGGCGACAGGGTCCCAGGGGGGTCTCGGCCCTGCCTGGAGCGTGGCCCGTTCCTGGTGCCTCTTCCTCCCGGTGAACGCCCGTCCCCTGTCCCGTACTTGTGCAGCAAGCCCGTTGCCGTTCGGCGCTCAGCCGGTGATGACCGCGACCGTGGCCCGCGCACACGAGCATGCCCCCGTCCCTGACAGCCGTAGCGAGCCGGCCTGGCGAGCGTGAAGGAGTGTGTCCGGCACGATGAGTGAGCCAACAGCCCATCAAGTCGCCATCGTGGGTGCGGGGGTGATGGGTTCGGGAATCGCTGCCCTGGTGCTCGGACACGGCATCCCCGTCGTCCTGGTGGACGTCGACGACACGACGCTGAGCGCGGCGCGCGTCAGGATCGAACAGCAGCTGCGGCACGCTCAGCTCATGAGCGCGCTGCCCGCGGGCACGGCACCCGGCGAGCTGACGACCAGCGTGTCCCTGGCGGACGTGGCGAACGCGACCGCGGTGATCGAGGCGATCGTGGAACTGCCGGCGGAGAAGGCCAAAGTGCTGGCCGAGGTCTCGGCGGCCGTACGGCCCGGGACGCCACTGATCTCCAACACGTCCGGGATCCCCATCGCCGAGCTGGCCCGGTCGGTCGACCGGCCCGAGGAACTGCTCGGCACGCACTTCATGAACCCGTCGTACCTGATCAGGATGGTCGAGGTCAGCCGGGGCCCGCAGACCGGTGACGCCGCCGTGGCTGCCGTGGTCGAGCTGCTGTCTGCGCTGAACCGCAAGGCGGTCATCGTGCGGGACGCGCCGGGCTTCGTCACGAGCCGGCTTCTGCATCCGATGATCAACGCCGCGGCGCGGATCGTCGGTGAGGGCACCGCGACGGCGGAGGCGGTGGACGAGCTGATGGAGGGCTGCCTCGGGCACCCGACCGGCCCGCTGCGCACCGCCGACCTGATCGGCCTGGACAACCTGGCCGACTCCCTCCAGGTTCTCTACGAACGCACCGGCGACCCCTCCTGCGAGCCCGCCGACCTGCTGCTGGAGAAGGTCCGCCAGGGTGACCTCGGCCGCAAGTCCGGCCGGGGCTTCTACGCGTACTGAGACACGCGCGAATCCCGAGTCGAAGACCCCTGAAAGTCACTTCCATAGCCGAAAGGTGTTGCGGTGAGCACTGAATCGACCGCGCAGGGCGCCGAGTTGAGCGCCGAGTCCATCGAGCGGGAGCTGCTGGGCTTCCTGGAGGCCAAGACCAGGACCACGCTGACGCCGGACCAGGACATGTTCGCCTCCGGTCTGGTGTCCTCCATGTTCGCCATGGAACTGGTCGTCCACCTCGAACAGACCTACCGGGTCGCCATCGTGGGCGCGGACCTCAAGCTGGACAACTTCCGGACCGTGCAGCGCATGACAGAGCTGGTGCTGAGGCTGCGGGCCGGGTCGCCCGCGGTCGGTCATGCCTGACAGGCACGTCGGCGGTCCCGCTGCCGGCGACCGGCTCGCCGACGGGTTCGCTCTCCTCGACTCCCTCGTCGACGGGCGGGCCGAGGCATGGGATCTGTCCGGCGAGATCCCCCTGGAGGTGCTGCGCACCGCCGGGGAGCGGGGGTTGCTGTGCGCACAGGTCGCCCGTGAGCTGGGCGGACTCGGCCTCAGCAGCCGGGACAACGGTGAGCTGACGGCGCACGCGGGCAGTCTGTGCAGCTCGCTGCGGAGTGTGATGACCTCGCAGGGCATGGCCGCCTGGACGATCCAGCGGCTGGCCAACCCCGACCAGTCGGCCGCGCTGCTGCCGGAGCTGGTCGGCGGCAAGCTGGCCGCGGTCGGCTTCAGTGAGAGCGGCGCCGGCTCCGACGTGACCGCCATGACCACCAAGATCGAGGTGTCGGGCGACTCCGTCGTGGTCACCGGCCACAAGGTGTGGATGACCGCGGCCCACTACGCGGACCTGCTGGTCGTGTTCGGGCAGTGCGAAGGCGGTGCGGCGGTCGTCGCGGTGCCCGCCTCGGCACCCGGCGTGCACGTGGAGCGGGTCGCCGATCCGCTGGGCTGCCGTGCGGCCGGGCATGCGAACGTGCGCTTCGACTCGGTGCGGCTGCCGCTGTCCAGTCTGCTCGGCACGCCGGGCATGCCGCTGCCGCTGCTGGTCACCACCGCCCTCGCCTACGGCCGTATCTCGGTGGCCTGGGGGTGTGTGGGCATCCTGCGCGCCTGCCGGCACGCCGCGGCGCGGCACGCCGCGTCGCGGGTGCAGTTCGGCAAGCCGCTGCACGAGCACCAGTTGGTGGCGGGGCACCTCGCCGACCTGTACGCGGACGAGCAGGTCGCGGCCCAGGCGTGCGCCCATGCCAGCGCGTGCTGGGACGCCGGTTCCCCGGATCAGGTCGTGGCGACCGTGCTGGCCAAGCACGTCAGCGCCGGGCACGCGGCCCGCGGTGCCGCGGCGGCCGTGCAGGTGCTGGCCTCGGCCGGGGCGCGGGACGGTCATGTCGTGGCGCGCGCGTACCGGGACGCGAAGCTGATGGAGATCATCGAAGGCAGCAACGAAATCTGCCAGTTGATTCTGGCGCAGCACGCCGTGGCGACGGCACAGTGACCATCCTGGAGGATCTTCATGTCTGACGTGCCGACCACGGTGAAGTGCCTGGTCTGGGACCTGGACAACACACTCTGGCAGGGCACGCTGTCGGAGGGCGACACGGTGCGCCCGCCGGACGGCGTGCGGGAGCTGATCATCGAGCTGGACTCCCGGGGCATTCTGCAGTCGGTGGCCAGCAAGAACGACCACGACCTGGCCTGGGCCAAGCTGGAGGAGCTGGGCCTTGCCAAGTACTTCGTGCTGCCGCGGATCGGGTGGGGGCCGAAGTCGGACTCGGTGCGGGACATCGCGGAGCGGCTGAAGTTCGCGCACGGCACCATCGCCTTCGTGGACGACCAGCCCGCCGAGCGGGCCGAGGTCTCTTTCCACCTGCCGGAGGTCCGCTGCTACGCCGCCGACCAGGTGCCGGCGCTGGCGGACCTGCCGGAGTTCAGTCCGCGGAACGTCACCGTGGACGCGCGGCGGCGCCGCCAGATGTACCAGGCCGGCTTCCGGCGTGAGGAGGAGCAGGCCGCTTTCCGCGGGCCGACGGAGGAGTTCCTGCGCTCGCTGGAGCTGGACATGCGCATCGGCCGGGCGACCGAGGAGCAACTGTCGCGCGTGGAGGAGCTCACGCTGCGCACCAGCCAGATGAACGCGACGGGCGTCCACTACTCCGACGCAGCGCTGCGCGAGCTGCTGGCCGATCCCGGGCATGAGGTGCTGGTGACGACCATGGCCGACCGTTTCGGTCCGCACGGCGCGGTCGGGGTGATGCTGCTGCGAACGCGGCCCGGTGTGTGGCACATCAAGTTGCTGGCGACGTCCTGCCGGGTGGTGTCGTTCGGGGCGGGTGCGGCGATCCTGAACTGGCTGATCGACCAGGCCGCCCGGGCGGGCGCCCATCTGGTGGCCGACTTCCGGCCCACGGAGCGCAACCGCATGATGGAGATCGCCTACCGGTTCGCCGGTCTCGGCGAGGAGTCCTGTGCGTGCCAGGACGCGCTGCCCGATGCGGGAGCGGACGGTCTACGACGCCTGCACCTGGTGCCGGCGCCTCGTGAGCCGCACGCGACGATCCGGATCAGCGCACCGGACCTGGCCGCGGACCACCGTGTGGCCGCTCCGGATCCGGTGCACTGACCGGTGCTCAGCATGCTTTCTTGCGTACCAGAGTGATGCCATCGGCCATCGGGAGGAGTGATATCTCCACCCGATGGTCGTCGTGCAGGAAGGAATTCAGCTCGCGGATCGCGACCGTGTCGGGATCCTGGGCTTCCGGGTCGATGACCCGGCCAAAAAGCAGAGTGTTGTCGAGGATGACGAGTCCGCCCGGCCTCACCAGCTCGAGCGACAATTCATAATAGCGACGATAATTCGCCTTGTCCGCGTCGATGAAGGCGAAGTCAAAGGTGCCCGCCTTTTCTTCGTCGAGCAGTCCGGCAAGGGTTTCGGCGGCATTCCCGATACGAACGTCGATGCGGTCCGACACGCCCGCCTTCGCCCAGTACTCCTGAGCGATGCCGGGCCACTTGTCGCTGATGTCGCAGGTGACCACGCGTCCGCCCGGGGCGAGGCTGCGGGCCATGCACAGCGTGCTGTACCCGGTGAACGTGCCGATCTCCAGCACCTGACGGGCACCTGTCAGACCGACCAGGAAACCGAGCAACTGCCCTTCCTCGGCCATGACCTGCATGGCCTGCCCCATGGGCAGTTCACCGGTCAGATCGCGCAGGCCGCGCAATATCTCGTCGTCCCGCAGGGAGACGTCACGCACATAGGAAAGTAATTCCGGCGAGGACATGATTTGAGTAGCCACCGCCTCAACATAGTGGCGGCGCATAATGTCACGCAAGGGCGACCGAGCCTACTCCGGAATGTGAATGCTCTGGCTTTGGGTCAGCGGCTCGTATGTGAACGGGCGCCGATGGCGGTCGCTCCGTTGGCCGACGCCACACCGGCCGCGACCGGCGTGCTGCGCTGCTCGCCCTCATGGCCGTCAGCGGTCCCGCCCGCCGCTGAAGCCTCGCCCCCCGCGGACCGGATCACCGATGACGCGGCAGGTGCGACCCGGCGACGGCGGTAGCGGGGCGGGACGAAGGCCTCCATCCAGCGCGGCGCGCGCGGCCTGAAGCGGGGCAGCAGCAGCAGGACGAGGCCGATCGCGCTGAGTACCACGACACTCAGTACGATCCACATGGACGCGCTGTTCACGGAGTACGCCAGCGCGCCGAAGGCGATCAGCGCCGACCAGAAGTACATGATCAGCACCGCGCGGCTGTGCGAGTGGCCGATCTCCAGCAGCCGGTGGTGCAGGTGCCCGCGGTCCGCGGCGAACGGCGACTGGCCGCGCCAGGTGCGGCGCACGATCGCCAGGATCAGGTCGGCGGCCGGGATCGCGATGATGGTCAGCGGCAGCAGCAGCGGAATGTAGACGGGGACCGTCTGGTGCACGGTGTTGCGCTCGGACCCGGAGAACAGGTTCATCACGTCCGGGTCGACCTGGCCGGTCACGGAGATGGCGCCGGCGGCCAGCACGAGGCCGATCAGCATCGAGCCGGAGTCGCCCATGAAGATCCGCGCCGGGTGCATGTTGTGCGGCAGGAAGCCCAGGCACATGCCCATCAGGATGGCCGCGAAGAGGCTGGCGGGCGCGGCGGCCTCGATGCCGTACGAGTACCAGATGCGGTAGGCGTACATGAAGAACGCGGCGGACGCGATGCACACCATGCCCGCGGCCAGCCCGTCCAGCCCGTCGACGAAGTTGACCGCGTTGATAGTGATCACGACCAGGGCGACGGTGAGGAGCGTGCCCTGCCACTGGGTGAGGGCGACGGTGCCGACGCCCGGCACGGGCAGCCACAGGATCGTCAGACCCTGCATGACCATCACGCCGGCGGCGATCATCTGGCCGCCGAGCTTGATCAGGGCGTCGATCTCGAACTTGTCGTCCAGGACGCCGATCAGCCAGATCAGCGCGGCTCCGGAGAGCAGCGCGCGGGGTTCGTTGGACTTCTCGAAGACCTGGTGGAGGTTGGTGAGGTGGTCCGCGACCAGCAGGCCCGCGCACAGGCCGAAGAACATCGCGATCCCGCCGAGCCGCGGAGTCGGCTCCCGGTGCACGTCCCGGGCCCGGATCTCCGGCATCGCTCCCGCAACGATCGCGAACTTCCGCACCGGCCCGGTCAGCAGGTACGTCACCGCGGCCGTGATGCAGAGCGTCAGGAGGTATTCACGCACGGGCTTCCCCACAGGTCTCGCTGGCCATCTCAGTCCCACACCCTAGCGAGGCACGCATATGTGTGGGGACTTGCGGGTAGCGACGATGGTTGCACGTGCGGCTGTGCACAGACGTTCGCCTACCCCGTTCAGCCAGGATAGGGCGGAAATCCGCCGGTGAGTTCCTGCACCTCTGCACGCACCGCCCTGCCCCGCGTCGGCTCCCGCAGCGCGGTCGTGAGAAGTACGGCGATCCGCCGCATCTCCTCCTCCCTCATCCCCTGCGTGGTCACCGCCGCCGTGCCCAGGCGCAGGCCGCGCAGGTCGCCGTGCGGCAGGGCGCAGCAGTCCAGGACGATCCCGGCGGCGGCGAGCCGGCCGCGGGCGGTGCGGCCGTCGACGCCCAGCGGGAACGGGTCGGCGGTGATCAGGTGCGTGTCCGTGCCGCCGGTGGTGACGACCAGCCCCTCGGCGGCCAGCGCGGCCGCGAGGACCCGCGCATTGGCGACCACCTGATGGGCGTACACGGAGAACGCCGGTGCGGCCGCCTCGCCGAACGCGACCGCCTTCGCGGCGATGGTGTGCATCTGGGCGCCGCCCTGGGTGAACGGGAAGACGGCCCGGTCGACGCGCTCGGCCAGCTCGCCGCCGCACAGGATCATCCCGCCGCGCGGCCCCCGCAGCACCTTGTGGGTGGTGGCGCACACGATGTCGGCGTACGGCACCGGCGTCGGCGCCGCTCCCCCGGCGACCAGGCCGATCGGGTGGGCGGCGTCGGCGATGAGGTAGGCGCCGACCTCGTCGGCGATCTCACGGAAGAGCGCGTAGTCGGGGTGGCGTGGATAGGCGGTGGACCCGCACACGATCGCCTTGGGCCGGCGGCTGCGGGCCAGGGCGCGCACCTGCTGGTGGTCGACGAGCCCGGTCTCGCCGTCGACGCCGTAGCCCACGAAGTCGAACCAGCGGCCGGAGAAGTTCGCGGGCGAGCCGTGCGTGAGGTGCCCCCCGTACTGCAGTCCGAGGGCGAGCACGGTGTCCCCGGGCCGCAGCAGCGCGGCGTAGGCGGCGAGCACGGCGGACGACCCGGAGTGCGACTGCACATTGGCGTGCTCGGCCCCGAACAGCGCCTTCGCCCGGTCCACGGCGATCCGCTCGGCCACGTCGGCGAACTCGCAGCCGCCGTGGTGGCGGTTGCCCGGATACCCCTCCGCGTACTTGTTGGCGAGCGGGGAGCCGAGCGCGGCCAGCACGGCGGGCGAGGTGAAGTTCTCCGCCGCCGTCAGCTGGAGCGTCGTCGACTGCCGTGTCAGCTCCCCGAGCAGCAGCTCGGCCAGCTCGGGATCCTGAGCGCGCAGGACATCGGTCTCACGGGCAGGGCTGACCGTCATGGTGGGCTCCGGGGCGTCGACGCTGACGTACGTCCAATGTAGGCCCGGGCACCGCACCCCGCCCCGCGACTACGTCCGTGCGGGTACTCCGGTCAGCGCCGTCACCACCGGATCCAGCGCCTGGTGTATCTCGTCGCCCACCGAGCGGAAGAACGGCAGGGGCGCCCCGTACGGGTCGTACACCTCGTCCGCCTCCGCCGTGGGAGCCAGCAGCCAGCCCCGCAGCGCGGCGGCGGCCCGCACCAGGGCACGGGCCCGCATGACCACACCGTCCTCCAGCGGAGGGAGGGTCGCGGGGTCGATGGCCTTCACCAGGCGGGTGAACTCCTTCAGGGTGAAGGTGCGCAGGCCCGCGGAGTGGCCCATGGAGATGACCTGGGCGCGGTGGTCGCGGGTGGCGGTCAGGACCAGGTCGGCCATGATGACGTGCTCGTCCAGCAGCTCGCGGCCGACGAACCCGGAGGCGTCCGCGCCGAACTCGGCCAGCACGGTCTCCGCGTTGGCCTCCATGGGCGCGCCCTCGTGGCCCCAGGTTCCGGCGCTCTCCACGATCAGTCCGCCGCCCAGCACGCCGAGCCGCTGCGACACGAAATGCCGGGTCAGCCGCTCGGTGATCGGCGAGCGGCACACGTTGCCGGTGCTGACGTGGAGGATGCGGAAGGTGTCCCTCGGGAAGCCGAAGGTGGTGGTCTCTTCCCCGCTGCCTATGCCACGCCCCGCTTCGGGGGGTGTCAATTCGCCACCTCGAGGTCGGGTACGACCTTCCGCAACTCGTCCGCCGACAGCGCGCCCGCGCGCAGCAGCAGCGGCACCTCGCGGGTGACGTCGACGATCGAGGACGGCACATTGCCGGGGGTCGGGCCGCCGTCGAGATAGACGGAGACGGAGTCGCCGAGCATGCCCTGCGCCGCGTCGCAGTCCTCCGGCGCCGGGTGGCCGGTGAGGTTGGCGGAGGACACCGCCATCGGGCCGACCTCGGTCAGCAGCTCGATGGCGACCGGGTGCAGCGGCATCCGCACGGCGACCGTCCCGCGGGTGTCCCCCAGGTCCCACTGGAGGGACGGCTGGTGCTTGGCGACCAGCGTGAGGGCGCCCGGCCAGAACGCGTCGACCAGTTCCCAGGCCAGCTCGGAGAAGTCGGTGACGAGGCCGTGCAGGGTGTTCGGGGAGCCGATGAGCACGGGGGTGGGCATGTTGCGGCCCCGGCCCTTGGCCTGGAGCAGGTCGCCGACGGCCTCCTTGGAGAAGGCGTCGGCGCCGATGCCGTACACGGTGTCGGTGGGGAGGACCACCAGCTCGCCACGGCGGACGGCGGACGCGGCTTCACGCAGACCGGTCACGCGGTCGGTCACGTCGTTGGTGTCGTATCGCCGTGCCATATCTAGCGGGCCTCCTCGTACACGTGCTTCAGAGAAAGAGTGGGGGTGGTGCTCACGGCAGTGCCTTGCGGGCGGTGGCGAACCGTGGGCGGTTGTTGAGGTCGGGGTGATCGGCCGCGTCGGCCCACCCGCGCTCCTCGGTGAAGATCCACGGCACCTGGCCGCCCTGGGTGTCGGCGTGCTCGATGACGACGACACCGCCGGGGCGCAGCAGCCGGTGCGCGGTGCGTTCCAGGCCGCGGATCAGGTGGAGGCCGTCCTCACCGGAGAACAGGGCCATCTCGGGGTCGTAGTCCCGGGCCTCGGGAGCGACGTACTCCCACTCGGTGAGCGGGATGTACGGCGGGTTGGAGATGACCAGGTCGACCTGGCCGTCGAGGTCGGGGAAGGCGGTGAGCGCGTCGCCCTGGCGCAGGTCGACGCGGGAGCCCTCCACGTTCTTGCGGGTCCACACCAGGGCGTCCTCGCTCAGCTCCACGGCGTGCACCCGGGAGCGGGGCACCTCCTGGGCGAGGGCGAGCGCGATGGCGCCGGAGCCGGTGCACAGGTCGACGATGCACGGCTCGACGACGTCCATGGCGCGGACCGCGTCTATGGCCCAGCCGACGACCGACTCCGTCTCCGGGCGGGGCACGAACACCCCGGGCCCGACCTGGAGCTCCAGGTACCGGAAGAAGGCTCGGCCGGTGATGTGCTGGAGCGGTTCGCGCTGTTCCCGGCGCGCGACGACCTCCCAGTAGCGGGCGTCGAAGTCGGCGTCCTTCACGGAGTGCAACTCGCCCCGCTTCACGCCGTGCACGAACGCGGCCAGCTCCTCCGCGTCGGTGCGCGGCGAGGGCACGCCGGCGTCGGCCAGCCGCTGGGTGGCCTGGGCCACCTCCGCGAGCAGCAGGTTCACGCTCGTCCTCCGTGTGGGTACTTGCTCGTACGTGCCTTACGCGGCTGCGAGCTTGGCGGCCGAGTCCGCGTCGACACAGGCCTGGATCACCGCGTCGAGGTCGCCGTCCAGGACCTGGTCAAGGTTGTACGCCTTGAAGCCGACGCGGTGGTCCGAAATCCGATTCTCCGGGAAGTTGTAGGTGCGGATCTTCTCGGAGCGGTCGACGGTGCGGACCTGGCTGCGGCGGGCGTCCGCGGCCTCCCTCTCCGCCTCCTCCTGCGCCATGGCGAGCAGCCTGGAGCGCAGGATACGCAGTGCCTGCTCCTTGTTCTGCAGCTGGCTCTTCTCGTTCTGGCAGGAAGCGACGACTCCGGTCGGAATGTGCGTGATGCGCACCGCGGAGTCGGTGGTGTTCACCGACTGGCCGCCGGGACCGGAGGACCGGTAGACGTCGATGCGCAGGTCGTTCGGGTTGATCTCGACGTCGACCTCCTCCGCCTCGGGGGTGACGAGCACGCCCGCCGCGGAGGTGTGGATACGGCCCTGCGACTCGGTGGCCGGCACGCGCTGCACGCGGTGCACGCCGCCCTCGTACTTCAGCCGCGCCCACACGCCCTGGCCGGGCTCGATCTGCCCGCGGGCCTTCACGGCTACCTGGACGTCCTTGTAGCCGCCCAGCTCGGACTCGGTGGCGTCGATGATCTCGGTCTTCCAGCCGACCCGCTCGGCGTAGCGCAGGTACATGCGCAGCAGGTCGCCGGCGAACAGCGCGGACTCGTCGCCGCCCGCGCCCGCCTTGATCTCCAGGATGACGTCCTTGTCGTCGCTGGGGTCGCGCGGGACGAGCAGCAGCCGCAGCTTCTCGGTCAGCTCCTCGCGCTGCTTCTCCAGCTCCTTGACCTCGGCGATGAAGTCGGGGTCGTCGGCGGCGAACTCGCGGGCGGTCTCGACGTCGTCGCCGGTCTGCTTCCAGGAGCGGTACGTGGCGACGATCGGGGTCAGCTCGGCATAGCGCTTGTTCAGCTTGCGCGCGTTGGCCTGGTCGGCGTGGACCGACGGGTCGGCGAGCTTCTTCTCCAGGTCGGCGTGCTCGGCGATGAGCTCCTCGACGGCCTCGAACATCTCTGGGCTCCTGACTGCGTACGAAGGTGAAGTGGGCGGCGACCAAAAACGCCGGTCCCGGCACGCCCGGGGAAGGGGCGTGACCGTGGACCGGCGAAAAGGGGCTCGCTACTTCTTGGAGCCGGCGGCAGCCTTGCCGAAGCGGGCCTCGAAGCGGGCCACACGGCCACCGGTGTCGAGGATCTTCTGCTTGCCCGTGTAGAACGGGTGGCACTCGGAGCAGACCTCGGCCCGGATGGTGCCGGACGCGATGGTGCTACGGGTGGTGAACGACGCGCCGCAGGTGCAGCTGACCTGCGTCTCGACGTACTCGGGGTGGATGTCGCGCTTCAAGGTGTCTCCTAGGTTCGGGAGGGCGCCGGGTCGCTTCCGCGGGGTGCGGCAGCGTGAACCGGGGCCGACGTACCAGTCTGCCAGGACTGGGGCCTACTCCCAAAACCGGGGGTGCCCGTCGTTTGTTCCCCGCGGGCCGTCTGTTGCCCGTGGCGCCCACGCGGCGGAGCCGCACACCGGTACGGCCGCGCGCCCCCGGCTAGTTCACGACGCCCTCGGCTTCGCCGGTGGCCGTGCCCTGGGTGGCCGACCGGGGGATGGGCCGGTCGTTCCTCAGGGCTGTCCAGACCTGGTCGGCCTTGGTCCTCGCCAGGAGGACGCGGTTGGGGTCGGCGGGATCGTAGACGACCGGCATGGTGACCATGGTCATGTCGGACGCGCCGATGCCCTTGAGGCCGCTCGCGAAGGACATCAGGGAGTTCACCGAGCCCAGAGCGGAGTCGGTGGTCACGGTCTTCGTGGCGGTGTCGGCGAGGTCGTACAGCTTCTTCGGGTCACCGAACAGGTCGACGTCCTTCACCTGCTCGAGCAGGGCCTTGAGGAAGGCCTGCTGGAGCTGGATGCGGCCGAGGTCGGAGCCGTCCCCGACGCCGTGCCGGGTGCGGACCAGGCCGAGGGCCTGCTCGCCGGTCAGCCGGTGCGGGCCGGCCTCCAGGTAGAGGTGGCTGTCGGGGTCCTTGATGTCCTGGGTGGTGGTCACCTCGACACCGCCCAGCTCGTCGACGAGCCGCTGGAAGCCGGAGAAGTCGACCTCCAGGTAGTGGTCCATGCGGATGCCGGTCAGCGACTCGACGGTCTTGACCGCGCAGGCGGCGCCGCCGGTGGAGTACGCGGAGTTGAACATCACGCCGGAGGCGGCCGGGTGGCTGCCGCCGTCGGTGTCGGTGCAGGCGGGCCGGTCGATGAGGGTGTCCCGCGGGATGGAGACCATGCTGGCCTTCCGGTGTCCCTCGTGGACATGCAGGATCATCGCGGTGTCGGCGCGGGCGCTGCCGTCGTCGGTGCCGCCGCCGAGCTTCCTGTTGCCGCCGGAACGGGTGTCCGAGCCGAGGACCAGGATGTTCTGCGAGCCGTTGTCCGTCCTGGTGGGGCGGTCGGTGCCGAGGACCTGGTCGATGTCGACGCTCTCGAGGTTGCCGTTGAGCTTGAAGTAGACGTACCCGACGCCGGTGCCGCCGAGGACGACGATGCCCGCCGCGGTCCAGGCCGAGATGAGCAGCCCCTTGTGGTGTCTGCTGCGGGGCTTGCGGCGGCGGCCCTTGGCTCGGCGGCGCGGGCCGTCCCCGCCGGGCTCGCCCGCTGTGCCGGGTCCCGGCGTGCTCTGGGCGGACATGTGCTCCTCGGCTCTCGTCGGTCGGTTACCCCCTGCGGTGGCGGTCGGGCCGGATCGGACGAACGACCCCGTACCGCTCCATCGTCGCCCCGCCGGGTCAGACGGGGAAACTCGGCACAGGGTTGCATGACGCACTGTGCCCACCCGGAGCTCGGGTGGGCACGGTGCGTAGCGGTGGCGGGCCAGGCATGCCCCGGCTCACCTGCGGTTTCAGCCGAGGATGTCGTACTGCTTGAAGTACGTCCCGACGGAGATCCTTGTGGTGAAGATCTCGCCCGTGGCCTTCCCGGTGCCCCGGTAGAGGTAGAGCGTGCCGCCCGGGGTGCGGGCCAGGAGGTCGGCGCGGCCGTCGCCGCTGACGTCACCGACCGCGGTGATGGCGTTGTAGGTGGTGCTGCTCCAGGTGGCCAGCTTGATCCGGGAGGCGAACGCTCCGCCGCTCGTCTTCCCGAGGCCCTTGTACAGGTAGACGTAGCCGTTGCTCGCGTTCCGGGCGATCAGGTCGGTCCGGCCGTCGCCGGTGAAGTCGCCGTGGCCGCGCAGCTGGTTGTACTGGTTCCAGCCGGAGCCGAACTGGACCCGGGCGGCGAAGGTGCCGTTGCCCTTGCCGGGGTAGATCCACAGCGCGCCGGCCGAGTCGACCGAGAGCAGGTCGGGCAGGTAGTCGCCGGTGACGTCGCCCGGGGTGACGATCCGGGTGCGCGTCTTCCAGTTGTCGGCGATCCGCTGGGTGACCCAGGAGTTGCTGGAGTACACGTAGTGGGCCCAGAACACGTCGCCGTCGCTGCTGCGGCGGTAGACGAGGTCCTGGTAGCCGTCACGGTCCAGGTCGGTCTGGAGGACGAGGTTGACCCCGGCCCAGCTGCCCCAGTTCTCACCGGCCACGAACGACGTGCCCCGGGAGTAGCGGGAGTAGCCGGTGTCCGTGGCGGCGTTGCGCAGCCACAGGTCGGCCCGGTGGTCGCCGTCGATGTTGGTGTCGTCCACGCGCGGGTAGGTGGCGCCGACGTAGGTGGCGACCTTGGTGAAGACGCCGTAGGCGCCCTGGGCGACGCAGTCCTCGACGCCCCACGAGACGACGCCGACGATCCGGCTGTTCACCACCAGGGGGCCGCCGGAGTCGCCGTTGCAGGCGGTGGTGGTGCCGGTGTCGCTGCCGGTGGCGGGGTTGCCCGCGCACACCATGTGGCCCTTGATGAAGCTGGTGCCCCAGGCGTTCGCGCAGGCGGTGTCCGACTGGATGGGCAGCGTGGCCGTCTTCAGCGTCTCGGAGAGGTTGTCGTGGGTGGAGCTGGTGCGGCCCCAGCCGTAGACCTTGGCGCTGGTCCCGGCGGCGTACGAGGCGGTGTCGCCGGACGTCGTCATCCGGATCGGGGTCGCCTTCACCGCGTACGGCAGGGTGAGGACCGCGATGTCGGCGTCGATGGTGGACGCCCGGTAGGACGGGTGGTTCCACTGCCGCCAGACGCCGGCGATGCTGCCGCCGTGCAGGTCGGTGATGTAGCCCTGGTCGTCGACGGCCGGCAGCTGGGCGGTGCCGGTGATGACCGCTCCGTGGTTGTGCCAGTCGTATCCGGCGACGCAGTGCGCGGCGGTGAGGATCTTCGTCGGCGCGACGACCGCGCCGCCGCAGAAGAAGCCGGTGTCGTCGGAGGTGTCGGCGGTGCCCTTGTCGTCGCCGTACCAGAGCTGCGCCATCCAGGGCGCGGAGGTGATGGTGGTGGTCGTACCGCCGATGATCTTCGCGTCGGCGGTCGGCCCCGTGCTGCCCGCGCTGTACGACGACTTGGCCGGGCGCGCGCCGGCCGTGTCGTCCCCGGCGACCGCGGTGGCGAGCCGGCGCTCGAGCTCGGCGGCCGACGGTGAGCTGGTGGCGGGTGTGACGGCGGGCCGCGGCAGTGGCGTCGCCGCCTCGGCGGAGGTGGTCAGCAGCGTGGCGGCGAGAGCCGCGGCGACACCCGCCCCGCAGAAGGGCAGGGCGATGCGTATACGGCGTCTGTGCAAGGAAGTCCCCCTGGGATGCCCATGAGTAGATGAGGGCGCGAGAAAGCCCCCCTTCCTCACTGCGCCAAAAGGCCGCCCCCTGTCACTCTCGCGACAGGGGGCGGCCTCACAGGCTCGACGGCGACTAGTCGCCGT
>NZ_MUND01000207.1 GCF_002154375.1 Streptomyces glaucescens | reverse complement strand
GCTCCTGGTCACGGCCCTCGGCGTCTACGAACTGGAACTGAACGGCACCGTGGTGGGCGACCACGTGCTGGCTCCCGGCTGGACGAGCTACCGCCACCGCCACCGCTACCAGTCCTTCGACGTCACGGACCTGGTCCGCGAGGGCCGCAACGCCTGGGGCGCCCACCTCGCCGACGGCTGGTACCGAGGCCTGCTCGGATTCAACGGCGGCACCCGGGACATCTACGGCCGGCACACCGGACTCCTCGCCGAACTGCGCATCGAGTACGCCGACGGTTCGACCGAGACCGTCGGCACCGGAGACGGCTGGCACTCCAGTCCCGGGCCCGTCCTCGCCACCGGTCTGTACGAGGGCGAGACGTACGACGCCCGCCAGGAGCGGGCCGGCTTCAGCGAAGCCGGATTCGACGACTCGGCGTGGCAGCCGGTGGCGGTCCTGGAGTTCGACACCGGCGTCCTCTTCCCGGCCGACAGTCCGCCGGTACGCCGCATCGAACACCTCGCGCCCATCGCGGTGACCACCTCCCCCACCGGCCGGACGATCCTCGACTTCGGCCAGAACCTCGTCGGGCGGCTGCGCATCCGCGTGCGCGGCGAGGCCGGCCGCACGGTCACCCTGCGCCATGCCGAGGTCCTGGAGGACGGCGACCTGTGCACGCGCCCGCTGCGCAACGCCACCGCCACCGACCGCTACGTCCTGCGCGGCGACCCGGCGGGCGAGGAGTGGGAGCCCCGTTTCACCTTCCACGGCTTCCGCTACGCCGACGTCGAGGGCTGGCCCGGCGCGCTCGACCCCGCCGACGTCACGGCCGTGGTCCTCCACAGCGACCTGCCCCGCACGGGCTGGTTCTCCTGCTCTGACGCCTCCCTGAACCGCCTGCACGAGAACGTGGTGCGGGGCATGCGCGGCAACTTCCTCGACGTGCCCACCGACTGCCCGCAACGCGACGAGCGGCTCGGCTGGACCGGCGACGTCCAGGTCTTCTCCCCCACCGCCGCCTTCCTCTACGACGTCCGGGGCTTCCTTCGCTCCTGGCTGCGCGACCTCGCCGCCGACCAGAGCGACGACGCCCGGGGCGTCCCGCCGGTGTTCAGCCCCGACATCCCGGTGATCACCCCGGTCTCCCTCCCGCCCGGCAACCCGCCGATGGCCGGCTGGTGCGACGCGGCCGTCATAGTCCCCTGGGTGCTGTACGAGCGGTACGGCGACACCGAGGTGCTGCGCGAGCAGTACCCCTCGATGCGCGCCTGGGTCGACGCCGTGGACCGCCTCGCGGGACCGGACCGGGTCCGGGGCGAGGGCTTCCAGTTCGGCGACTGGCTGGACCCGACGGCCCCGGCCGACGATCCGGGTCGCGCGATGACCTCGTCCTCCCTGGTCGCCACGGCATACTTCGCGCACTCCGCGCGGCTGCTGGCCCGGACGGCCGACGTCCTGGAGCACACGGACGACGCCGCGCGCTACCACGCCCTCGCCGACGCGGTCCGCGACGCCTTCCTCGCCCGCTTCCACACCGGCGGCGGGCACCTGGCCGAGGAGACCCAGACCGCCTACGCCCTCGCCCTGTGCTTCCGCCTGATCCGGGACGACACCGAGCGTGCCGAGGCCGGGCACCGGCTCGCGGACCTGGTGGCCGCGCGCGGGCACCGCATCGGCACCGGCTTCCTCGGCACCCCGCTGGTGTGCGACGCGCTGACAGACACCGGGCACGTGGACACCGCCTACCGGCTGCTGACCCAGCGGTCCTGCCCGTCGTGGCTCTACCAGGTCGACATGGGCGCCACCACCGTATGGGAACGCTGGGACAGCATGCTGCCCGACGGCCGTGTCAACCCCGGCGAGATGACCTCGTTCAACCACTACGCCCTCGGTGCGATCGTCGACTGGATGCACCGCACCGTCGCCGGCCTGGCCCCCGCCGAGCCGGGCTACCGGCGGCTGCTGGTCCGGCCCCGCCCGGGAGGCGGCCTCACCTGGGCTCGCGCCGAGCACGACACGCCGTACGGCCGGGCCGAGGCCGGATGGCGCATCGAGGGCGGGTCGCTCTTCGTCGATGTCCTCGTACCGCCCGGCGTCACGGCACAGGTCGACCTGCCGGGCACCCACTTCCAGGACGTGGGACCCGGCCGCCACTCGTTCGTCACGCCGGTTCCCGCGCCATCGCAGTGACACCCCCGTAAACGACTCCCCCCTGCAAGGAGCACTCATGACACCCGTCACCCTGCCCGAGACGTTCCTGTGGGGCGTCGCCACCTCGGGACACCAGACCGAAGGCGACAACAGCGCCAGCGACACCTGGTTCCTGGAGCGCACGACCCCCTCGCTGTTCCGTGAGCCGAGCGGTCCGGCGTGCCGGTCCCACCGGCTGTGGGAGACCGACCTGGACCTGGCCGCCGGACTGGGACTCAACGCCTTCCGGTTCTCCGTCGAATGGGCCCGCGTCGAACCCGAGCGCGCCGTCGTCTCCGCCGAGGCCCTCGACCACTACGAACGCGTGGTCGACGGCTGCCTGGAACGCGGCCTCGCCCCCCTCGTGACGTTCAGCCACTTCACCGCACCGCACTGGTTCGCCGCAGCGGGGTCCTGGACCGCCGCCGACGCCCCGGCACTCTTCGCCGAGCAGTGCGACCGCGTGATGGCCCGCTTCGGCGACCGCATCGCCTACGGTGTCACCCTCAACGAACCCAACCTCGAGCAGCTCCTCCAGGCCGGGGCGAAGCTGCCGGCCGAAGCGGAGCACCTCAAGGCACAGATGCTCGCGGCTGCCGCCCGCGCCGCCGACAGCGACACCTACACCAGCGCGAACGTCATCCCCGGCGACCGGCTGGAGGAGTTCCAGGCGGCCTTCACCCTCGCCCACCGCGCGGCCCGCGACGCGATCAAGGCCCGTCGCGGTGACCTGCCGGTCGGCGTCTCCATCGCCATCGCCGACGAAGTGGCGATCCCCGGCGGCGAGGCACGCCGCGACGCCAAGCGCGCCGCCGTCTACGACCACTGGCTGCGCGAGGCACGCCACGACGACTTCATCGGTGTGCAGAACTACGAGCGCATCGTCCACGGTCCGGACGGCGAGGTGGTGGTCGACGGTGACCTCAACGGCATGGGCACCGCCATCGAACCCGCCTCCCTCGCCGGCGCCGTGCGGTACGCCCACGAGGTGTCCGGCGTGCCGGTCCTGGTGACCGAGCACGGCATCCAGACCTCGGACGACACCCAGCGCGCCGCCTTCGTCCCCGCCGCCGTCCGGGAACTCGCGGCCCAGGTCCGCGCGGGCACGCCCGTCCTCGGTTACTGCCACTGGACGCTCATGGACAACTTCGAGTGGATCTTCGGGTACGGCGCTCAGCTCGGCCTGCACGAGGTCGACCGCACGACGTTCCGGCGCCGCCCGAAGCCGAGCGCGCGGGCGTACGCCGATGTCGTCCGCAGCCACCGTGGGGCGCTCGCGGCCGGCCGGAGCTGACGGGCCGGGCGCCCCGCCTGCGAGCCGACCGGGCCCCGGCGCGCTACGACAGTGGCGTGCCGCCCATGGCGTTGACGAACCCCGCGGTGATGTACGACGCCTCCTGCGAGGGCGAGGAAGACGTACGCGGGGGACATCTCGGCGGGCTGGGCGGGCCGCCCGACCGGTGCCTCGCCGAACTCCTCGGTGTCCGGCATGGTCGCCGGGATCAGCGCCGTCCACACCGGGCCCGGCGCCACGGCAGCGTGCCGCTTCCACGGGTAGCTGTCCCGGCCCGCATCCAGAATCGCGTTCCCCCGCCGACGCGGGGCTCGGCCAACAGCAGGGCGAGCTGCTGCCGTCCCGGACGAGAGCGGCGCGCACCTTCACCGGCCTCGCCGACGAACTGGACACCCCGTCGGCGCCAGGCCTGCCCGCGCAGGTCCGCGCCGCCCGACGCGACCACGGCGGCGGTCGCTGGCAGCTGTGCCTACGGCGCGGGCGAAACCGTCCGCCGGTCTTGGTCACGAGTGCCAGTGCGCGAGCTTGTGCAGCATGGCCGAGGCTTGGGCGAAACCGTCGTCGCCGAGGAGATCGCGCACTTCTGCGTTGAACCGATCCATCTCCGGACCGGCAGAGCGCAGCGCGGCGGTGCCCGCGTCCGTCAGTTCCAGTACGACCGCCCGGTGCTGCTGGGGGTGGGCACTTCTGACCAGGAGCCCGGCGGCGGTGAGGCGGCCGACCAGCGACGTCACGGCGGACTGGTGCAGGCCGAGGGTTCGGGCGAGTTGCTGCTGGGTGAGGCGCGGTTGATCCTGCACCGCGAACAAGGCGCCGAGCTGGGCGGTGGTGATTTCGGCGGCGGCCAGGCAGCGGCGGTCCGCGGTCAGGCGCAGGTTGTGGGCGGCCCGCTGCAGGAGGAAGAACAGGCGGTGGTCGGACTCAGGCGGCATGGGCCGATCTTGACAGAGCGGGCCGTGCAACACGATGCTCAGTTCACTAGTGAAGTGAGGTCGTGATGAGCGCATACTCTCCGGATCTGGCACTCGCCCAAGAGGCGCTGGCCTCCCAGCCCTTCAGCGTCTACCTGGGCGCCCGGCTGACAGCTTTCGGCAACGGCGCCGCCACCCTGGAACTGGATGTCCGTGAAGAGCTGCGCCAGCAGAACGGCTTCGTCCACGGCGGTGTCCTCAGCTACGCCGCCGACAACGCGCTCACCTTCGCCGCCGGTACGGTTGCCGGTCCAGGGCTCCTGACCGCCGGCTACACCATCGACTACCTGCGCCCCGCCCGGGGCGCGGTACTGCGCGCCCACGCCCAGGTCGTGCGCCCGGGCCGCACCCGGGTCGTCTGCCGTTGCGACGTGATTCTGCTGGACGCCGACGGCAACCAGACGCTCTGTGCGATCGCCCAGGGCACCATCGCCGTCGCCGAGGCCACCCTGCGTCGGCCCGGGTAGCCGACGACGGTCCGCGACTGCGGCCGGGGGGTGCTGGCCCGGCGGTTCGGCTGGTGGCTGATCAGCAGGCCGTCTGCTGGGCGAGAACCAGCTGAAGGCAATGGAGTCGGCATGGACGCCGCACTCCAGCCCCCATCGCCCCTGACGGGTTGAGCGAACCACCGAGCCGGGCGAGGTGCAGGCGCTGGCGGAGGAGGCCGTCATCGCGGCGTGCACGCCGGCCGACGCCTCCGATGACGAGCGCGGGCCTCGTTCACGGTGTCGTTCGGCGTTTCCAGTGGAAACAGGTGCCCTCTTGTTCGACAGGCCCTCGGAACGCTCACCCCGCGCGACGCAGGTCCTGCCAGCCCGTGGGCGGCGCGATCCGTCCGGGACGGCAGCCCATCCGGGACGTCCCGGTCGCCCGACCTCGGCGTAACGCGGCACTCGTGTCTCACTGCCCACTGCTGCACCCATGGCTCGCGAAGCAGCTCCGCCGCGCCGTCGGCTACCTCGGCCGGAGAGAACCCGGACCCGTCGAAGCCGCCGCGACGCGGAACATGCTGGGGCTCAGGCCCTTGTGGCGTTTGAACGCGGCGCTGAAACCGAAGGCGTCGGCATAGCCGACGGACCTGGCGATCTGGGCGATGCCGAGGTTGGTGTCGGTCAGAAGCGCCGCGGCCTCGTTCAAGCGGCATTCGGTGAGATAGGCGAGCGGCGGACGGCCCATCAGCTGGGTGAAGCGCTTGGCGAACAGCGCCCGGGAGACGCCGGATCGGGCGGCCAGGGAGGCCACCGTCCACGCTTGGGCGGGCCGGTCGTGGAAGGACTGCAGGGCGGGGGCGAGAACCGGGTCGGTCAGGCCCCGGTACCAACTGGGCGCGTCGGCGCCCGCCCTGTCGAACCAGGTGCGCAGCGTGCACACCAGAGCCCAGTCGAGGAGCCGGTCCATCAGCGCCTGTGAACCGGCCGAGTGATGTGCGGCGTCGGCGGCGGCCGTCTCCAGCCAGGCACAGACTTCGGCGTCCTCCTCCACCACCAGGACGGGCGGCAGAGCCCGCAGGAGTAGTTCGTGGCGGTGGCCCGAGGCGCGGTAGGCGCCCACGATGAGCGCGGTCGCCTCCTTTGAGTCGGCGTCCCAGTGGATGCCGCCGAGTTCCTGGGCGGTGCATTCTTCGTTCGTGGTGAAGCAAGCGATCTCGTATGCAGCGTGAGGGCTGCTGATGGTGGCGGGATGGTCTGCGAGGTGGAACGGTTCGGGGCCGCTCACGATGGCCGTGTCGCCCTCACTGACGACTCGTTCGGTTCCGTCGGGCAACAGCAGGGTGCCGCCACCCCGCAGCACGCTGATCATGGTGAGCGGCGCGGCGTCGGCAAAGCGGATGACCCAGGGCACCGTCAGTACGGCATGGCTGACGACCGAGCCTTCGGCCCGGATGCCGCTCAGGAGCGAACTCAAAGGATCCACGGAAGACACCGTAGACGATCTCCTATGTTTCTGAGCGTTTCTCCCATGGATCATCTATGCCGTCGCGGCTGTACTGGACTTGTCCAACTGACCGAGCCCGCTGGGAGATGCACGTGCCGCAGCAAGACAGCCGTACCAGGACAGCCCTCGTGGTCGTCGCACACCACCGCACCGATTCCCTCACCGCGCACACGGCCCGAGGCGCCGCCGCCCTGCTCGAAGCCGCCGGCTACCGCGTCGACCTGCTCGACCTGCACGCCGAGGGATTCGACCCTCGTATGAACGTGGCGGACCAGCCGGATTGGGGCGACAGGGAGAAGAGGTACTCGGACGAAGCGCACGCCCACATGCAGCGCATCCTCGACGCCGATACCGTCATCGCCGTCTTCCCGGTGTACTGGCAGAGCGTGCCCGCCATCCTCAAGGGTTGGATCGACCGTGTATGGAACTACGGGTTCGCCTAC
This sequence comes from Streptomyces glaucescens, assembly GCF_002154375.1. Taxonomy (GTDB): domain Bacteria; phylum Actinomycetota; class Actinomycetes; order Streptomycetales; family Streptomycetaceae; genus Streptomyces; species Streptomyces glaucescens. Next base: position 11,880 of record NZ_MUND01000207.1, on the reverse strand, counting down.
GGCCGCAGCAAGCCCCGCCTCGCCGGCAAGCGCATCCTGTGGCTGGGCCTGGCCGGCGCCACCGCCGACGATCCCGTTGTGGCGGGGATGCAGACCGTCCTCGAGACCAACCTGAGCGAGGGCATCGCCTATTACTGCGGCTTCTCCCACTCCGCCGTCGGCCTGCTCACCGACGCTGAAGAGCGCCCGCAGCGCGTCGACACCGAGGGGAACCTCGTGGTCGGCGAAGCGGTCGCAGGCGCCGAGCGAGAGGCACAGTACGCGGACTTCGATCGACGCGCACGGGAGTACGTGGAGAAGTTCCTCGCCGAGGAACTTGTGACGACCTGACCGCCAACGTCCGCACACTGGCCGACCGCCTGCGTCAGCCAGGACGTCACCGGCGCCGGTCGGTAAGGCGTGCGCGAGGTGCCGGTCGGCACCGGGCGGGTGCCCGCGCACCGCGGTTCGAGAGCTGGCCGCCATCGATGGCGGCCAGCAGCAGCGGTTCCTGCCCACCCCGACTCAGTCACACGGCGGTCGACGATGGTCGAGCGGGGTCAGCGCACACAGTCCGGGGTGCGCGGCAGTGCGGAACCAGCAGCCGCATGCCGATCGCTGCGGTGTCCTCGCCCTCAGTGGCCTGGTCGGTGGCGCATTCGGACAAGCAGCCCAGCGTGTGGGCACCGCGGATGGGTGTCCGACAAGCCACCGGTCGGCGGCCTCTCCCCCGCGCCGGCGTCTGCAAGCGGGCGCGTGGCGGCTGCCCACGGTGACTGGTTCTGCACCCGCCGACTCCCCGTGAGGCTGCAACCGAGTCGGGTCCGGACGGACGGGCGACGGCATTGGCACAGCTCGGCAGGGCCACCTCGACCAGGTCGTCAGCCTTTCGGTCGGGGAGCCGCGGACCTCCTTTTCGCCGAGGAACTGGTGGAGCTCACCGCGGGGCCACGGCCGTGATGCCGCACCGGGTCCGTCGGACCGGGCCCGATCCGAGAGCGCGGTGCGAGTTGAGGCGTTGCCAGTACCCACTGCTCAGAAGGCCCTGCCCGTCATGCTGCACCCCAGTCGCGTCAGCGCCCTCGGGGCATCCCGGCGCCGGTATGCGCGTGGCCGGCCTGGCGGGCGGAACTGAAGGAGGCCGTGACGCAGTACGCGGCACCACTGGGCAGGACGACCAGAGCAAGAGTGCTGTGACGGCAGGGGCATCGCGGACGGTGCCGCTGGCCCCTGTCACTTCGGTCAGGGAGATCGGGCCGGTCGGCGTTTGGGGCGTTTCAAGGGCGGGGCTCCAGCACCTCTACGGCACCGGTTCCGGTGTCGTAGCTGCGCAGGGCGATGAGCCGGACGGACGGCGGCGGCGTTGGCAGCAGTTCGGAGATCCGTCGGTCGGCGAAGGCGTCTGCCCGCCGGGTGCGGCCGAGGGTGACGTGCGGGATCCAGCGCCCAGGTTCGTGGAACGGGTTGAGGGTCCCGGGCGGGCTGTCCGAGGCCACCGCCTCCCACACCCGACGGTGCAGGCCGGCCAGCGCCGAGTCGAGATCCAGCGCCCAGGCCAGCACCGAGGTGGGCCGTTCGAAGCGGACCACGCCGGTGAACCGCACCGGCAGCGGCAGGGCGGCGGCTGCCTCGGCGAGTCCCCAGCGGATCGGGGCGGTCAGCTCCGGGCAGGCGGCCAGGGTGAGGTGCGGGCTGTTGGTCGGTGAGCGGTGACGCGCCTGACTGGGCAGCCCCGCGTCCGCGAGCCGCCGCCAGGCCTCGCGAACCGCTAGCTCCGCCGCCTCGTCCAACAGAAGCTCGACCGTGCGCACCGCGGCAGCCTACCGCCGGTCTGTGAGTGAGATGTACGCAAGGGGCGGGCGCATGGTTCGGGATGCGTGGCGGGAGACGGCGGCAGGGCCGCCAATCCCGGGGCCGCGCCGCGGCCGGCGGCGCAGAACCACCCCCAGGCACCATATGGCGAGGTACCTGCCCGATCGCGGCCGCAGGTGCTCTCTACCTCACCGGTTGGCGGCTGTCCCCTCGTCGAGGCGCTGCGCCGCTCGTCGGCGGGGACGCGTGTCCGGGGTGAGGGGTACGGGATGGGTGAGCGCGGCCGGGTCGGTGGTCCGCTCCCTTCCGCCGCCCTTGGGCCGCGGCCACGCAACCGGGCGGGTCTCGTCGCCGTCGGGGGCGATGGCCCACGGGATTCCCCGGCCCCCGATGGCGGTGTCCTCGACCTCGCGGCCGATCCAGTGGTGGTCTTGGCACGGGCCGGCGGACGCTGGGGACGGGAGCCGTCGGGACGGCCGCAGGGGGCGTAGGGAGGTGGCGGCGTAGTCCGCGCGGGCGGACCGCCGGTCCGCCCGCAGCCAGACGATCAGTGCGGCAATGACGTGCCCGGCCCGGTTGGCGATCCGCCACACTCACCGGCGGACACCTCGCGGAGTACGTGGCGCCACCGTACTCCGCGGGCGGGTGCGAGGCTGCGCATCGAGGCTTTCAGGGCATCATCTCGTACGCCGCCGACAGAGCCTCTACGCGCTGCCAGACGCGCTCCGAACGCGCCCTGTCGACTACCGGGCGCCGGACCGCGCCGAGCGCCCAGGACTGCTGCTCCCGGGTCGCGGAGTCCTTGCCGTGGAGTTCGACCGCGTGTGCGGAGAAGTCCCGCACGAGGACGGCGAACAGCTCGTCGAGCAGGTCCTCGTCGAGGTCCGCCAGGGCTGCCTGTTCCAGGACCAGCTGCCCGTGGACGACGAGCGCGAAGAGCTGCCCGACGGCGAGGAGCAGGTCGAGGTCCCGGCTCTGCTCCTCATCGGGAGCGGCCGTGCGGACGAACTCGCAGAGTGCGTCGGCCTGTTCGCGGAAGCGGGCGACGTTGGGCAGGTGGGCGTACGTGTCGAAGGCCGGCCGCCAGTCGTGGAAGCGCACCGAGCCGAGGCCGCGGGCGGGTCCCTGACGGAAGAGGAAGGTGTCGTCGGCCGCGTCGAGGCGGGTGGGGACGGGCTCGTAGGCGACCGGGTCGAGGAGGTGGTTGCGCATGAACTTCAGGATCAGCGCCAGGTTGACGTGGACGGTGCCCTCCAGCTTCGGCAGGCCGCGGATCTCGATGGCGGCCTGGGCGAAGTAGTTGTCCTTCTCGAAGCCCTTGGCGGCTATGACGTCCCACATCAGGTCGATGACCTTCTCGCCCTCGGTGGTCACCTTCATCTTCGTCATCGGGTTGAAGAGGAGGTAGCGGCGGTCGTCGGGGCCCGCGGTGCGGAAGTAGTCGACGGCGCGGTCGCTGAACAGCTTCATGCCGACGAGCCGGACGTAGGCGTCGGTCAACTCGCGCCGCACGTGCGGGAAGGCAGTGACGGGGCGACCGTAGAGGATGCGGTTCTGGGCGTGGGTGACCGCCTCGTACATCGCGTGCTCGCAGATGCCGATCGAGGCGGTGCACAGGTTGAACTTGCCCACGTTGACGGTGTTGAGGGCGGCGTCGAAGGCGGCGCGGCCGGTGTGCAGGACGTCTTCCGCGGCTACGGGGTAGTCCTCGAGGCGGAACTCGCTGACGTATTTCGAGGAGTCGACGACGTTCTTGACCAGGTGGTACGCCGGGTGGCGGCTGTCGGCGGCGAAGAAGACGTAGCCGTCGGGGCCCTCGACGTCGGTGCGGCGGCCGAAGACGGAAACGAGCCCGGCGGCGTTGCCGTTGCCGATGTAGTACTTGGAGCCGGTGGCCCGGAAGCCGCCCGTGCCGTCGGGCTCCAGGAGCATGTCCGTGGAGTAGATGTCGGCGCCGTGTGCCTTCTCGGACAGTCCGAAGGCGAACACCTCGCCCTGAGAGAGCAGTTCCGCGGCGCGGGCACGGGCAGCGGGGTTGTCGCTCTGCCAGACGGGGCCGAGGCCCAGGATGGTGACCTGCCAGGCGTACCAGTAGTCCAGGCCGTAGAACCCGAGGATCTCGTTGAGGGCGGCGATGCGGGCGGTGTCCCAGCGCTTGTCGCCCTCGCCCTCTGCGGCGGCGGAGGCGGGCGTGAGGAAGGTCGCGAAGAGCCCCTCCTTGGCGGCGAACGCGAGGAAGTCGCCGAGCCAGGCGCGGGTCCGGTAGTCCTCGATCAGCCGGCGCTTGCCCCGCTCCTCGAACCAGTCGACGGTGGCGCGCAGCAACCTGCGGGTCTCCGGGTCGAAGTGCGCGGGGTCGTACGTCCGCGGGTTGAAGAGCAGCGCGTCGGCCATGGGTGCCGCCTTTCGGCTGGGAGGGGTGGGGGTGGTTCGGGTACGGGTCCCGGAGGCCTGCTCGGCCGGTCAGCGACCGGCGTCGAAGCGGGCGAGCGTGGCGAGGACGTCGTCGAGCCAGGCGATCATCATCCGCTCGTACGCGATGCCGCCGCGCAGCACGAGGTGCTGGAGCTCCCGTTCGGCGTTCAGCGGACCGTCCGCCGGGGGTTCCCCGAAGTCGCGGGTCTCGCCCGCGAGGTAGTGGGCGAGGCGGTCCGTGTGCGCCTGCCGGTGCCGCTCGACCTCGCTGATCAGGGCGGCCGGATCATCGAAGGCGGCGCCTCGGATCTTCACCGCCAGGTCGTGCCGTACGCTCTCGGGCTCGGTCGGTTCGTACAGCCACGCGGAGAGCGCATCCCGGCCGGGCGCGGCGACGGAGTACTCCTTCTTGTCCGGACGCCCGTACTGCGGGACATCCCGGACGTCGACCCAGCCGTCGCTCTCCATGCGCTTGAGCACGCGGTAGATCTGCTGGTGGGTGGCGGTCCAGAAGTACCCGATGGACCGCTCGAACCGCCGGGCCAGCTCATAGCCGGAGCCCGGCTTCTCCAGCAGGGAAACGAGGATCGCGTGCTCGAGCGCCATGCATCCGATCTTGCTATGCACCCCGTTGCATAGCAACGCTGCGGCGGTGAGACACGGCTCACCCGGTGCAGGTCACGCAGATCACTGTCCACGCCAGCGTGCCGAGGTCGGGTGGGAACCCGGCCGGGCGTGCTCGGGGCCGTGGCCTCACGGGACATCTGCCGCACCGAGCGGGCCGCCGTGCAGGAGGCGCCGGCTCAGCAAACAGAGACGGTGCCGCGCCGGGAGTACGAGTCCGGTGTCCACCGGCGCCCTTCAGCACACGGCGCTGCCGGCGACACCGGCCAGCACCGCGTCAGCCACGACGGTCTCGGGCCAGTGACGATGCCGCGGGCCAGGATCCGCCACGGGGCGATAGCGCCGGTTGCCTCGTAGCGGACCACGAGCTTGTGATACCGCGTGGCGACGGCGCGGTGTCTCTTGAGGCGGCTGATCCCGCACTCGACCGCGTCGCGTCGGCGGTAGTCGACCGGGTCGAAGCGGCGGCCGACCGCTCTGGGAGCCGAGCTTCTGGCAGTTACACGCCCCTGGCCGGTCCGGGATGGCGGCGAAGCCTACGGCGAGCACAGTCGCGCCGACGCCCTGCGCGATCAGCCCGTCAGCTTCTCCGCTGCGCAGCACCGCCACGCGATGCGCACGGTCGTCACCCCCCGCCTGCCTCGTTGCCGCTACTCGGGGGCGTTGCCGGTTCCTGGTTCGGTGTCCGGCTCTCCGGTTCCCGGTTCCGCCAGCCGCCGGTGGGCCACCGCCTTGACCCCGTCGGGCAGAACCTTCCCCGCCAGCCCTTGCGCCTTCGTCTTCAGTGACCCGGCCGTGGTCTTCGTCTCGCCCTTCACGATCGCCTCGAACGCCTGCCCGGCCACCTTCGCGGGATCGTCCTTCTTCATGGTGCCGATCCGGGTGTCGTCCGCCATGCCCGCCCGGCGGAAGAAGTCCGTGTCCGTGGGGCCCGGCATGAACGAAGTGACCGTCACACCAGTGTCCTTCACCTCCTCGGCCAACGCCTGCGCGAAGGACTGAACGAACGCCTTGGACGCGTTGTACACCGGCTGGTAGGCACCGGGCATCGTCGACGCGACGGACGAGGTGAACGCGATCCGGCCCGCACCACGCGTCACCATGGCCCGCAACAGCGGCTTGGCCAGCCGCACCGTCGCGGTGACGTTGAGGTCGATGACCTCCTGATCGTCGGCGAGGTCGGTGTCCACGAACGCGCCACCCTGACCCACCCCCGCGTTGAGGACGGCGACGTCGACCGTCAGCCCGTCGAGCGCGTCCAGCAGCAGGTACCGTCCCTCGGCGGCGCGGAGATCGGCGCGCACCGCGCGGACCTCCGCGCCCGTCTCCCGCAGGTCGCGGGTGGCCAACTCCAGCCGTTCGTCCTCGGCGTTCACCACGAGGTCGTATCCGTGCAGCGCGAACTGCCGAGCCAGCTCGTAGCCGATCCCACTGGACGCGCCGGTGACCAGGGCAAGGGGGCGTGTGTCAGTCATACCGGCCGAGTAACCGACTGGACCGGCCCCAAGCGCCACTCCGAGCGAGCGGGGTCACCACCGGCGCCGACAACGACGTGCAGAAGCTCCCGCTCACGACGAGCTACCGGATGCCCAGCACTCCGGCCGCCCAGCCCCCGGCGACCACGGGGGAATGTCGGCAAGAGCCCTGGGCATACGCATGCGCGTACGACCCTTGTGAGTGGCTGCGAAAGGGAGAGTCCCCATGCTCATGGCACACCCGGCGGTGCTGCGGAACCTGGTCGAGCAGTACGAGACCCTGCGCGCCCTGCACGCCGAGAACGGCAGCCGGGAAGCTCGTCAGCGCCTGGACGACGTCACCTACACCTTGTGCGTGTCCACCGGCACCCGCGACATCGCCTCCGCACTCACCGCCGCGCGCCACCGGCTGAACGGGGTCCGACCGGCAGACGACTCGCTCGTCACCGTCTGACCTTCCGTCGAAGGAGACGTCCGGGCGGCTCCGGCGCCCTCGGCCTGAACCGCCGCGCTACCGCGGCCCTGGGCGCAGCCCCGCGCGGACAGGACCGGCACCGGCCGCCGCCAGGCCGACGGGTAGTTGAGGCGGGCTGCCGGTCAGGAGGCCCGACGGAAGACGGCCGCCGGTCCGATCGCGTCCGGGCCGAACTGTCGCGGATGCAGTCCATGGCCTGTTCAGCCGGAAGCCGGTCCTCGCGCGTGCCGTCGAGGCTGATCTGCTGGGCGGCCCGGGCGGCGTCGACGAGGTCCTCGCCGCGACGCAGGGCGATACCGGTGAGGCGGCCGCGCTGCAGGCCGGCGGCGTCCATCAGCTGGTAGGCGAGCTGGCGGAGGTCGCCGTCGTGGGCGGACGGCTGCGGCAGGCGGCGGGTCTTCTCCCACGAGGTGCCGCCGGCGAACTTCAGCGTGCGGGTAGGGCGCGGGCGGCCTGACCGCGGCGGCGGAGCCGCGCCCCCGGGCTGACGACCAGGTCCAGCAGGGCCGCGCGGACGGCGCGCCGTCCAGCGCGTGCCGGTCGAAGGAGCAGCGCACCGTGGCGGAGGCGGGCAGGGCCTGGAGGACGGCATGGGCGGGGGTCGATCCCGCGGGCGTGGTCGGTGGCGAGGCGGCCTGCTCGGCCGCCGAGGGCCCCCCGGCGGCGTGCTGGTGGGCCCTGCAAACAGTGGAGTCGACGTTCACGTCCCAGGTGATCAGGCCCTTCGCGTCCGCCTCGGCCTGCAGCTGGGTGAGGATCCTCGCCCAGGCCCCGTCCCGCTGCCAGCGCCGGAACAGGTCATAGGCCCGGTCCCACGAACCATAGCGCTCCGGCACGTCCCGCCACGGGGCGCCCGTCCGGGTCCGCCACCGTATGCCGACTATCAACTGCCGCCGCGTCCGCACCTGCGGACGACCCGGCTTGATGCCCGTCGGCAACAGAGGCTCAAGCCGGGCCCACTGGCCCTTCGTCAGTTCACCACGTCCCACGGCAGGTGATCACCGGCAGACAAGCCGCGGCCCGCCGCATCGAGCAGGGTCGGTGGTGCTGGCGGCATGGCTGCGCGGACCGGACACGTGCGGGCGTGCGTGCGCGCCAACCTGATGTAGACGCGCTGCACGCTCTTCCACGACCGCCGTTTCGAGGACGCCGACGATGCGCGCGCCGGGATTGCGTGTGCGGCTCGACGACATCGAGAAGGCGCCCGTCGAGAAGCGCGTGTGCATCGCACCCCACCGCGCCGCCTCCCGTCATTGACCGTCAGTCCTCTTCTCACATGGTGGTGTCCAGGCGCGGCTTCCGCTTCACGTCGGTGAGCTTCACGTCCTCCGTCTCCGGAGCCCCGAACACCTCCACGATCACCCCGCTGCCGGTGCCGGTGACCTCCAGGGCGGCGTGACCGCCCATGAAGCGCAGATCGACCCGAGCCCGGAACTGGCCCCCGTGGTCCGGCATCCGGTGCACCCGCGCCGCCGGGTAGTCGAGGGCTGTCAGCTTCGTACGCATCGCGTCGTAGCCGGTCGCCTTCGTGTTTTTGAACGCCTCGACGACGCGGTCCGCGTGCCAGTCGCCGTAGCACTTCTCGGTGCCGGGCAGCGGGACCTCGGCCGGCGGCTTGGGCTTGGCGGAGCCAGTGGCGGGACTCGGCGGCTCGGGAGCGTCCGAGGGAAGGGGAACGGGCGCCTCCTCCGCGTCGCCCGGAACGGCCGGCGGGGTCTCACCCGGCCCGTATCTCGGGGTGGGCTCCTCCTCGAGCACCAGCCCCTCGGGCACGGGCACACCCTCGCCGCCCTTGTCGCCCTTGTCGCTGGGGGCGTCCGGGGAGCAGGCGTCGATCGCCTGGCCCACCAGCCCGATGAACCGCACCTCCTGGTCCTCCGCACTCTGCGGAGCCTTCGGGGAGGTGGTCGCCTTCACAGCGCTGCCCGCGGGGGCCGCGCGGTCGGAGGCGGCCTGCTGGGTGCCGCAGGCGGACAGGACGAGGCAGCCCAGCGCGGCCACCAGCACGGACCTCGGGGAAGATATCGATCGCATGCGCGCATCATGCTGGCGCCGTCCACCCTGGGGCATGAGTACACGTACTCACTCCGGCACGAGCCGCCAACTGTGCAACACAGAATGCCCTTTGGCTCCGTCACGCGATGTGCCGGTAGGCGTTGACCTTGGCAGGCGGCGGCACGGGGTCCCAGCACGCGGGCTCGCCAGCGACACGCAAGGTCGCCGCGCTCATCGCCCGGCGCTCGTCGCCGTACCGCTCGCGGACCTGCGCCTGATCCCCGACGAAGCACTCCAAGACCGCAGGCCTCCGCACAGCCCGCTCCTCCGGATACCGTCTTGCAGTTCCGCGGCCATCTTGGCGGCGGCCGGTTCACGGCCTGCGTCATCGCCACCTCCGCACCCGGTGGTGGTTGCGGATCTCCACATCGCAGTCGGTGACCCGCGACCAGTCACCGGCAGCCCTTGCTGCCTCACAAAAATCCGGTTGCGTGCGGACTCTGCGCGCGAACTAGCGAAAGTCGCCCGCGTGCTCTTCCGCCCACGAACGGAACGTGCGCGCCCGCGCTCCGGTGATCTCTTCCACCGTGGATGTGATCAGGTTCGACTCGGGCCGCGTTTCAGCGCTGGCCAACAGGGCCTCGACGAGAGCGGGTGGCCTGCCGTCGGCGAGCATCTGCTGTCGTGCGACCTGTACGGGGACCTTTTCGAAGCGCAACGAATGGCCGATCGCTTCGCCGATCGTACGTACCTGCTCGGCTCTGCTGAGTACCTGCGGGCCGGTCAGGACATACTTCGCACCGGCATGCCCGTCATCGGTCAGCGTGTGCACCGCCACAGCCGCGATATCGCGCTCGTGGATCACTGCCGTGGCGGCAATGTCGGGACCGCGAACGACGCGCGTGGTGCGGATCTGCGCTGCCCACCCGCGCGCGTTGGAGGCGATGGTGTTCGACCGAAGGACGGTCCACTCCACGTCGGATTCTTCGATCAGGCGCTCCATGTCGGCGTGGAGCTGATTGATCGGGTCGGTCTGCCGTTCGGCGTCCTCGTTCACGCCCGACGATGAGAGATAGACGATGCGGCGGGCATGGCGCCCGATCGCCTCCAGCACGGCCGGGGCGCCCTCGGTCGTGAGGAAAGGCCAGATCAGGAACACTGCGTCGCTCCCGGCCAGCGCCCCCTCCAGCGTGTCCGGCTCGGACAGATCGCCGCCCATAACCTTGACTCCCTCTGGTAGCCCGGCCGAGTCGGGATCACGCGCCAACGCCCGCACAGCGGTGCCCGCGGCCAAGAGCTGAACAACAACTTCGCGCCCGACATTGCCGGTCGCGCCGGTCACAAGAATCTCCCTCATGATCAGGTCAGCCACGGCCGCACTTGGAGTTATTCCTGCCGTGCCCGGGACCGCGGAGGTGAGGACGGACACGACCGCGGAGCGCACGCTGGGCCACAGGACTCCTGGCCGGCAGCCCGCTCACCCCGCCACGGCCGAGTTGAAGGCGCCGCAAGCACGGCCGGAGATCCGACCGCCGACGAGCTGATATCCGACGTGATCGACAACAGGGAGGCCGAGGGGGTAACTACCTGTTCCGCACCATCAACAAGCTGGGACCGGTCCAAGGCCTCTTGCAACTGCCCAAAGCCTGGCCCAGTGCCCCTTTTCTGCAACGACCCGCCCGGAAGCCCCTGCGGGGTGGGGACCGACGCAGATGAACTGGTCGCCCTTCCGGCAACGAGCCTGGAGGCGGAGCAGGTGGCATCGTGATCTCCCCCACCGTCTGGATCGCAGGGCTGTCAGTAGCAGGTGGCATGCTCTGCCACCATGAACAAGCAGCAGTTCTGGGAGCTCATCGCGGCAGCCCGCGACCAGGTGATCAACCCGCACGAGAGCGAATCGGTCGCTCGCGAGGCAACCTCGCTGCTGGCCGCCCGGCCAGCCGAGGAGATCGTCGCGGCTCAGCAGCTGTTGTGGGACCTGCTGGCTGAGTCCTACACCAACCCGCTCTGGGCCGCTGCCTACGTCATCAACGGCGGATGCTCAGACGACGGCTTCGACTACTTCCGCGGCTGGCTGATCGCTCAGGGGCGTGAGGTCTTCGAGCGCGTCGTCGCTCATCCTGATGCCCTCGCCGAACTGCCCGTCGTGCAAGCCTCCGCGGCCGACGGCCTCGACCTGGAGGGTGAGGACGTACTGGGCATCGCCTGGGACGCACACGTCACGGCGACCGGCGATCAGCTCCCTGCAGACGCATTTACCATCCGCTACCCGCAACTGGACCCTGCCTGGGCCTTTGACTTCGACGACTCAGACGAGATGGCGCGCCGTCTGCCGCGTCTGGCCGCCCTCTACCTGGGCTGAGACGTTGTTTCTGATCACGTGAGTGATCCCGGGCCGCACTGCTGCTGACACTGCCTGCGGACAGCCCCAGTTACTCGCTGGCGCTCCCCGTCTTCTACCTCTTCCTTGCCTTGCAGCGCGGTCGGGGGTGACGGGGCCACACTCCCCCGTCACCCCCGACTTGCCGAACAGGGCGGTCAGCCCGGACGGATCCCTGGTGGTGTTCGCCAAGGGGGCTGAGCACCCCCAGGGTTTCCTGTACGACGTACGGACCCACACGGCCACGAAGCTGGCGGATCCCGACGGTCTCTGGGCCGTGCACGGGCTGCCGGTGACCGAGCGGGCGATGGGCATGACACAGCTGGTCGTCAGCGAGCTGGTCACCAGCGCCGTGAAGTACGCACCCGGTCCTGTCATGCTCGATCTGCAGATCAGCGACGGCGCGGTGCGGGTGTCGGTGTGGGACAGCGACCCGGTGCTGCCGGAGGTCGCCGTCACCGACCCCCAGCGCGTGGGCCGCCACGGCCTGGAGATCACCCTCGCCGTCAGCCAGGCCTACGAGGTACGCCGCGGACCGGTCGGCAAATGCGTCACAGCCGTGATCGCACTGGCCGACGACCCAGGCGGGAACATCGCCTGGCCGCACCACCCCCTGGCCCCGCCACACCAGGCCCTAGGTTCTGTCTCTTTGGTCAGCGTCGGATCCAGATGAGGATGCCCGCGAGATGGAGTGCGGCCTGGTAGGCGATCGCGAGCTTGTCGGT
>NZ_MUND01000206.1 GCF_002154375.1 Streptomyces glaucescens | reverse complement strand
CGCTGGGTGAAGAAGCTGATCGCGGGCGGCGACGGCGCCGCGGCGGGCGCCTACGCCGAGCACATCGTCGACCAGGTGGCGTACGTGCTGCGCACCCAGGACATCGGGGTGCTGATGTGCACCCCGCCGGTGCTGGAGCGGCTGGCGCAGCGCGAGGACCTGGCCAAGCTGATCGAGGACAAGGTGCGCGCGATCAACTGGGTCGGCACCCAGATGGACGCCGACACCCGCCACCTGTACCGCACCGAGGTGTTCCCGGACGCGCTGCTGTACAGCGGCTACGGCAGCACGATGATCCTCGGCAACGCCAGCGAGCGGCCCGGCCTGACCGACGACGAGCCGTGCGTGTACGACCCGTTCTCGCCGTACATGACGTTCTCCGTCATCGACCCGGAGACCGCCGAACCGGTGCCGTACGGCGAGCGGGGCCAGGTGCTGATGCACCACGTCAGCAAGAGCCTGTTCCTGCCCGACAACCTCGAACGGGACACCGCGCTGCGGGTCCGCGCCGCCGATGCCAGGCAGACCGGGGACTCGGTCGCCGACATCGCGCCGGTGCAGGAGTTCGACAACGAGACCGTGATCGAAGGGGTCTACTGATGGCCGAACCGGAGCTGACCGAGCGCACCCTCATCGAGCTGGACGCGCTCGGCCCGAACGGCCCGTTCGCCGCCCGCAACCGGGTCACCCTGCACGATGTGGCCGGCCGCCCGGTGGCCCGTCTCGGCCTCGTGCCCAAGCTGTTCGTGACCCGCACCATGGCGGCCCTGCACCGCGCCGGGCCGCTGCCGTTCGCCGAGCGGATCGCGGCCCTCGCCCGGGCCGCGCGGATCTTCGAGGACGAGACGGTCGCCGGGCTGGACTACGCCGCCTACCGGCAGACCGTCGCCCGCGTCTCCGGGGTGCCGCTGGGCGTGGTGCACGCGGCCACCGACGCCATCGTGGAGGCCGCGGAGCAGGCGGAGTACATGGCCGCCCAGCCGCGTCCCGCCGGCGCCGTCGCCGACTGGCGCGACCGGGCCACCACCGACGGCAGCGCCGTGTGGACCCGGCGCGGTGACGTGTTCGCCGTGCACGCCGCGGGCAACCACCCCGGCCCGCACTCGCTGTGGCTGGAGGCCCTGGCGCTCGGCTACCGGATCGCCGTACGGCCCTCCCGGCGCGAGCCGTTCACCCCGCACCGGCTGGTGACGGCGCTGCGCGCGGCCGGGTTCGGCACCGACCAGATCGTGCTGCTGCCCACCGACCACGACGCCGCCGACGAGATCCTGCGCGGCGCCGACTACGGCCTCGTGTACGGCGGCGACGAGGTGGTGCGCAAGTACGCGGGCAGCACCGTGCTCCCGCAGGGTCCCGGCCGGTCGAAGATCCTCGTCACCGCCGACGCCGACTGGCGCGACCACCTCGACACCATCGTCGACTCGATCAGCCACCAGGGCGGCGTCGCCTGCATCAACGCCACCACCGTGCTGGTCGAGGGGGACCCGGCGCCGCTCGCCGACGCCCTCGCCGAGCGGCTCGCCGCGCTGCCCGCGCTGCCGCCCGAGGACCCCAAGGCGGTGCTGCCCGCGCAGCCCGTCGACGGCGCCCGCGCCATCGAGGCGTACCTGCTGAACCAGGCCCGCGGCACCGTCGCCCACCTCGGCGGGGACGGCGTCGTCGAGGAACTCCCCGGCGGCGGGGCCGTACTGCGCCCGGCGGTGCACCGGCTGTCGCGGCCCGACGCCCCGCAGGCGGGTGTCGAACTCCCCTTCCCCTGCGTCTGGGTGGGCCCCTGGACGCGCGAGGCGGGCGTCGCCCCACTGCGCCACAGCCTCGTCCTCACGGCCTTCACCGGCGACGACGACCTCGTCGACCGGCTGCTCCAGGAGCCGACGATCAGCAACGTCTATCTCGGCGACCACCCCACGTACTGGATCCGGCCCGGCGTGCCGCACGACGGCTGGCTCGGCGAGTTCCTGATGCGTACCAAGACCGTGATCCGCGACCGTGACCCGTCACCGGACGGCGCGATACGCGGCTCAGCAAGCTGAGAGATGAGAGAACCGTGTCACCAGACCCGATAGCCCTGGCCGATCCGCCGGGCGCCCCGGCGAGATCCGGCACCGGATCCGCCGCCGGCCGCACCCGGCTCACCCGCCTCGACTCGCTGACCGGGCTGCGCTTCCCGGCCGCCCTGCTCGTCTTCGCGTACCACGCCTCCTTCATGGGGCTGTTCGCGGACGCCGAGCTGAACGGCGACTTCTACCAGGCCGTCGCCCAGGCCGGCGGACTGGGCGTCAGCTTCTTCTTCGTGCTCAGCGGATTCGTGCTGACCTGGTCGGCGCGCCCCGGTGACACGGCGCGGGCCTTCTGGCGCCGCCGCTTCGTGAAGATCTACCCGAACTACGTGATCGCCTGGGCGCTGGCGCTGATCGTGTTCGCCTCGGCCGCCACCACGGTGCCGCAGGCCGTCGCGAACCTGTTCATGCTCCAGGTGTGGGTGCCGGACTTCTGGATCAACTTCGGCGTCAACCCGCCGAGCTGGTCGCTGGCCGCCGAGGCGGTGTTCTACCTGTCCTTCCCGCTGCTGTACGCCGGGATCCGCAGGATCCCCGCCGACCGGCTGAAGTACTGGACCACGGCCGTCCTCATCGCGGTCATCGCCACCCCGGTGCTGGCCGACCTGTTCCTCGCCGAGACCCCGCTCATCCCCGGCGAGGACACCTCCGAACTCCAGTACTGGGCGGGCTACATCCTGCCGCCGGTGCGGCTGCTCGACTTCGCGCTCGGCATCCTGGTCGCGCGCCTGGTGCTGGCCGGCCGCTGGCGCGGCCCCGGCATGACCGTCTCCGCGGTGCTGCTCGCCGGCGGCTACGCGCTCAGCTTCTGGCTGCCGTATCTGTACGGGCAGCGCGCGACGTGCGTCATCCCGGTGATCCTGCTGATCGCGGCGACCGCCGGGCGGGACGTCGAGGGCTCCTTCAGCCCGTTCCGCAACCGGGCGATGACCTGGCTCGGTGAGATCTCGTTCGCCTTCTACCTGCTGCACTTCATCGTCCTGAAGCAGGGCCGCGAATGGCTCGGCGACCGCACCTACTCCGTCCCGGCGGGCATCGCGCTGATCGTCGCCGGGGCCGCCGTCACCGTGCTGCTGTCCTGGGCGCTGTACGCCCTGGTCGAGCGTCCCGTCACCCGCCGCTTCTCCCGCCCGCGGGGGGCGAGGAGCACGGCGGACACCGAGCGGAGGCCGTCATGAGCACACCCGGGACCGTCCTCGTCACCGGCGCCGGCGGGCACGTCGGACGCCATGTCGTCGCCGGACTGGCCGAGCGTGGCGTGCCCGTGCGGGCCGCCGCCCGCGACCCGCGCCGCCTGACCGTGCCGGCCGGCGTGGAGACCGCCGCGCTGGACCTGACCCGCCCGCAGACGCTGCGGCCCGCGCTGAAGGGCGTCCGCAAGGTCTTCCTGTACGCCGTCCCGCAGGGCGCCGCGGAGTTCATCGCGGCGGCCCGCGAGGCCGGCGTGGAGCAGATCGTGCTGCTGTCCTCCAACACGGTGATCGAGTGGATCGGCCTGCCGGTGCGCAAGCCCATCGCCGACATGCACCTGGCCGTGGAGGAGCCGCTGGCCGCCTCCGGGATCCCCTGGACGTTCCTGCGCCCGGCGCACTTCGCCACCAACGTCCTGATGTGGCAGTGGGACCGGATGATCCGCGAGGACGGTGTCGTCCGCTTCCCGATGCCCGAGTCGTACTGCGACGCCATCCACGAGAAGGACATCGCCGCGGCGGGCGTCGCCGCCCTCACCGAGCCCGGCCACGAGGGCAAGGCCTACTTCCTCACCGGCCCGGAGCAGATCACCCAGCGCCGCCAGGCCGAACTCATCGGCGAGGCGATCGGCCGCCCGGTCCGCTTCGAGGAGATCGGCCTCGAGGAGGCGCGGATCCAGCTGAAGGAGGTCACGGTCGACTGGGCCATGGACGCCGTCCTCGGCTACTGGGCCGCCTCCAACGGCGTCCCGGGCCCGCTGACCAGCACCGTCGAGGAGATCACCGGCCGCCGCCCGCTGGACTTCGCCCAGTGGGCCGCCGACCACGCGGCCGACTTCCGCTGACGCCATTGTCGGCACCCGTACCACCCACCCCCACACACCCAAGGAGAATGCAATGGCCGAGGTAACCACGGGCACCCTGACCGTGGGCGACGCGAAGATCCCCTACCGGGTCGCCGGCACCGGGCCGGCCCTGGCGCTGGTCCACGGCACCGGCCCCGGGTCGCTGATCTTCGACCACCTCATCGACGAGTTCGCCGACCGCAGCACGGTGATCCTGCCCGAGTACTCCGGCAGCGCCTCCGCGGAGGACGACGGCGCCCCGCTGACCCTGGAGGTCCTCGCCGGGCAGGTCGCCGCCGTCCTGGAGGAGACCGCCGACGGCCCCGTGGACCTGCTCGGCTTCTCGCTCGGCTCGCTCGTCGCGGCCACCGTCGCGGCGACCCGGCCCGAGCTGGTGCGCCGGCTGATCCTCGTCAACGGCTGGAGCGGCCCTGACGACGTCTACATCCACAACATGATGACGACGTGGCAGGACATCGCGGACAACACGGCGGCGTTCACCCGTTACGCCACCTTCACCGCGTTCAGCCCGGCCTTCCTCAACTCGCTGGGCCGCGACACCGTCGAGGGCATGATCGGCCTGATGCAGCCGACCCCCGGCACCCTGCGCCACATCGACCTCAACCTGCGCGCCGACATCCGCGACCTGCTGCCGAAGATCCAGGCGCCGACGCTGGTCATCGGCTCCACGCAGGACGGCACGATCCCGGTGCAGAACGCCCGCGACCTCCACACCGCGCTGCCCGGCAGCTCCTACGTGGAGATCGACGCCGGTCACGCGGTGATCGCCGAACGGGCCGAGGAGTTCGTCAAGCACGTGCGGGACTTCGTCCACGCCGGCTGACGCCCCCTCCCGACCAGGACGGGCCCGCCGGGGCGGGCCCGTCCTCGTC
>NZ_MUND01000205.1:7502-7720 GCF_002154375.1 Streptomyces glaucescens | reverse complement strand
TACGCCGCCGAGGTCCGCGCCCTCGCCGTCCGCCGGGGCCGGGTGCGGGCGCTGCGCCACGTCGACCTGACCGTCTCACCCGGCGAGACCGTCGCTCTGATGGGCCGCAACGGCGCCGGGAAGTCGACCCTTCTCTCCTCCCTGGTCGGGCTGGTGGAACCGGCGTCCGGATCGGTCCGCGTCGGCGGTGCCGTCCCGCACCGCACCCCGCCCCGCGA
>NZ_MUND01000205.1:0-7471 GCF_002154375.1 Streptomyces glaucescens | reverse complement strand
TACGCCGACACGGTCGCCGCCGAGTGCGCGGCGGCCGACGAGGACGCGGGCGCCGCACCGGGCACGTGCCGGGCTCTGGTGACGCAGTTGCTGCCGGGGGTGGCCGACGCCACGCATCCGAGGGATCTCTCGGAGGGGCAGCGGCTCACGCTGGCACTGGCGGTCGTGCTGGCCGCCCGCCCGCCGCTGCTTCTGCTGGACGAGCCGACCCGGGGGCTGGACTACGCGGCGAAGGCCCGCCTGGCCGCGCTGCTGCGGGAGCTGGCCGCGAAGGGGCACGCGATCGTGCTGGCCACGCATGACGTGGAACTGGCCGCCGAGCTGGCCCATCGGGTCGTGCTGCTCGCCGAGGGCGAGGTGATCGCCGACGGACCGACGGCCGACGTCGTGATCTCGTCCCCGTCGTTCGCACCTCAGGTGACGAAGATCCTCGCGCCGCAGAAGTGGCTGACGGTCGCCCAGGTCGAGGAGGCGCTGGCATGACGCGTCAGGCCCGCCCGATCCGCCTCGGCCCCCGTTCGGTCATCGCCCTCGCCCTGACCAGCGCGGTCGGCGCGGCCTCGCTGCTGTGGCCGTTCTTCGCGCCGCCCGCCGCGGCGGTGGCGGGCCACAGCCAGGACGCCCCGTGGCTCTTCGCGGGCCTGCTGGTGCTGCTGGTCGCCGTGGTGGGCGCGGCGATCGCGGAGTCGGGGCTGGGCGCGAAGGCGGTGGCCATGCTCGGGGTGCTGGCGGCGGCGGGGGCGGCGCTGCGGCCGATCGGCGCGGGCACGGCGGGCATCGAGCCGATGTTCTTCTTGATGGTGCTGAGCGGCCGGGTCCTGGGCCCGGGCTTCGGCTTCGCCCTGGGTTCGCTGAGCATGTTCGCGTCCGCGCTGCTCACCGGGGGTGTGGGACCGTGGATGCCGTTCCAGATGCTGTCGATGGGCTGGTTCACGATGGGGGCGGGGCTGCTGCCGGGCCCGCACCGGCTGCGCGGTCGCGGGGAGCTGGCGCTGCTCGCCGGCTACGGCTTCCTGGCCGCGTTCGCGTACGGCCTGGTGATGAACGCGCAGGGCTGGCCCTTCCTCCCGCAGGACCTCGAGAACCCGACCGGCACCTCGAGCATCGCCCCGGATCCCACCGCGGGCACCGCCGCGAACTTCGCCCGCTTCCTCGCCTACTGCCTCGCCACCTCCCTCGGCTGGGACCTCGGCCGCGCCCTCCTGACGGTGGTCCTCACCTTCACCCTCGGTCCTGCCGTCCTGAAGGCCCTCCGGCGGGCCACGCGACGTGCCGCCTTCGAGACCGGGGTCACATTCGAGGCCCCGAAAGGGACTCCTGGGAGTGAAGCGGCCCACAGGGCCCAGATCACATACGACGGGAAATAGTAGACAAATCGGACGCCATGCTCACGCCAATTGCCCGTCTGACCTGCACGTTGAGAGCCACGTCACACAAACGACCTTCGGCCTGAATGCGACCACAACTAGTAAAGGGGGTCATTGCGGACCCCCTCCAGGCCTGCTTCTCTGGATGACGTCGCACGGCGCCGACGAGCCCACGGGCCTCGGCGCCGACGCATTGCCCCCGCCCCGCATCGCGTGGTTCCGGCATGCCGCGACACCCCAGTCCCCGAAGAAAAAGGTTCCACGTGTCTGTCGCCCGCATCGCCCGCCGCATCGCGTCCCCGAAGAAGGCCTTCACCACCGCCGCCGTGGCCGCCGCCGCCACCGGCATGGCGCTGACCGCCGCTCCGGCGCACGCCGCGACGACCGCTTCGCCGTCCGAGGCGAAGGCGATCGCGAAGCAGCTGATCCCGAACGCCGCTCAGTACAACGCCTTCAGCAAGATCGTCGAGCACGAGAGCGGCTGGGACGTCGACGCCACCAACCCGTCCTCCGGCGCCTACGGCCTGGTCCAGGCCCTGCCCGGCACCAAGATGGCCGCCGCCGGCGCCGACTGGAAGACCAACGCCAAGACCCAGATCAAGTGGGGTCTGGACTACATGAACTCCCGCTACGGCAGCCCGGTCGGCGCCTGGAACTTCTGGCAGGCCAACGGCTGGTACTGAGCCGGACCTGCACCCCTCAAGCACGCCCGAGGGCGGCGGCCAATGATCCCCTGGCCGCCGCCCTCGGGCGTTTCCACGTCAGTCACTCACCGCTGCGCGGCCCAGTCGACGAACTCCGAGAACACCACGGGCGCGAGCGTGAGCACGGGTCCGTTGGGCCTCTTGGAGTCGCGGATAGCTACGGTGGTGGGGAGTTCGGCCATCTCGACGCACTCGCCTCCCTCGTCGCCGCTGTAGCTGGACTTACGCCACTGGATCCCCGCCGGTATCGCCTTGTTCTCCATAGCGTCCCTCCATCACGCGCCGGATCAGCTCCGCCGAGTCCCTGATGGAGAGCGCGGCGGCTCGCAGATGATCGTAACGGAGCGAGCATTTCGCGACGGTGGCCCGATCGGCGGTCGGATGCCCGCTTCCGCCGTAACTCTCGGTGTAGACGATGGTCGGGTCCCGATCGAAGCGGAAGAGGGTGAATGAGCCTTGCAGTCCTGTGTGCTCACCGGCGGAGAACGGCAGGATCTGGACGTTGATCCAGCCGTTCCCCTCGAACGACAACAGGCGGGCGAGTTGTTCGCGCATGACTTCCCTGCCGCCGATCTCCTGATGCAGCGCGGCTTCACTCAGAACCGCCCAAAAGACCGGCGGCTCCTCCTTCTCGAAGATGCGCTGACGAGCCAGCCGCACGGCGGTGCGGTCTTCGAGGTTGTCCCGGCTCAGCACGCCGAGCACCGTGCGCGCGTACGCCTCCGTCTGCAACAGACCGTGCACCATGTGCAGTTGGAAGGTGCAGATCTCGGTGGCCCGCGCCTCCTGCTCGGCTGTGTGCCGGAACCAGGCCGGAAGCTGGCTGCGCAGCACCAACTCGACCAGCCGGGACAGCAGACCGTCCGAGCCCAGCGCCGCGTCCACCCGCTGGCTGAACTCCAGTGTGGGCACCTTCCTGGCCGTCTCGATCTGACCCACCAGCGAGCCCGTGTAGTTGATGACCTCCCCGAGCTGCCGCTGCGTCAGCCCCGCCGCCTCTCTCAGGCGACGCAACTCGAAGCCGTAGTAATCAAGCGGCGACGCACCCGGATCGAGAACATTGATGTGCACGCACGGCCCCTCTCCGACAACTCGGTGAACTCCGCCCACGCGGGAACCCGTTGTGTCTGTTCGGTAGCCCAGCGTAGCGACGTCACGTCAGCCTCGTACCGTGAACGAATACTTCCTCTCGCCCCTCATGGGGCCACGCACCCCCCAGTACCGCATGTCCCTCACGGCCGGCGAGCACTCCGCGCGGCACATCCGGCGGATCGTCCGCTCCTTCCTCGCCGAGTGGGGCATGCCCGAGCTGTCGGACGCGGCTGAGCTGGGGGTGACCGAGCTGGTCGCCAACGTCGTGCGGCATGTCCCGGACCGCCGCTGCACGGTCGTCCTGCTACGGCAGACCGCGGCGGTCCGGGTGGAGGTGACCGACGGCTCGGATCAGGTGCCGTCCTTCTCCGGTGACGTCTCCCCGGACTCCGAGACCGGCCGCGGGCTGGTGCTGCTGGACGCGGTGGCCGACAAGTGGGGGGTGGACGCGGGGCCCGGCGGCGGCAAGACGGTCTGGTTCGAGTGTGCGGTGGCGGCCGACGCCCTGGGGCCCTGAAGGACGTACACGAGGCCGAAGCCGGCGAGGACGACGACCGCGCCGCCCACCGCGTCCAGTACCCAGTGGTTGCCGGTGGCGACGATGGCCATGACGGTGAACAGGGGGTGGAGGAGGCCCAGGGCCTTCATCCACGGTCTGGGCGCGACGAGGGCGATCACCAGGCCGCACCACAGGGACCAGCCGAAGTGCAGCGAGGGCATCGCCGCGTACTGGTTGGTGAGGGAGGTGAGCGTGCCGTAGTCGGGCTGGGAGAAGTCCTGGACGCCGTGGACGGTGTCGATGATGCCGAGGTCCGGCATCAGGCGGGGCGGCGCGAGCGGGTAGAGCCAGAAGCCGATCAGGGCGAGGAGGGTGGTCAGGCCGAGGGTGGAGCGGGCCCAGCGGTAGTCGACGGGGCGGCGCCAGTAGAGGAGGCCGAGGACCGTGAGCGGGACGGCGAAGTGGAAGGACGTGTAGTAGAAGTCGAAGAAGCCGCGCAGCCAGCCGATCTCGACGACGGCGTGGTTGACGGCGTGCTCGATGTCGAGGTGCAGCACGCGCTCGATCGCCATGATCTGCTCGCCGTGATGCTCGGCCCGCTCCCGGCCGCCGGAGATCGTGCCGCCGGTCGCGGCGAGCCGGACCTGCGAGTACGCGGCGTAGGTGACGCGGATGAGCAGCATCTCCAGGAGCAGGTTCGGGCGGGCCAGGACCCGGCGCAGGAACGGCAGCAGCGGGATGTGCCGGAAGCGGGCCGGGACCGGGGCGGCGTACTCCGTGGGGACCGGCGAGCGGAAGTACGGCGAGGTGCGGGAGACGAAGGGGATCGCCACGGCGGCCAGGACGGCCGCAAGGACCACCATGTTGTCCCGCAGCGGATGCAGGAAGCCCATGTCCGGCAGCATCCACTTGGCCGGGACGGTCATCACCAGGATGACCGCGACCGGCCAGACCGGGCGGTCGGCCGCCCGCCTGCCGACCCGCCCGACGACCGCGAGCAGCACCCACAGGAGCTGGTGCTGCCAGGTGGTCGGCGAGATCACGACCGCCGCGCAGCCGGTGACGGCGACGGCGAGCAGTAACTGGCCGTCGCGCGCGTAGCGCACCGCGCGGCGCACGCCGAGCACGGCGACGGCCGCGCCGAGGGTGAGGAACAGGCCGATCTCCAGCGGACCGGTGAGGCCGAGGCGGAGCAGGGCGCCGTGCAGGGACTGGTTCGCGAGGTCGTCGGCCGGACCGCCGAGACCGGTGCCGGCCAGGTGGTGCACCCAGTAGGTGGACGAGTCGTGCGGCATCGCGGCCCAGGCCAGTGCCGTACCGGCGGCGAAGGTGGCGCCGAGGGAGGCGGCGGCGCGGCGGCGGCCGGTGAACCACAGCAGGGGGGCGAAGAGCAGCACGGTCGGCTGGAGGGCGGCGGCGACGCCGATCAGGGCGCCGCCGGCCCGCTGGCCGCGCACGACGAAACAGCCGAGCAGGACGAGGAGGACCGGGAGGATGCTGGTCTGGCCCAGCCAGAAGGCGTTGCGGACCGGCAGCGACAGCATGAGCAGGCTGATCGCGGCGGGCGCGGCGAACAGGGCCGTACGGCGGCTGACCGGGCGCGGCAGGGCGCGGGCGGCGACCAGGCCGAGGGCGACGACGAGCAGGAGGGTGCCGAAGGTCCAGCCCCAGCCGAGGGCCTGTTCGGCCGAACGGGTGAGAGGTTTGAGGACGAGGCCGCCGAAGGGGGTGCCGGTGAAGCGCGTCGAGTCGTAGAGCGAGCCCTCCACGTGCAGCACGCCGCCCGGGCCCACCCAGGTCTCCAGGTCGGTCAGCCGCTCACCTCTGGGCGTGCCCAGGACCACCGCCAGCTGCCGTACCGCCAGGACCGCGGCGATCAGCCACAGGGCCGCCCGGGCAGCCCGCAGTCGGGCTCCGGTCGCGCCGACCGCCGTCGCTCCCAGGGCACCCGCAGATCGTCCACCGTGCTCCGCATTCGCCACGCCTCGTCGGCCTCCCGCCCCGTTCGCCCCACGTGCCCGATACGTGAGTTGCCTGGCGAACCCTATGAGGCTCGCCCCGCCCCTCGGAAGAAGACGCAGGCCACCCCCGTTTCACCTGACGTCCGATCTGCTTTTGTCCGAAAGACGATATAAGGGCACGGGGCCGCATGCCTCCGCGCGGCGCAAAATCGATCACGCCCGGGGTGCGGAGCCCGGTCCCGGCGTGCCGTGCGCGTGTGGCGGCGCACCGGATGGGAGAGGCTGAGCACATGAGCGAGCCGCAGATCTGGGACACCGTCGACGCGTACTTCTCCGCCCGCCTCTGTCCCGACGACGAGCCGCTGCGCGCGGCCCTGCGCGACAGCGAGGCCGCCGGACTGCCGCAGATCAGCGTCACCGCGCCGCAGGGCAAGTTCCTCCGGCTGCTCGCCGAGATCCAGGGGGCGCGCACCATCCTGGAGATCGGCACCCTGGGCGGCTACAGCACCATCTGGCTCGCCCGCGCACTGCCCGAGGACGGGCGGCTGATCTCGCTGGAGTACAGCCCCAAGCACGCCGAGATCGCCACCCGCAACGTCGCCCGCGCGGGCCTGGAGAAGATCGTCGAAGTGCGGGTCGGGGCCGCGCTGGAGTCCTTGCCCCAGCTGGCCGACGAGAATCCGCCACCCTTCGACCTCGTCTTCATCGACGCGGACAAGGCCAACAACGCCCACTACGTGGAGTGGGCGCTGCGGCTCACCCGCGCGGGCAGCCTGATCATCGTCGACAACGTGGTGCGGGGCGGGCGGATCGCCGACGCCGGCAGCGACGCGCCGGACGTCCAGGGCACCCGCGCGGCCGTCGAACTGATCGCCGCCCACCCCAGGCTGAGCGGGACGGCGATCCAGACGGTGGGTCCGAAGGGGTACGACGGCTTCGCGCTGGCGCGGGTGCTGGGCTGAACCGGGCCGGGCGCCTTCCGACGCTCAGACCTCGTGGTAGAAGCCCACGTTCACGCTGCGCGGGGCGGTGCGGTCGTGGATGACGACCTCGCCGTTGCCGCCGCGGGGCAGCGGTGCGGTGCCGCCGTAGGCGAGGGGCTGCGCGTGGTCGCCGACCGTCAGCCGCACCTCCGAGGACGGCTCGGGCTGCGAGCCGCGCAGCCAGGTCACCTGCCAGGCGCCGTCCGGGCCGCACACGAACTCCAGGTGCACCCGCGAGACGAACAGCCAGTCCTCCGGCGTCACCAGCCGGCACACCGACGTGTCCCGGCCCACCCGCAGCACGGCTCCCGGCTCGCTGGGCGCGTCAGCCATGAGCATGCCGGCCGTGGCGCCCGCGTCCGCTCCGGAGACGGAGGCCATGGTCAGTTCGAGCACGTGCTGCTCCTCAACGTCCTGTAACACCCTTGTGCGCCGGACCGGTTGGCCTGCCACCGCCGCATGATAAATCGCCCGGCACGACGGCGTCCGGCACAATGGCCGCATGACCGAGCGAAAGCCACCCGGCGTGAGCTTCGAGTCCTGGACCGACAAACAGATCCGCGACGCCAAGGCGCGCGGCGAGTTCGAGGATCTGCCCGGCGCGGGGAAACCCCTCCCCAGCGACCTCGAGGCCGACTACGACGAACAGTGGTGGATCAAGCGCAAGCTGGCCCGTGAGGGCGTCTCCGTGCTCCCGCCCAGCCTGGCCCTGCGCAAGGAGGCGGAGGACGCCCTGATCGCAGCGGTCTCGGCGCCCTCGGAACGCATCGCCCGCAAGATCATCACCGATGTCAACGTCAAGATCCGCGACATGATGTACAAGCCCCCGCCCGGTCCCCCGCTCGGCCTGAAGCCGTACGACGTC